>VFZO01000004.1 GCA_016871155.1 Acidobacteriota bacterium | reverse complement strand
AGTAACGCGCGATCCCTGGAAGTCGATCTTGAGAAGGCCGTTGAACGAGAGCTGAAAGGGCTGGTTTTGTTTGTCACCCATTGGGTGCTGTCCTCCGCAGGGGTCTTCGCTGCCTTCAAACCCCTATGGATATTGATGCGGACGAGCATCCGGGAGATTCGCACGCGCGGCTCAAAACGGAAATGTGGGGTCCAATCTCGAAGAGGTTGCCAAGCAGAAACAGGCGTTTCTTAGCTGGCGCGAGAAAAAGCAAATTGAGGAACAACGGATCGCCGATTGCGTATCTTATTTCGTGACCGAAAATCCGATTACCACCGCCGCGAGCCCGCGCCCGCCGGCGGGCTCATCGTCCGGATCGTAGGCCGCGCGGGGAAAGGGCTGACTAGACAACAATGTGGAACCGGCTGACGAGAGTGATTCGCTCCTTCGTGGGCTTCTTTATCTCCGTGGCGGAGGACCCGGAGATCCTGCTGGAGCAGAACATCCGGGATATGAACGATCAGGTCCCCCGGATGAACGAGTCGATTGCGATGGTGAAGGCCAACGTCACGCTGCTCGAGAAGGAAGAGGCCAAGTATAAGCAGGAGGTCTCGGACCTTACTGGCAAGACCAAGGCCGCCATCCAAGCGGGACGGGACGATATCGCCGCCACTTTCGCGGCGCAGTTGGAACAGACGAAATCGGCAATGGCGCGCACGCAGGGCCAGCTGCAAACGGCCCGCGCCGCCTACGACAAGGCCATGGTCGTCAAGCAGGCGTTCCTCCGCGAGAAGGAGCGCAAGACCCGCGAGTCGATGAACGCTATTCGCGACCATCGCCGGTCCCAATGGCAGAAGAAGGTCGCCGACGCGATGGAGCAGTTCGAAGTGGCCGGCATTAGCCAGACCCACGACGAAATGGTCCGCAAGATCGAGGAGCAGACCGCGGTGAACGAGGCGCGAATGGAGATGGCGTTGAACAACGTCGACCAGCAGCGCTTCGAAATCGAGAAAGAAGCGGAGAAACTCCAGGCCAACGAACTGTTGAAGCAGTTCAAGCTGGAGATGGGAGTTATCTCTCCGCAAGCCGGCGGCGCCGCGCCCGAAAAAACCATCGGCGGCCGCGAAGGCGAAAAAACCCTCTAAGAAAAATAGGAGAGATCGAAGACATGGCGGTACGAATTGAAAAAGGCGGCTGGGCGGTCATCTTCGCGCTTGGCTTGGGGCTGGTGGGTTACAGCCTAAACCGGTATGGCTTGCTGGACAAGCTGATCCCCGGCGCGAAGGTGCGGGAGTCCACCGACGTCGGTAAGATCGATCTGCCTACGGTGGCGATCACCGGCTCCTCCAACGTCGCGCCGGTCTCGATGCCGGGCAGCAAGCGCGGCTGCGACGACAAACCCGAGGTGCGCTTCTATCACTGGGCCTGGAACGCGCAGATGGGCATGATGTTCGCCACCGGCGGCCCGCAATCGGCCGACGGTAGCCTGATGTGCAAAGAAGGCGCGAATATCCGATTCGTCCGCGAGGACGACGCGGGCAAGATGCAGGAAGCGTTGGTGGCGTTCGCGACGGAGTTGAAGGGAGGCTCGAAGAACCCGTCGAAGGGCGCGCATTTCGTCGCAATCATGGGAGACGGCGCGGCGACATTCCTGAAAGGGCTGAACGACACGCTGAAGAAATTGGGCCCTGACTACACGGCGAAGATCGTTGGCTCGGCCGGCTACTCGCGCGGCGAGGACAAATTTATGGGACCGCCGGCCTGGAAGGCCAACCCGCAGGCCTCGCGCGGCGGTTTGGTGGCCGGCTATCTGCGCGACGGCGATTGGAACATCGCCCAGAAATGGCTCGGCGACAACGGCCTTTGCAACAACCCCGACGAAAAAACCTACGACCCAAAATGCCTGAACTGGGTGGCGGCCAGCGACTACATCGACGCGGGCGAGAAGTACATCTCCGGTTATTGCGAGGAGCGCGCCGTCGTCGACAAGGGCAAGAAAACCGGCGAAAAGAAGCGGGTTTGCGTGAATGGCGTCGTCACCTGGACGCCAGGCGATGTCAATGTCGCGAAGAAAAAGGGCGGCTTGGTGTCGATCGTCTCGACAAAGGAGTATAGCGCCCAGATGCCAAACGCAATCATCGGCATCGACCGGTGGATGCAGGACAATCGCTCCACGGTGGAGGGCATGCTGAAGGCCACTTTCGATGGAGGCGATCAAGTAAAGTCGCATCCGGGCGCCCTTAAGCACGCCGCCCAGGTTTCGACGGTGGTTTATCACGAGTCGAACGCCGACTATAACTACTGGGAACGCTACTACAACGGCGTCTTAGAGACCGACAAACAGGGCTTGCAGGTGGAACTCGGCGGGTCCACGGTTAACAATCTGGCCGACAACCTCCTGCTGTTCGGCTTGGCGCGGGGTTCGGCCAACGTGTTCGCGGCCACCTATTCTGTCTTCGGCGACATTGTCGTGAAGCAGTATCCGGATCTGGTCCCCAGCTACTATCCGTTCAGCGAAGTGGCCGACACGTCCTACATCGAAGCCATCGCCTCGCGCGCGGGCACGTCGCTCGCGCCCGCCTCGGTGCCGCAGTTCTCTCCGTCGGACAAAATGACCAACGTCGTCAGCCGCCGGGCTTGGAACATTACGTTCGACACGGGCAAGGCAACCTTCTCGGGGGCCGCGAAGTCGGACCTGGATCAGATGCTCAAGGATCTGTTGGTCGCCGGCTCGACCGCGGTCGAGATTCACGGCCACACCGATTCGGTGGGCGACGCCAACGCGAACATGCAACTCTCAGAGGCGCGGGCATTCGCCGTTAAGAAGTTCCTGGAGGAGTCGTCCTCCGTTAACTTCCCCGAAGGCCGCGTGCGCATCTTCGCGCATGGCCAGCAGAACCCCGTCGCGCCGAACGCGTCCGAAGACGGGCGGGCCAAGAACCGCCGCGTGGAAATTGTCATCGGCACCACTCGATGACCGATCTGCGGCGAGTCTTTGAGCCGAACCACTCGGCGACCTCCAGCGCCATGCGCGTTGTGGTGGTCATTCAGATCGCCCTCGCCATCGCCGTTTGGTTCCTGTCCCCATTTCAGGTTTTGCCCACACCGCCGGAAGTTTTCGCGGCACTGGGCAAACTCTGGATGGAGCAGGGTCTGGGTCAGGAACTGATCACCAGTTTTCTGCTGAATCTCGAAGCGCTCGCTTGGACCGTACTGCTTTCTCTTGGCCTCTGCTACTTCACGGTCATGCCGTTCTTCCGGCCGATCGCGAACGCAGTCGCGCGCGGCAGGTTTCTCGGGCTTATCGGCCTCACCTTCGTATTTACACTCATGGTGGGCGGCGGGCACCGGTTAAAGGTCGCGTTGCTGGTATTCGGTATGACCGTATTTTTCGTCACCTCCATGGCGGCCGAGATCGCGGGCATTCCGAAATCGAAGTTCGATCACGCGCGAACGCTGCGAATGAGCGAATGGCGCGTCGTGTGGGAGGTGGTCATCCTGGGCACGGCCGACAAAGCGATCGAGGTGTTCCGCCAGAACGCGGCGATCGGGTGGATGATGCTGACGATGGTTGAGGGGATTTCGCGGGCCGAAGGCGGCATTGGCGCAATGCTGTTGAACCAGAACAAACACTTCCATCTCGCCGAAGTCTTCGCGATTCAAATCGTCATCCTGCTGGTTGGCCTGGGCCAGGATTTCGCCATCGGCCGCTTCAAGCGGATCGTATGCCCCTACGCCGAACTCACGCTGGAGAGACGTTAGATGCCGAACGTCTACGAAGTTCGCGACCATGTCCTGCGGGTCAACAACGTCTCACTGAAGCTGGGCGGCAACCAGATTCTGCGCGACCTCAGCTTTGAAATCCGCGATCTTCACCGGGAAGACAAGACCACGGGACAGATTGTCGGCCTGCTGGGTCCTTCGGGAATCGGTAAGACACAACTGTTCCGCATCCTCGCCGGCCTAAACAAGCCGGACAGCGGCGAGGTGCTGATCGGCTCTCCGGGGGCCGTTGTCGAGCGCGGCATGGTCGGCGTGGTCGCTCAGCACTATCCGCTGTTTGAACATCGCACGGTGTGGAGCAATCTGGTGGTCGCCGGCCAGGGCAGTTCGCGTCCGGCCGAAGAAAGCGAAAAGCGGGCGCACGAACTGCTCAGCCGGTTTCAACTCCTGAATCGTAAGGATTTTTATCCGGCGCAGCTCTCCGGAGGCCAGCGTCAGCGCGTAGCCATCGCGCAGCAGATCATGTGCTCGGAACAGTTCCTTCTGATGGACGAGCCGTTCTCCGGGCTCGATGTCGTCGCTCTCGACTCGGTGCAGGAGTTGATCAGTGAGGTTTCGCACGCCCATACCCTGAACACCACCATCGTCGTCAGCCACGATATCGCCGCCGTTTGTGAGATCGCCGATCTGGTGATTCTGCTGGGACGCGATGTGGACGGTGCCGGCAATCCGCTTCCCGGAGCGCGTGTCATGAAAACCTTCGATCTGGCCGCGATGGGCCTGGCCTGGCGCCGCGGCGTTCATCTGGAACCGGCCTTCGTGAGCGTTGTCGAGGATATTCGCGACCGCTTCCGCATGTTGTAGGGCAGATACACTGGTAACCAAGGGATGGCGGAAGACTACAGGTCCAAGATTGCCGGGAAGGCCGACGAGCTAGACAGCGGCAGCGTCAATTACTTGAAGGAAGCCTTCAAGTGGCAGTACAACGTCATCGGCCTGGCCGGAGCGGCGGCTTTCGCGCTCGTCTCTGGAACCGCGCTACCCATCCTCCTCGCCGCGGGCCTGGAGATGATGTACCTCGCCGTCGTGCCGCAGTCGAGCGCCTTCCGCCGTCTGGTCCGCTCCTGGAAGTTTGCCGACGACAAGAAGAAGCACGACGACCGGGTGCGCGCGATGCAGTCGCACCTGACGCCGATGGTCCGCGAGCGCTACACCAAGCTGCAGACGATGTGTCAGCAGATTCGATCGAACTACGCCCGCCTCTCATCGACATCCCAGATCTTCGTTGACCAGGTCTCGCAGCGACTGGACGGCCTGTTGCTTTCGTTCCTCCGTCTGGCCAACGCGGGCCTTACCTATACCGACCATTTGCAGAAAGCGAATCCGCGCGCCATCGACAGGGACATCGAAACACTGGAGCGCGACTTGGCCAAGCAGCCACCCAAGGTTCAGGAGATCAACCGCACTCGAATCGACATTCTTCGCAAACGGCAAGAGCGCTACCGGAAGATCGTCGACGACTTACAGGTGATCAACGTACAAGTGGAGGCAATCGAGGATGTGCTGGAACTGATCCGCGACCAATCTGTTTCGCTCACCGATCCTCAACTGGTGAATGAGCGCCTGGACAGCCTGCTGCATGATGTCGAAAGCACCGAAGCCACCGTGCGCGAGATCGAAGACTTTTTCGCCGTCACCAACGGCGACACCATCGCCCCGCTGCCTTCCGGCGGCGCGCCCCAATCGCTGAACCCGTTCGATTCTCCGGAACGCAACCGCAATGTCAACTGAAAACGCCAAACCGCTGGAGGGGCTGCCGGGGTGGGCCCGCGAGCTCAGCGAAAAATATTTCTCGGGCGCGTTCGTGCAGTTTGTACTTCACCAGAACGTGCACGATCTGGTTCCGCTTCGGCGAAACGGTGCGGTTGAGTTTCTGCCGCTGAAGGAGTTCCTGCAGAAGGGCCTGTTCAGCAAGCGCGAGATCGTCTTCGACTACGACCGCGGGGGCGGCCTGTCGTTCGCGTCGCAGGACATGCAGGCGGACTTCAAGACGGCGCTGCGCGGTTACGATTCTTTCCACGGCACGGCATACGAGGCCGGGCTGCCCCGCAATCCGGACGGCGTGCTGAATCTGATCGACAACTTCGTCCGCCTGCGCCTTCTCGACAACCGCAAGATTGCCTTCAGTCTCTCCTACGCCGAGACCATCGTGCCGCAGGGCGACGCGCAGGGCCTTTCGCCGGAGGACCGCAACGCGCTGGTCATTCTGAAGCGCTGGGCTCACAATCCGGTCTTTCTGCGCCAGGACGTGACTATCTGCCTCGTCGCTGAGAATCTGCTGGAGGTCAACCAGGGCATCGTGCAGCATCCGGGCGTGGCGGCCATCGCCGTTCCGCTCCCCGAGGAAGAGGATCGCCGCGAGTTCATCGAGTGGCAGCTCCGGCAGACACCGCTGCCGGACGGATCGGACGTCGACGCTCGCGTGCTCGCCAATTTGACCAGCGGCTTGAAGCGTGTCCAACTGGCCGGCCTGCTGGCCCACGCACACCACAATAAAGTTCCGCTGACAGCCAAGGAACTCGGCAAGCGGAAGCGGCAACTGATCGAAGCGGAGTCTGGCGGAATGCTGGAGTTCGTCCAGACCCGGTTTAACCTCGCCAATGTCTCCGGCGCCGCCGGGGCGAAGCAGTTGCTCTCGGACGCCGCCAAGGCGATTCAAGCGGGACGCCGCGACGTCGTTCCGATGGGCTACGTGCTGTGCGGCCCGGTGGGCACCGGCAAGACGTTTCTCGCCACGTGCTTTGCCGGCGAAGTCGGTATCCCCGCCGTCATTCTGAAAAACTTCCGCTCCATGTGGCAAGGCCAGACCGAGGCGAATCTGGAACGGGTTTTGGCGCTGTTGAAAGCCATGAGCCCCATCATGGTCATCGTCGACGAAGCGGACGCGCAGTTGGGGGACCGCTCCTCATCCGGCGATTCGGGCGTCAACAACCGCGTCTTCGCGCAAATCGCGCAGTTCATGGGCAACACCGAGAATCGCGGCCGCGTAATCTGGTTCCTGCTTACCTGCCGGCCGGACCTGTTGCCTGTGGACCTGAAGCGCCAGGGCCGCGCCGAGGAGCACATCGCGCTCTTCTACCCGGACACCGACGCGGACCGGCTTGCCATGCTCCACGTCATGATGAAAAAGACTGGCGTGAAGCTGGCCTCGGCTGAAGTCGAGAAGCTCTTTCTCGAAAAAGCCGGCACGATGTCCGGCGCCGACATCGAGGCGATTCTCGTTCGTGCCTCGATGAAGAGCGTGCTCGAGAATGACTCGACAGTGGACGCTGCGGACCTGCTGCACGTCCTGGAAGACTTTCTGCCGCCAGCCTATCCAGCGGAAATCGAGATGCAAACGCTGATCGCGGTCACCGAGTGCACGCGGCGCAGCCTTCTGCCCAGCCAGTACCGCGATGTGCCTCGCGGCGAAATCGCCCAGCGCATCGCGCTGCTAAAGGCCGCTCTCGATTAGATACACCTGCCTGCCGCTGTTGTGCGCGGAGTCGATCGCGATCTTCTTTCCGTCCGGGCTGGAGCGCGGATGCATGTCGCAGCGCCATTCGCCCGTATACTCCGGAGGCGCGTGGAAGCTGCCCAGCGCCCGGCGCTCGCCGGTTTGCGTGTCGAAGAGAAACACGTTCTGGTTGCGGCTCTTGTCGGGATAGGTGTCGTTCAAAATCCAACGGTTGCCGGTCCGGTTCAGGTACGTGCAGTGCCCGTTCACCGTCATGACCTCCGGGCCCACGGCTTCCACGCGATCCGTCTTGTCCTTGTACAAATAGAACTTCTCGCCCTTCGACGGATGCCACGCCCAGGCCAGAATATGCTGGGCGTCGCGCCAGATGAAGTGCGACGTCTTGCCATGCGGGTCAGTGACGTACAGGTCCTTGCCTTGCGCATCGGCGGTGAAAAGGCGCGTGGAAAAACTCCGGCCTTCCTTGTCGCCGCGCCAGCGATGCAGGAAGATGAACCGCTTTCCGTCCGGACCGATCAGCAGGTGATTGAACCAGTGCTTCGCGTTGTTGGAGTAGCCGCCCGGGTAGGGCACGCCCGCCGCCTCCTCGACCGGAATCAGCAATTTTTTTGCGCCGGTTCTCATGTCGACGCGCCAGATACCAACGCCGTCCGGAATTCGCTTGCTGTGATTCGGATCCGGAACACCGGCGTACCCATAGCCAGGCCGCACGTCATTCAATCGCCGGAAATCGCAGGTGATGGCCCACTTGCCGTCCGGGCTGAGCGTATAGATGGCCGAGCCGAGCGTCCGCTTCTTCCCTGACTTGATGTTGACCACGTGACAGACGAATTCGCCATCCACCCGATCGTTCCAAACCACTTCGTCCTTGGAGCCCGGGACGAACTGCAACATACAACCCTGCTGCCAGTTCCACGCCCGCGTGGAGCCCAGATCGATCCACCGGTCGTTGTCGTCCGTGTCGACCATGCCCACGCGAATCTCGTCGTCCGCGCGTGGTGAGCGGTGTTCGAAGGACACTTCGTTGGCCAGGACATAGCGGCCCGTGGGATCGAACTCCAGCTTGTCGTAGTAGCCGAACCAGTGGAACTTCGGCCCGCGCGTCAACTGCCGGACCGTGGCGCCGCGCGCCGTAAACGGCAGGGCCAGGACAGCGCGTCGAGAGAGTGGCAACATAGAGTTCTAGTGAATCACAAGTGCCTCCAGATCGACTCGCCCATTGGTCCGCTCGTCATTGCCGGAGGCGAAGGCTTCATTACGCATATCCGGTTTCACGGCCTACGCGATCCGGAGTGGATCGACGATCCGGCGCCGTTCCGCGAAGCCGAACGCCAACTGCGGGGGTATCTCGCTGGGGAGCGAACCTTGTTCGAGCTGGACGTTCGGCCCGCGGGCACGCCGTTTCAGCAGCTGGTCTGGCGCGCGCTTCTGGAGATCCCGTATGGCGAGACGGCCTCCTACGGCGAACTCGCGAAACGCATCGGCAAGCCCGCGGCGGTGCGCGCGGTTGGCGCGGCAAACGGCGCGAATCCCATCCCCATCGTCATCCCTTGCCACCGTGTGATCGGCTCCACCGGCCGGCTCACCGGGTTCGGCGGCGGCCTGGAAACCAAGGAGCGGCTGCTCCGCCTGGAGAGCCGCCAACTGGTCATGCTGTAAAATGGCAAAACCATGCTGCGTGCACTTGAAGTCGGGCTAATGTTCTGGGGCGACCACGATCCGCTGAAGATGATTCGCGCCGTGAAGTCGCTGGGAATCCGGTGCGGCCACCTGGGCTTCACCGGCGCCGTGGACTTCGCCGGGTTGGCGGAAGTCTACAAAAAAGCTTTGGCCGAGGAGGAGTTCACGGTCACAGCCGTGTTCGCGGCCTACGACGGTGAGAGCTATGCCGACATTCCCACGGTTGAAGCTACGGTCGGCTTTATCCCGCCGGCCACCCGTGCGGCCCGCGAACGGCGCACTTACGAAGTGATCGATATGGCCAACGCACTTGGCGTGAAGATTTTCGCTTGCCACGTTGGCTTCGTTCCTGACGATCACAACGATCCGGTCTACGCGCCTGTGCGCGATCTGGTCCGCCGGATCTGCGATCACTGCGCGAAACATGGAATGGTCTTTGCACTCGAGACCGGCCAGGAGCCCGCCGAATCGCTGCTGCACTTCATCGACGACGTCGCGCGTCCAAACCTGAAGATCAACTTCGATCCGGCCAACCTGATTCTCTACGGCACCAGCGAGCCGATCAGCGCGCTGCGCCTGGTGGGCAAGCACGTCGTCTCCTGTCATGCGAAAGACGGCAACTGGCCCGACAAATCGAAGCCCGGAACGCTGGGCACGGAAATGCCGCTCGGCCAGGGCTCGGTGGGTATGGCGAATTTCGTCAATACTCTTAAGGAAATCGGCTATACGGGCGCGTTGACCATTGAGCGCGAAGTCTCTCTCGATCAGGACATGGACGATCGTCACCAGGCCAAGCTCTCCCACGTCGACGACATTAAGGCTGCCGTTAGCCTGCTCGAATCGCTGCGAGGCTAAGTGCCGCGGAGCGTTCCGATCGAGCGCTGGGCGCCCGCTGGTCCGTCTTCGTGCAACGATTTCCTAGCCGAGGAATCGCCACTCACCATCCAGGTTGCGCACTGGTTCAAGGACCGGCGGCGCACTACGCGCTGGGGCGTGACGCTGCGCACGCCGGGCCACGACGAAGAGTTGGCTCTAGGCCTTCTGTACGCAGAGGGACGCATCGAAAACGCCGCGGACGTTGAGCGCGTCGAATCCGCCAACCCGGACGAAATTACCGTCGCGTTGCACGCGCACGTCGACTTCGATGCCGGCCGTGAGCGCCTGGCCACTGCGGCGTGCGGCTTCTGCGGCGCGCCCGGCCTGCCATCGGTCCAGCCGCTGCCCGACAACGGTTTTCGTATCGGCATTCAAACCCTTCACGCGCTCCCGGCAAGACTGCGCGCCGCGCAAGAAGGATTCGCCGATACCGGAGCGCTGCACGCCGCCGCGCTGTTCAACGCGGAAGGCGAGTTGGAAATCGTCCGCGAAGACATCGGCCGTCACAGCGCCGTCGACAAAATCATTGGTTCCTGTTTAAAACGCGATCATGTGGAATTGTCGCGGAGCGGCTTGCTGCTTAGCGGCCGCGCGGGGTTCGAACTGCTGCAAAAAGCCGCGCGCGCGGGCATCCCTTTCGTCGCCGCGATCGGCGCGCCGTCCACGTTGAGCGTCGAAGCCGCGCGCGCGGCGAACATCACGTTAGCCGGCTTCCTAAGGTCCGAGACTGCAAATGTATATACCGGCACGTGGCGCATTTGTAAGGTGTGAACTTTTTTCTAAAGTGCGTCGCTCAATGTGGAAAAAATGTCCCACGGTACTCCGCGACGAGATGAGCTAGAGTGGCACACGCCTCCGCAAGGCACAGAAACGAAGTCACTTATAAATTCGCCTTATAAGGCTCGTGGGACAGAATGTCCCGCCAATTAACAACGGCAACAGAATTGCCTAGATAGAGCCGCCAACACAAACCGCGGGGGCCGGGCCTTCGCCGACAGGGAGGATAACTTGCAAGCTGCACGGATGCTGCTGTGTGGACTGAGTGTGTGCGCTCTCGCACCTGACCACCTTAGGGCTGTAACGCCCGAGACCGCGAAAGGCACTGGCCTCTACGGCGAGTACTACGCGACAAAAGACTTTTCCGGAGGCGCAACGATGCGCCGCACGGATCAGAAAGTCGATTTTTTCTGGGGTCTCGGCACTCCGTATGCCGCGGCGATCCCCGTCGACGCGTTCGCTGTTCGCTGGACCGGTGAGGTGGAGCCACCCGTGACGGGCGACTACGAGTTTTCCACCGGCGCCGACGATGGAGCGCGCCTCTGGGTCAACGGAAAGCAACTGATCGACGATTGGAACGTACACCCGATGACAATCAAGCGTGGACCCAAGATCCGCCTTGAGTCCGGCCGGCGCTACAGCATCCGCTTCGACTACTTTGAAAACACCGGCAACGCCGCGGCCAAGCTTCTGTGGTCGTATCCAGGCCAGACCGAGCAGGTGATCCCCAAGGAACGCCTCTACGTTCCCGAGCGCGTCGACTATTTGAGCGACCTGCCCATGGCGTCCTCTCGCAACGGCATGGGACCGGTCGAGCGCGACATGTCCAACGGCGGCGCGAACGCAGGCGACGGACGGCCCATCGCGATCGAAGGGATTCCGTTCTCCAAGGGGCTTGGAGTCGCAGCCGAAAGCGAAGTGGTCTATAACCTGAACCGGCTCTACGACGACTTCCGCGTCACGGTTGGCGTGGACGATAGCGCGGGTAGAAACGCCGGCAGCGTTGTATTCGAGATCTGGGTGGACAACGTTTTGGAGTTCACCAGTCCATTGATGCGGGGCAACATGCCGGGCCGCTACGCGCGGGTCGACGTAACTGGCCGCAACCAGCTTCGCCTCGTCGTGAAAAACGGCGGCGACGGCGCGGCCGGCGACATGGCTAGCTGGGCCGACGCGCATCTTGTGCTGCAGTCCGGCGGACCGGCTCCCACGCCCGCGCCGGATATTGACCCCTATCTCAGCGAGTTGAAATGGGTTTCGGCCTCGTCCGGCTGGGGCCCGGTGGAGCGCGATATGTCGAACGGTGAGCAGATGGCGCGCGATGGGAAACAACTCTCCATCGGTGGCCGAAAATTCACTTACGGCTTGGGCGTCCACGCGCAGTCGGAGATCGTCTTCGATATCGCGAAGGGCTTTCAACGATTCGTGGCCGACGTCGGCGTCGACGACGAAGTGCCCGCGGGCAAGGGCTCGGTAGTATTCCAGGTTCTCGGCGACGGAGTCAAAATGTTTGAGAGCGTCCGAATGATTGGCGGCAACGCGGCTCGCCGTGTGGACTTGAACGTCACAGGCGTACGGACGCTGAAGCTCGTGGTCCTCGACGGCGGCGACGGCATCGGGTACGATCACGCAGACTGGGCCGGCGCGCGCCTGTATCGCATCTCCGATGTGACACCGCCGCCCCCTCCACCGGGACTTCCCGGCGCGCCGGGTACGCTGGCCGCCACAGGTGGCGACGCCCGCGTCACACTCGAATGGGCCGCTGCTACCGGCGCGGCGACCTACAGCATCTATCGCGGAACCGTTTCGAACGCCCAGGCGGCCGCGCCGATCGCCATGGGTCTGACGTCATTGCGATTCGTCGACACCACGGTGACCAACGGCACAAAGTACTTCTACAAAGTTGCCGGCGTCAATACCAGCGGCATCGGGCCGCGTTCTCCGGAGGCGAGCGCCACTCCGAACGTTCCGCCGCCCACCGGGCCCGGCGGCCTCACAGCCGTCCCCGGCGACAAAAGCGTTAAGCTGGCCTGGAACGCCGTCACGGGCGCCACCGGCTACAACGTGTATCGCGGGACCGCCTCAGGAGGCCAGTCGGCGACACCCGTTCTGTCGAATGTGACCGCTACCACGGTCACCGATACCGGTCTCACCAACGGCGTCAAGTACTACTACAAACTTTCCGCCGTGAACGGCGGCGGCATCGGCCCGCGCTCGTCTGAAGTCAGCGCCACGCCGAACGCCGTGCCCGCGGTGCCCGCCGGCCTCGCCGCTACCGCCGGTGACGCCAAGGTCACTTTGAAATGGGAACCGGTGGCCGGCGCCGCCAGCTACAACATCTACCGCGCCACCGCGTCGAACATGCAAGGGACCACGCCGGTCGCGACAGGCGTCACCACCGCTTCCTACGTCAGCACGGGTTTGGTGAACAACACGGCCTACTTCTTCAAAGTGGCGGCCGTGAACTCGGCCGGCGCCGGCGCGCTCTCCGGCGAGGCTGCGGCTACACCGGTAGGCATTCCGCCGGCGCCCGCGGGCCTCACCGCCACTGCCGGCAACCAATCCGTCACGTTGAATTGGCAGGCCGCGCCTACGGCGGCAACCTACAACGTCTATCGCGGGACGACGGCCGGCGGTCAGTCCTCCTCCCCAGTTGCGACGGGCCTAACCGCAACCACGTTCACCGACACGGGCCGCACCAACGGCACGAAGTACTTCTATAAAGTCACTGCGCTCAACGGAGCCGGAATGAGCCCGCGCTCGGACGAAGCTTCGGCCACGCCGCTGGCGCCGGTCACACCGCCGGAGACTCTCTCCGCCGAAGACCAGGCGATCTGGCGTCTGCTTCGACGGGCCACCTGGGGACCCACACAGACCGATTTCGACCGCGTAAAGCTGGTCGGCATCGACGCCTGGCTGAACGAGCAGTTCAATACGCCGGCGACGTTCTGGCCGGACACGCTGCTAACGCAATCGTTGGAATGGACAGAGGAGTATTTCTTCGTCCGCGCTTTGCAGGGCAACGATCAACTGCGCCAGCGCGTCGCCTGGGCGCTGAGTCAAATCTGGGTAGTCAGCGGCGTGGAAGTCACTCGCGCCTCAGCCCTACTTCCCTATATTCGAACGCTCGACGAAGGCGCCTTTGGCAACTTCTACGACCTGATGCGCAACATCACGCTTACACCGGCCATGGGCGAATACCTCGACATGGTGAACAACAAGAAGGCCGCCAACGGCATCGAGCCCAACGAGAATTTCGCCCGCGAGGTGAAACAGCTCTTCACGATCGGCCTGTTCGAGTTGAATCCGGACGGCACGCCGCGGTTGGTGAACGGCCAGCAGGTGCCTACATACGGCCAGAGCGATGTTCTCGAACTCTCGCGCATCTTCACCGGATGGACCTATCCCGACACGCGCGCCGGCAATCCCACGGCCATCA
The DNA here is from genome assembly GCA_016871155.1 of Acidobacteriota bacterium. Taxonomy (GTDB): domain Bacteria; phylum Acidobacteriota; class Terriglobia; order Bryobacterales; family Bryobacteraceae. Next base: position 57,138 of record VFZO01000004.1, on the reverse strand, counting down.
ACCCGCCCTTCTATGTGGGACCCATGGAGCCGGTTGAGTCCCTGCACGACAACGGCGCAAAGCGTTTCCTGAACACCGATGTTCCGGCCGGCCTTACCGCCGCGCAGGATCTGGACAACGCGCTGCGCATCATCTTCAACCATCCGAACGTGGGGCCCTTTATCTCGCGGCAGTTGATCCAACGCCTGGTGAAGTCGAATCCGAGCCCGGCTTACATAGGCGCCGTCGCAGCCGTGTTCAACAACAACGGGCAAAACGTTCGCGGTGATCTGCGAGCCGTCGTACGGGCGATACTCACCCATCCGGAAGCGAATCAGGTCAGCCCGTCCATGGGCAAGCTGGCCGAACCCGCACTGTTCATCACGCGGCAGATTCGCGCGCTAGGCGCCACCGTCAGCGACACGCCCTTCATGTCCGACATCAGCGCGGAGATGAGCCAGCGTATCTACCACCCGCCGTCGGTCTTCAACTACTACTCACCGGGATTCCGGCTCTCCGGCAACAACCTGGTGGCGCCGGAGTTCCAAATCTACACTACGGCCACGGCGATGATCCGGGCCAACTTCGCGGGCCGTCTCCTATCGGGACAATACGGATCGAACGTAAACCTGAACCTGACGGCTTGGGAGACGCTTTCGGCCGACGCCGGCGCGCTGGTGAATCAGATCAACAAGGTCGCCTTTGCCGGCACAATGTCGCTGGAGATGCGAAACGCAATCATCACGGCCGTTCAGGCTACCCCCACTAACGCGAGAGAGAAAGTCCGCACCGCCTTCTATCTGGCCTTCACCTCCTCGCAATTCCAGGTCGAGCACTAAGGAGAAAATCAATGAGAACACGCCGTGAATTCGTTAAACACTGCGGCACGCTAGCCGCCGCCGGCGCGGGAGCGCAATTGCTCCGGCTCGGCCAGATGTCGGCGATGGCCCAGACCGCGCCGAACTATAAGGCGCTGGTATGCGTCTTCCTGTTCGGCGGCAACGATGGCAACAACACCATCGTGCCGAACGACGGCCGCTTCGCCGCCTATCAAACCATGCGGCCGAACATCTCGCTGGCGCAGAACGTGCTTCGGCCCGTTGCGGCGCAGGGCGCAAGCTATGGGCTCCACCCCCGGCTCGTCAACCTGCAACGCCTCTACACGGAGCAGCGGGCCGCGATGATATTCAACGTCGGCACGCTTGTCGCGCCGACGACCAAGGCCAATCTCAACTCCGTTACTCTGCCGCGGAATCTATATTCGCACTCCGATCAAACCCAGCAATGGCAGACAGCGAATCCAACCATCTCCGGCGGAACGGGCTGGGGCGGGCGCATCACCGATATCCTGTCGGCGCAAGCGCCGGCCGGCTTCCCGCTCGGCGTCTCCGTCAACGGCGGCGCGGCTCTCCTGAACGGCGCCGTGAGCCGCGGTATCAGCCTGATGCCCGGCTCCACGCTCGGTCTGGAACGATTCGGCGACGGTACCGCCATGAACGCACGGGAGGCGGCGATGCAACAGATCCTGACGTTCGACACAGGCATGCAGCTTATAGGCTCCACCAGCGGCGTTATGAATAACGCTGTGGCCGGCTCCATCGCTATCAATCAGGCGCTGAACAGCGCTCCGCCTATCGCCACTGTCTTCCCGCAAACCGGCCTTGGCCGCCAGTTGCAGCAGGTGGCGGCGGTCATTCGCGTGCGCGCCGCGCTTGGGATGTCCCGGCAGATCTACTTCTGCGGCATGGGCGGCTTCGACAATCATAGCGACCTGCTGCCGTCACACGACAACCTGATGGGCCAGGTAGACGCCGCGCTGGGCGCATTCCTTGCCGCCACTGACGAGATGGGCGTCACCAACGAAGTCACCACGTTTACCGAGAGTGAGTTCGGCCGCACCGGCAACCCATCCAGCTCCAACGGCAGCGATCACGCCTGGGGCAGCCACGCCTTTGTGCTAGGAGGTCCGGCGGCGGTCCGGGGCGGCGAGGCGTTCGGCACGTTCCCCACACACGCTCTGCGCGGTCCCGACGATGCTGGCAGCCGCGGCCTCTGGATTCCCACAACGGCGCTGGACCAGTACGGCGCTACGCTCGCTTCCTGGTTCGGTCTCTCGGCCGCAGACCTCAACACAGTCTTTCCGAATCTGCGCAACTTCTCGAATCCGACGATCGGATTCATGCGCTGACCGGGCAAGCTCTCCGCGCCATCGGAGGGATTCGCCGGCGAACACAGAGGTTAGCCGGCGAAAGTTCTCGACGGTTTCGTTTGCAAATCCTTTTATCCCGGCGCTGGATCGCGGCGCCGGGTATTTTATCGAATGAAGTAGCCGGCCACCCGCCAATGGCCGGATTCCAGGCTCACTACCACGGTTTCGATGGCGCTTTCCTTCTTGGTGAATTTTGCCTCGAACATCATTACCACGTAGTCGCCGTCCGGCGCGCCGGGCAGCGTTTTGGCCGCCTTCGACGAGGCTAGCTTACGCGATGCGAGCGAGCCGATCGACTCGCGGACCGCGCGCACCTGGCGCTCCCACTCCTCCGCTGTCACCTGCGTGCGGAAGGGCTTACTCGCCTCTTTCCACGAATCACGGTACTTGCCGTTATCCACCAACGCCAGCCACTGTTCCGCGTCGGCGCGGGCCCTGCCGTCTCCCTGCGCGAGAACGGGCAGCCAAACGGAGGACATTAGAATTTTTCGACGTGTCACAAAGCCTAGACTACGCGGGAAGACGAAATGTTGCAAGCCTGGACTACTTGTACGGAATCGCCGCGATACCGCCCGCCTTCATCACCCGTTGGAACGCTTCCACCGTAACCAGGGATGGTTTGAAGTTGCCGAAACGGTACCCCTCGGCGATTCGCAGAGGGGTCCAGCCAAACTTATTCTTCTGGTTCCAAATCACCGGATTGGCGCCCCGCTCATGCAGGTACTCAACCACCTTTGGATAGTTCTTGTACGCCGCGCCATGCATCGCCGTCTCTCCGTTCGCGTTCACGGCGTTGATGTCGTTGCCCAGCTCCAGCAGCAACTTCAGAGCATCTAGCACTTCTTCTTCCGTGCCCGCGTCTTCACCCGGCGACCGCGTGCCCAGGCCGGCGCAAACGATTAACGGCGTGGACTTGTCCTCGTTCGGCTCATTGGTATTCGCGCCAAGTTCGGCCAACAATTTCAGCATTTCCACATCGGCCGACCGCGCCGCTAGCAGGAACGGCGTGGAGCCCAGGGTATTCAGACCTGTCGCCCCGATGTTCACCTTCTTTGTCATTCGCGCGTTCAGGTTCGCGCCCTTCTCCTTCAACTTGCGGATTAGCTCCAGGCTCGTCATCCGCCCGGAGCCAATCGGCCCGGGATCGTTGTCGCCAACGCCGGGCTTGCGAACGTCGGTCAGGACATGCAGCGCCGAGAACCCCGAACCCATATGGTTAGGGTCGGCTCCCGCGTCCAGCAGCCGCGACGCCAGGTCGAAGTGACCGTTGATGACAGCCAGAGTCAAGGCGCTAATGCCCTCCCGCGGGCCCGGGCCGGAGCGCTCGCTGACCACGTCATTCGGATTTGCACCCGCCTTCAACAGCGTATTCACAACTTCCGTACGGCCGTTCCGCACAGCCAGCAGGAAGGTGGAAAATCCGGAACGCAACCGGAACTTGTAATCCGCGCCAAACTCGATCAGCAGCGCCACCGCCTCGGCGTGGCCTTCGGCCGCGGCCCAAACCAATGCGGTCTGGCCCCGCCCGTCGTCCTTGGCGTGGACGTTCGCGCCCGCTTTCAGCAACGCCTTCATTGCGCCGGTCTTTCCCGTTCTGGCCGCGGTCATCAGCGCCGTTTCGCCGCCGGGCAGCGCCGCGTTGGGGTCCGCCCCGGCCTTCAGCAGCAGTTCTACGATTTCCGCGTTGCCGTTTTCGCAGCCCAGCGCCAACGGCGTCATGCCGTACCTGTTCGCCGCTTTTGGGTCCAGCCCCTGCGCCAGCAGAGCCTTCACTTTCGCCGCATCGTCGGCGTGCGCCGCCTTGTGCAGCGCAGTCGTTCCATCCGTGGCGGCCCACAGGCCGGCTGTAAGAATTAGGGCCGCGGCGCGCATTAGAGCGCCAAGGGTTCGCCGAGATCGACGATTCGCCCGTTGCTGTCGGCGAACTTGTCGATGTTGACGCCAGCGCGTTCCAGCATCGTCAGGTGCAGATTGGCCATCGGAACCGGTTTGTCAAAGCGAACATGCCGCCCGCCGCGTCCGCCCGCTACCAGAACCGGCAGGTTCGTGTGATCGTGCTTGTCAGGGTTGCCCATACCGCTTCCGTAAAGATACAGTGTGCTGTCCAGCAGGGATCCGCCCCCGTCCGGCGTCTCCTTCAGCCGCTTTAACAGATATGCGAACAGCGAAACGTGGAAGGCGTTGATCTTGGCGACGCGCAGCATCTTCACGGGGTTGTTGCCATGGTGCGTCAGCGGGTGGTGGGCTTCGGTCACGCCAACTTCCGGGTAGGTCCGGTTCGATGTCTCTCTCGCCAGTTGGAAGGAGATCACACGGGTCACGTCGCCCTGCAGCGCCAGCAGCTGCAGGTCGAACATGAGCTTTGCGTGATCGGCGTATGCCGCCGGAACGCCGACGGGGCGGTCCAAATCCGGCAGCGCCGTGTTCGCCGCTTCGGCTTCGGCCTTCTGAATCCGGCGCTCCACCTCGCGAACGGAGTCCAAATACATACTCACGCGAGTTCTGTCGGAGGGTCCCAACTTTGATTGCAGCTCGGCAATCCGCTCACGGACCGCATCCAACAGGCTGGCGTCTTGTTTGGCTTCGCGGCGCCGGTCGGCCGCACTGCCGCCTTCGCCGAACAGCCGTTCGAAAGCCACGCGCGGATGTGCTTCGGCCGGAAGCGGCGATGTCGGCGACGACCAGGAGAGGTTGTTCTGATAAACACAAGCGTAGCCGTTGTCGCACTGCCCCACCATGCTCATCATGTCCATGGCCAGCTCCAGCGAAGGCAGGCGCGTGTCCTTACCCAGCGTCTTCGCCGCCACCTGGTCCGCTGTGGTGCCTAAATAATAGTCCGTGCTCTCTGTCCATTTGGCGGTGGCCGCGGAGAGAAACCCGGCATTCGACGTGGCGTGCGTACCTGGATAGGAATTGCGTAACTCCATATTGGTCACTACCGTCACCTGGTCGCGCATCGCTTCCAGCGACTGCAGCGTCGGAGACAGCTCCGTCAACTTGCCGTGCGGGCACGCCGGTGTCCACTCGGCGATCGTCGAACCCATCGGCACATACACATAGCCGAGGCGCTTGATGGGCTTGGCCGCCTTCGCCGCGTTTAGCGCGGGCGTCATGGCATCCAGCAACGGCAATGCGATTGCCGAACCCGCGCCACGCAACAGCGTGCGGCGATCCAGGGTCTTGCGTGTGATAATCATTGGCCTCTCCTCATCTGAAACGGCGTACTTCCGACGATTCCCATTATGAAGGAAGAAAACTTGTAATTTTGGGCCTTGGCCGAGGCCACCACCTTCCGCACCGCCGGCCCGTCGAAATGCTCCATGCCGCGCCCGATCCCGTAGGTCATCATTTTCTCGGCGAACGTCCCGGCGAAAAGATCGCTGTACTTCAGCAGTGCGTTCTCCAATCCCTCCACACCGCGGAACTTGCTGCCATCCGGCAGGCCGCCCGAGTTATCGATCGCCTGGCCACTCTCTTCCGCCGTTCGATACCGGCCGACGGCGTCGTAATTCTCCATCGCAAAGCCCACCGGATCCATCAAGTTGTGGCAGCCTGAGCACGCCGGATTCTTCCGATGCTCCGCCAGCCGCTCACGCATCGTCAGGTTGTTTCCGATCACGCGTTCCTTCAAGGCGGGAACGTTGGGAGGCGCCGCAGGCGGCGGCACACCCAGCAAGTTGTCGAGAATCCACTTACCGCGAATCACGGGCGAGGTGCGCGTCGCGTAGGAGGTGACGGTCAAAATGCTGCCCTGCCGCAGCAACCCGCCCCGGTTTGAGTCCGCCGGCAGGTCCACACGCCGGAAACGGCTTCCATAAACGTTCGGAATCCCGTAGTGCTTGGCCAGACGCTCGTTCACATAGGTATAGTTCGAACGCAACAGATCCAGAACGCTGCGGTCTTCCCGCAAAATGCTCTCGAAGAACAGCTCCGTTTCGGTGCGGAACGCTTGCCGCAGATTGTCGTCGAAGTCCGTAAAAAGGCGCATATCCGGCAGCGTCTGCTGCAAATTGCGCAGATACAGCCACTGCCCGGCGAAATTAGTCACGAGCGATTTCGCCCGCGAATCGGCCAGCATCCGCCGCACCTGTTTTTGGAGCATGGCTGGTTGATGCAGCGCCCCGGTCTCGGCGGACCGCAGTAACTCGTCGTCCGGAATGCTGCTCCACAGAAAGAAGGAGAGGCGCGAAGCCAATTCCAGCGCGGATACGCGATACACCCCGGGACCCTGGTCCTGCTCCACACGGAAGAGAAAGTCCGGGCTCACCAGCACCGAACGCAAAGCCATCTCAACGCCGGTCTCAAAGCCGCCGCCGGCACGGCCCTCACGAAAGAATCGCAGCGGAGCCGCCAAGTCTTTAGCGGTGACTGGACGCCGGTACGCGTGCCGGGCAAGTGCAGCGACAATCTTCTTCGCGCACGTCTCTTCGTCCGCGGCGCCGGTTGGCGTGCAAACCAGGACTCGTTTCCGGCTCGGTGACGCGCCAGCGCCTGTCACCGTGAACGGCCCGTTCACCGTCACCGAGTAAACGGCCGGCTGGATGCGCGGGTGCCTGTAGAAATTGAAGTGCGCCTCATAGGGCTGCCGCTCGGTCTCGATCACCGGAAACGCCTTGCGCGGAAAAGTCGCGGCGACCGTATGCGGCCCGGCCTTGACGTGGACCTTTAGCTTTAAATGCGCGTCGACATGCTGATGGTCCTTTCCGATGGGCGGCGCCGCGACCGGAAACGTCTGCAGCGGCTCGCCATCCAGCAGCAGCAGGACCTCGTGTTTCCCGCGAAGTCCTTCAACATGTTCGTTCCGATCGCGCGCCAGCCGAACCGAGAACTCATACTCGCCGTCCACGGGGAACGTGTAGGGCACGGCCAGTCCGCCGCGCGTCCCTAGCGGCATCCCGTCGAAGTGTTGTTCCTGCGTCAGATCCGGCGGAACCAAAACCGTCTCGCCGCCGGGTGCTTTCCCCGGAATGCCGATTGCGATCCGGCTGATCCGCCGCGCGGCATTCAGGTAGCGCTCCAGCAGCGCGGGCGACAGATCGCCAACCGTGACGTTGTCGAATCCGTATGAAGCGTCGTCGCTCGGAAGCAACGCGTTGATGTCCACGTCCAACGCCAGCAGATCCCGGATCGCGTTGTGATACTCTGTGCGGTTCAGCCGCCGGAAGGTGCCGGTCCGGCCCGGATTCGGCTTCGCGGCGAAATCGGCATCCAGCTTCGCCTCGATCGACGCCACGGCCGACTGGTAGGCTGCCTCGGCAGGCCGGGGCGTTCCGGCCGGCGGCATTGACCGCGCGCGCAGCCGCCGCAGCACCCGTTCCCAGTGCAATCCGCCAATCTCGGAAGCGCTGTCCAGCGCCAAGCCGCCGGCCCGCCCAGAGGCGTTGTGGCACCCGGTGCAGTACTTGTCGAGAATGGCCCGTACGTTGGGCTGACTCCATGCGGGCATAAGGAGAATACACAAAACAACAACGCAGCGCATCGTTCCCATCATACTCAACGAATTGGTAGAGTTTAGATCATGCGTATAGGTTTCATCGCTTCCCTCGTTTGCGGCGCTCTGTTTGCCGCCGATCCGCCGCTCAAGCCCGAAAAGGGCTTCACGGCTCTGTTCAACGGAAAGGACCTGACAGGCTGGACCAAGGCCAAGGAGAACGAAGACGCGTTCCAGGTAAAGGACGGCGCCATTGTCGCCAATGGCAAGCGCAGTCACCTCTACTTCACCGGCCCCTTCAAAGGCAAGGCTCCTGCCTTCAAGAACTTTGAGCTCAAAGTGGACGTCATGACCAAGGAAAACTCCAACGGCGGCATTTACTTCCACACTGCGTATCAGGAAACCAATTGGCCCGAAAAGGGTTTCGAGGTGCAGGTGAACAACTCGCACCGGGATTGGAAGAAATCCGGCGGCCTCTACAACGTGCAGGACAACAAGGAGCCGTTCAAGGATAACGAGTGGTTTACCGAGCACATTATCGTCAAGGGCGGTCAGGTCACCGTGATCGTGAACGGCAAGAAGGTGACGGACTGGACCCAGCCCGCCGATTGGAAGGGTCCGCAAGGAAATCCAGGCCGCGTCATCGGCGCCGGCGCCACCTTCGCGCTGCAGGCGCACGACCCCGGTTCGACGATCTACTACCGCAACATCCGCGTGAAACCGCTGAAGTAACCGGCCGGGCGGTAGAATAAGGGAAAGATGCCGCGCTTCGCTCCTGCGGCGCTCTTGATCGTTCTGCTGCCCTTCCTTTGCCGGGCCCAGTCGACCGTAGCGCTTCCATTGATAAACTCCTCCGGCGATACCAGCGTGGAGTGGCTCGGGGAGGCGGTCTCGGAGAATATTCTCGACGCCGTGCACGCCGCTGGACTGGTCGCTATTGATCGTAACGACCGAGCCGGTGCGATGGATCGCCTCGGTCTGCCCTCGAACATCGTCCTAACCCGCGCATCGGTCCTGCGCGTCGCCGACGAACTGGACGCCACGCACGCCGCTTTCGGCAAGTTTGAGGTCCAGAACACTCCCGGCTCCAAGGCCCAGCTCGTGCTCACCGCTCGCGTGATCGACCGCAAGTACCTCCGCCAATCGCCGGAAATCGTCGAGCGCGGCCTGCTCGAGGATCTTGCCGTTTTGCAGGACCGACTGGCGTGGCGGGTCCTAAATACGGTGTCGCCGAACGCCGCGGGCACTGAGCCAGAGTTCCTGGAACGCCGGGCGCGTGTCCGCGTTGATGCCATCGAGAACTTCATTCGAGGCCTGCAATCCAAGGACACGCTCGCCCGCCATCGCCACTTTACGCAAGCGGCCCGTTTGGACCCCAGCTACTCGCAGCCCTGCTTCCAGCTTGGGCTCCATTACTGGGACAACGAAGACTACCAGCAGGCCGCCCGCTGGTTTGAGCGCGTCGGCCGGGCCGATGCCCATTACTTCGAAGCGATGTACTATCAGGCCATCTCCCGCCACTATCTTGGCGAGTACGGCTCTGCTGAGCATCTGTTTCTGACCGTCCTTTCCCATGTGCCGCTCAACGAGGTCTTCTGTAACCTGGGGGCCAGCCAGCTTCGCCAAGCGAAGTGGGATGCCGCTATTTCGAATTTTGAAAAGGCTCTTGAAGGGGACCCGGCCGATCCGGACTATCACTTCGATCTTGCTTACGCGCTGTGGCACGCGAAGCGTTTCGACGATGCGGCGGCCGAATTTCGCGCCGTGCTCGAACGAATCCCGGACGACAAGGACGCCACAGCGCTGTTGGGCCTCTGCCTTCGCAACCAAGGCCCCAAATCCGGTGATCCGAAGTACGAGGGATTGGAGCGTATGAAGGAAGACTACGAAGAGACGGTGTTCCGCCAGCTGAAAGCGCTGATCGAAAAAAAGTGAGGGTATCTTGTCTTGCGCTGAGCGTGGCAACGCTTCTTGCGCAAACTCCAGGCAATCCGCCGCCGCCGCCGGCCAAACCGCAGAGGCTCAGCTCCAACGCCATGCGGAATGAGAACGTGGCCGTGTATCTCATCGATACCAACGCCGCCAAAGAAGCGAACATTCGCGCGGGTAGCCAGGTCGCGCTCATTACCGAAGCTCCCGCTGATGCCCAGTACTTCGCCGCGGACCAGGGCCGCCCAGCCTCGGGCGGCTTCAGCATGGCCGTCCCCTCAAAGCCGGCTGGTTGGCACGGCGAGATGTATCATCGCCATCAGAACAGCGTCCTCAATGCCCGTGCGTTCTTTCAAGTCGGGGGCGTGCAGCCCGCCCGCCAAAATGCCTTCGGCGGCCGCACCACGGGCAGCCTCCGGAAAGCCGGGTATCTCACCGTCAATCTCGGCCAGCGAAGAGTTCGTGGAATGGTGAACGGTAATGTCCTGGTGCCTCTCATTGAGGAGCGCTCGCCCACCGCCACGGATCCCCGGGTCCGTGCTTTGGTCGAAAAGTTCTTCGCCGCCTTTCCCGCCTCCCCACCGAATCGCACCGATTTCGACCCCCGCGCTCTGAACACCAACGCGCCGCAGCGAATCAACGAGAGCGATTTCAATGTCCGTCACGACTGGAAACCGTTCGCCCTTTTCTACGCCACAAATCGTCAGTATATCGATGCGTTTCAGCTCGTGGCCGGGCAAAATCCGGACACCACTTTGCGGAACCACACTGGCCGCCTCTCTTTCACCCAGGGCGGCCTTCAGGCCCATTCCCAATTCCAGCAGGCCCACTCCCTGCTTACTCCCGAGCCTAACTCCGTCGGCCCGCGCGTCCGGTTCGGTTTTCAGATTGAGGAGTTGGGACCGGATTCGAATTTTCCGGTCGATCGGACCCAGAACACCTTTCGCAACGGCTTCGGCTACACACGCAGTCTGGCCGGCGGCAAACGGCAGATCTATCTGGGCGGCGACTACGCCCGATTACAGGTCAACGGTTTGGAGGCCAACAATCTTCGCGGCCTCTTTCAATTCCAAAACAATTTCGGCCGCACTTCGATTGAGAACTTCCGTGCCGGCCTGCCCACCACGTATGAGGTCGTCCTCGGCGATCTCACCCGCGGCTTCCGGCAATCCAGCGGGAACCTCTACTTCGCTTCCCGCCTGCGCCTGCGCCCGTTGCTGCAAGTCTACCTGGGCCTGCGCTACAGCCCGGACGGCTCGCCGTTTGAAGTCACGGGCCGGGGCGACGTACCCTATGTCTGCGATTGCAATAACCTTGCGCCCCGGGCCAGCATCGCCTGGCGGTTCCGCGATAAGTGGACGCTGCGCACCCTGTACGCCTTGAACTTCTCGCCCATTCCGCCGGTGACGTACCAGCAGGTTCGCTCGAACCCTCCATACGCCGCCTACATCTCGTTGAACAATCCGGATCTTCTGGATCCCCTCCGCAACCTCACCGCGAACCCGGTCGACTCCCAGCCCGCGCTCAGCGTACTCTCGCCCGATCTTCGCACGCCCTACGCCCATCTCTACACGCTCGCCTTCGAACGCCAGTCGGCCACGCGCGGTACTCTGCGCTTCGGCTACACAGGCAGCCGGTCCATAAAACTTCTCACCGGCATCGTACTGAATCGCGCCGTGCCGAACCCGGCGTTTCCCTACACCACGGCCACCATCAATCAGCGCCGCCCCGATCCGAATTTTTCCGAACTCCGCACCATTCAGAACAACGGCATCGCCTACTATGACGGCGGGCAGGCGGCCTACGATCTGCCGTACCGCAAGGGCCTTTCGCTCGGTGTCACCTACACGTTCGGAAAAGCCATCGATACCGGCGTCGACTTCACCGCCACGGCCGCCAACCGCGACATGCTCAACGGCCGCGCGCAGTACCAATACGACAATACCGGAGACCGCAAAGGCCTCTCGAACTTCGACACCACCCACGCCTTCGGCCTTCGCTGGCTCTACGATCTCCCCTGGCAAGGACTACAATTGTCAGGCGTCAGCAACTTCCGAAGCGGCACGCCCTTCACCCTCTACATCGGTGCCGATGCGCCGGGTATCGGCAACGTGGATGGCAGCGGCGGCGACCGGCCAAACATCCTCGACCCCTCGATTCTCGGCCGCACCATAAGCCATCCGGACGCCGCCCCTCTAATCCTCAGCCGCGACAAGTTTACTACGATTCCTGTCGGCAGCGTCCGCGGCAACCTCGGCCGGAACGTCATGCGGAAGGGTGGAATCGCGAATTGGAACCTGGCTTTACAGAAAAACTGGCGTTTACCTCTGCATCGCGAGGCCTCCATTCAGCTCCGCGGCGAGGCCTATAACGGCTTCAATACCCCCCAATTCGACGAGCCCCAACGCAACTTCACCTCCCCCGCATTCGGAAAAATCACAAATACTTTGAATGACGGGAGGGTTTTTCAGCTCGGTTTGCGCGTTATCCTTTAGGGTGACCAATCCCGGTCATCCCCGTGACGTATAATCGGAAAGTTCATGCTCGAAGCCTTCGGCCTATCTGACCCTGGTTGCGTTCGGCCAAACAACGAGGATTATTACCTCCTCGCGCCGTCGTTGGGTCTATTCCTTGTTGCAGACGGTATGGGCGGTGCCCAAGCCGGCGAATGTGCGTCCCAACTTGCCGCGGAAACCGTGGGCGAGGTGGTCTGGCACGCGGGTGATTATGACCCGAAACTGCTAATCACCGCGCTTGAAGAGGCCAATCGGCGCGTGCTGAACGCCGCATCCGCCGATACCAACCTCGAAGGCATGGGGACCACCCTCACCGCTGTCCTCGACACCGGTAAGCAGGCCTACATCGCTAGCGTCGGCGACAGCCGCGCCTATATCTACCACCAGGGCCAACTGATCGTCATCACAGAAGATCAGACCTGGGTGCAGGAAGTGGGCCGCAAGCTCGGGATTGAAGAAGCCCAACTGAAGACCCACCCCATGCGCCACGTGCTGACCATGGCCATCGGCGTCAGCGATCAGTTGCGCATCAATTCCTACGTCGTCGAGCTGTCGGAAGGAATGGAGTTCCTTCTCTGCAGCGACGGTCTGCACGGTGTCGTCGGCGATGACGGCATTGAAGAAATCTTCGCCAACGAGGAAACGCTCGAAACCAAGGGGCGCAATCTCATTGATCGCGCCCGTGCCGCCGGCGGTCCTGACAATATTACCGCCGTGCTTCTCCGGGTTGTTCAACCCATCGAAGACTATAACGCTCGCGTTACCGCGGGCCAGGAGCCTGTCGAACAGACACAGTAGTTCATGTATTCCCGGCGGCTTGCCGCCCGCCACGTGTTAGCGCTGGCGCTGGCGGCTCAAATCGCCTTCTCCGTCCCCCCCCGCCGAGGAAGACGGAGGGCAAGTCCAGAATCCCGGCCCGTCCACGGTCCCAATGTTGCGAATTCGCGTCGTGGACGGCGATGGCGCTGTCCACACTGCCGGTTCTCGTTCCACGCAACCGCTCGTCGTGCTGCTGACGGGTGAGTCCGGCGAACCCGTCGATCGCGCGGCCGTGAGCGTGCGGCTCCCGGAAGAGGGCGCAACCGGTCAGTTCCCCTCCGGTCTCCGGACGGAGGTATTAGTTACCGGTCCTGACGGCAGGGTTTCAATTCGCGGAATTCAATGGGGCCGCACCCTTGGGCCTGTTTCGCTGCGCATCACCGCCAGCAAGGGGGACTCCCGCGCCGGCGTCATGGCCACCGTCCAACTGACTGCCCCGTCCAATGGCGTCACGCCTGCTGCCGTCCCGCCCCGCAGAATCGAATCCGCTCCGCGCGGCAAGTGGGTCGTGGTCGCGGCGCTGGTCGGCGCGGCCGCCGCCGGCGGTGTCGCTGCCGTGACAAACGGCGGCCGCGCCCCGGTTCCTGCCGCGCCTCCAGCCGTCGTATCCCCACCGCCCGCAGTCACGGCCGGAATTGGAAATCCAACCGTTACGATAGGCCGGCCATGAAGTTCACCGCACTACTCCTGGCTGGGCTCTTCGGTGTCGAAGCTCCTCCGGTCGCAGTCGTTCTGGACGGCGGGCAACTCACGCGGGTCTACGGTTTAGCCGGCAACTTTCTTCGTGGCGAAAGCGGCGAAAGGCTGCTGGCTTACTCCTTCGACGGCGAAATCGAATGGCGCCTGGAGCCCGGCCGGCTCCTCGTTCGCCACGGCGCAGTGCAGGATGTTCTCGCCGTGCAGGCCGAGAGCGCTGTCTTTCGGGGCCGCACCGCGACTCTTCCTGATTCCCGCGCCGTCGCCTGGAACGGTGAGCGGATCGTCGAAGCCAAAGAGGCCGGCCTGCTCATCGCCGGCCGCGCCATCGAGTGGCGCGCGGGCTCGCTGACCGTCACCCAGCCCGATGGAACGGCCGAATCCGTCGACTGCCCGAATCCTCCCGGCTCCCTGACCGCGGCCGGCCAGGACTGGGCGCACTTCGACGGGCACCTGCTCCGTCTAACCCCCAACCGCGTGACACTCTACATTCTGCCCGCCCGGAGCCGCCAGCCATGAAGCCGCTCCTTTTTTGTCTCTCGGTATTGCCCTTGGCCGCGCAATTGCAGGTCGGCATCGTTCGGGAGTCCGGCGTCGAACTCATCGGAGCCACTCTGAACCTCGGCACGGTCGCTTCCGGCGAGGTCTTCGAAGCGCGCCTGCGTGCCGCCAACCTTGGCGCGTCTCCAATTGCCATCAACGATCTCTCCATCGGTGGAGCGGGCTTTTCCCTGGCGGCGCCTTTCGTCCCCTTCGCCTTGCAGTCCGGGGCCACCCACGACTTCGCCATCCGTTTCTTGCCCACCGCACCGGGCTCCTACAGCGCCAGCCTGGTTGCCGGTTCGTTCACTTCGATTGTGCGGGCAACCGCCGCCGTCGCCGCCGAGGTGGTGCTCATTCGCGGCGTCCTGATCGTCCCCATCCCGCCCTCCGGCTTGGCCTTTGACGCCTTCGTCGGCGAGACTCTCTCCTATGTACTCAACCTGCGGAATCCCCTCCCGGCCGCGATGCCGCTGGACTCCTTGCGCGTAACCGGAGCGGGGTTCCGTTACGAAGGTCCACCTTCCGCCAGCCTCGCTCCCGGCGCCTCCATTCAAGTGCGCATAATCTACACGGCTACTGCCGAAGGGTCTTTTCGGGGAACGCTGGAAGCGGGCGTGCGCCGGCTCCCTCTAATGGCCATCGTCGCCCAGCCCCGGATCGGCCCGCCCCGCATTCAGCGCAGCCTGGCCACTCCGAAACACGCCGAGCAACTCCCCATTCGCGTGAACCTTGAGCGGCCTCTGCCCATGGATGCCACCGGAACTCTTTCCGTCACGTTCTCCGGAGGCTCTACCGATCCGGCTATTCAGTTTCATAACGGCGCCCGTGAAATCCCCTTTTTGGTCCCGGCGGGAACCATCCAGGCCGAGTTCGACGGGAAACCCGAAGCCATACTACAGACCGGCACTACTGCCGGCCGGCTGACTCTCACTGCAACTACCGAGGGCGGCGCGAGCGTGGACACGATCAACTTTCCACGTACGATTATCGCCGTCGATCAGGTCACAGCCAGCCGCGAGGGCTCTTCGATCGCTATCGTCATCACCGGTTACGACAACACCCGCACCGCCGGCTCGGCGAACTTTCGCTTCGCCGATCGCGCCGGCAATCCCATCGGCGGCGTCATCACGGCCCGGTTTGAGGAAGAGTTCCGCGCTTACTACGCAGGCGATCCGGCCGGCGGCGCGTTTCGCCTCCGCGCGGTCTTCCCGGTTACGGGCGATGCGACAATGGTGGGTTCGGTACTGATCGAGTTGGCGAACAACATCGGCCGGACCGAGTTGCAGCGAATCAACATTCCATGACGCCGGTGGCTCTCACGATCGCCGGCTCGGATCCGAGCGGCGGCGCCGGGATCCAGGCCGACCTCAAGACGTTTCATCAGCACGGTGTGTACGGAGAGGCCGTCGTCACGCTCCTTACCGTGCAGAACACTCGCGCCGTCACGCGCGTCGAATGCCTGGACCCCGCGCTGATTGCCGCGCAAATCGAAGCCGTGCTCGCCGATATTCCGCCCGCCGCTGCCAAGACTGGCGCCATGGGTAACGCCGGCATCATTGCGGCCGTCGCTGCCACCGTTGGCACCGTCCCTTTGATCGTCGATCCGGTGATGATCTCGAAACACGGCGCGCCGCTGATCGACGCCGATGCGCGCGGTGCGCTCCGCCGCGTGCTGCTTCCGAAAGCTCTGCTGGTGACGCCCAACCTGCACGAAGCAGCGGCGCTGGCGGAAATCGAAGTGGTGACGCGCGAACAGATGCTGGAGGCCGGCCTGCGCCTGTTGGACCATGGCCCGTTCGCGGTGCTGGTGAAGGGCGGCCACCTGGAGGGCCGCGCCGCGGATCTGCTGGTCACACGCGAGTCCGTGCATTGGTTCGAGTCGGAACGCATCGACACCCAGAACACCCATGGCACCGGTTGTACCTATTCGGCGGCCATCACGGCCAACCTCGCCCGCGGCCTGGCTCTCCACGACGCCCTGGCCGGCGCCAAAGCATTCATCTCTGAAGCGATCCGCACCAACCCAGGCCTGGGCCACGGGCAAGGACCGGTGAACCACTTCGCCCGCCCAGACACCGCGCCATGTTCCCCCGCGAACGGCTTAACTCCGCAAAAATCGTGCTGACCCGCCCCCGCCCCATTTTTTCGAGATAACAACCGTTCTGTCGAAACGAAGGATAGGGGGGTGCCTCCTACAAAGCCTTACGAGTACCGCACCGACTCCAAAAACAGCCCCGCCGCCGGCGCGGTCCAGGCAGCCACGTCGTGGGACGACTGCGCGCCGGACACAAGCGTCTCGACGCCGGCGATCGTCAACTCGCCCAAGCCGGCCTTGACCGTTACACCCACCAGCCGTCGTACCATGCGCCACAGGAAATGTGAGGCGTCGACGCGGAACAGGATCAAAAAGTCGTCGGCGAAAACCTCAGCGTGATTCACCACGACGATGGGCGATTCCTCCGGACGGGACGGATCGCGTTGGGCGAAGCGGGAGAAGTTGTGGCGGCCCGTGAATAGCGCGGCGCACCGCTGCATCGCCTCCAGATCCAGCGGCTCCCTGATCCACCAGACGTGCCGCTTATGAAACGCCGTCTTGCGCGTGGCAATTTGGTAGAGATACGTTCGAGCGGTGGCATCGTGGCGGGCGTGGAACTTGGGTGGCGCGTCCTCGATCTCGAGAATCGAGATGTCCGATGGCAGGCGCTCATTCCAGGCGCGGTGCAGCGTTCGCGTGTCGTGCCGTCCGGGCCGGTGCACTCGCACGTGCGCCACCTGGCCAAGCGCGTGGACGCCGGCGTCGGTCCGGCCCGCGCCCATCAACTCGATCCCGGCGCCGAGGTGATCCTCAATCGCGGCGCGAAGCGAGCCGGCCACGGTGCGTGCGTTCGTTTGTTCCTGCCATCCGCTGTACTTCGTGCCGTCGTACTCCAGCGTCAGCTTCCATGTCTTCATTGGCTGGAATGACAAGTATCGCAGCCGTTCGGCGCCTTGTGTTCTGCGTGGCAGGCCATGCAGGCCATCATTCCCACGGACTTTTCCTGAAACAGCACGTCGCGCTGCGCCACGTCGCCATGGCAGGTAGCGCACTCCACCTTCGCCTCCTTCACATGAACGCTGTGGCTGAACCAGATGATGTCGGGAACGCGGTAGACGCGCTTCCAGGGCACCGCCTCCTTCTTTGCCGCGAACTCCGCCAGTATCTGAATGGCGGGCGAATCTTTCTTGATGGATGCGTGGCAGCCCATGCAAGTCCTCTCGGATGGGAAGGTGGCCCGGAAGCCGTCATCGGACGCGGCGGGTATGGTGTGGCACATCGTGCACTTTATGCCGAGTCGCCCCGCATGCACCTTGTGACTATACGCGATAGGCTGCTCAATGGGCGGGCCCGGAATCTTCTCTTCCTTGGGCTTGTACTCCCTGTCCTGGGCGGCGAGCAGCGCCGCGCTACAGAGAAAACGCAATAAACTCATCGTTGGCTTCGGAACCGCTCTTTCCACCTGCGGCGGCAATCACAACGTACTGCTTGCCGCCGGCTTCGTAGGTCATCGGCGTGGCGAATCCGCCCGCCGGCAACTCATACTGCCACAATACCTCACCGGTGTCGGAGTCGAACGCGCGAATCATCTTGTCGAAGGTTCCAGCCATAAAGACGACTCCGCCCGCGGTGCAGATGCAGCCGCCATGCGAAGGTGTTCCGGTCTTCTTTACGCCGCGCCGCGTGAGTTCCTTGAACTCGCCGTTCACAACACGCCATTTGAAATCGCCCTTCTCCAGATCGATCGCCGTCATGTAGCCCCACGGCGGCTTGATACCCGGGTAACCTTCGTGATCCAGTAGTTCGCGCCGGTTCGATAGAGCGTATTTGACGTTCATTCCTGGCTTGGACTCCTCGAACGAAATCCAGTTCGTCGTTTCATCGGAGCTGATGAAGACGCAATTCCGCTTCGGGTCGAAACTGCATCCGCCCCACAACGGGCCGCCTCTGAAGCCGGGATGAATAATGCCGCCGCTCATGGGAGCCGGATGGAAGAGTTTGCCGTGCTCCAATTTGTCGACAATCGCCTTCACGTGCGCGCGCGCCTCCGGGCTAATGTCGGTGATCCAATCCTCCTGCCAGCCGATGCGCGACACGGGCGGCGGTTTTAGGGGATGCGGCTGCGACTTTGCCAGTACCTCGCCCGGCATTTTCGAACCGGGAATCGAGCGCTCCTCCACCGGATAAACCGGCTTGCCGGTTTCGCGGTCCAGGAAGAACAGAAACGCCTGCTTAGTCGGTTGCACCACGGCGTCCACGGTCTTGCCGCCATACTTCATGGTGATGACGGCGGCCTGGCATGGCATGTCGTAGTCCCAAATGTCATGGCGGACGATCTGGTAATGCCATTTCCGTTTGCCGGTCAGCGCGTCGATCGCCAGGACGCAGTTGCCGAACAGATTGTCTCCGGACCGGTTGCCTCCCCAGTAGTCGAAACTCGGCGAGCCGATGCCGGCAATTACGAGGCCGCGCTTGGTGTCGACGCTCATGCCGCCCCAGTTGTTTGTGCCGCCTGTATACTTCCACGAATCGCCGGACCAGGTCTCATGGCCGAACTCGCCGGGCTTGGGAATGGTGTGGAAGATCCAGCGGCGCTGGCCGGTCTTGGCGTCCCAGCCGCGGATGTGGCCGGGCGCTTCCGGATACGGGCCCTCGCCGCCTCCGCCGCCCGTGATCACGACGTCCTTGAACACGACAACAGGCGAGGAGTGTTTAAACGTCAGGCCCTTCATGTCGTGATCAAAGTTTTCCTTCAGATCCAGCATGCCCTTGGCGCCGAAGCCTTCCACGGGTTTTCCGGTTTTGGCGTTGATCGCCCAAAGCTGGTCGCGATAGGTGGCGAATATGCGCCTGTCGTCGCCCTCTTCCCAGTAACAGACGCCGCGGTTGACACCCGGCGCGCGGCGCGCGGCCACGCCTTCACCGGGGTCGAAGGTCCACAACAGTTTTCCGGAAGCGGCGTCCAGCGCCTGTACCTTCACGCGGGCGGTGGTGAGATACAGCACGCCGTCGACGACGATGGGCGTGCACTCGATCGAGGTGGCGGGCCGGGCGTTCGAGTCTGCCGTCTTGTGTGTCCACGCCACCTTCAGGCTCTTCACGTTCGACTTGGTAATCCGGCTGGCCGGCGAGTAGCGCGAGGCGCCCGCGTCGCCGCCATAGTGGTTCCATTCCTTCGCGCGGTCGAAAGTTTTTGCGCGGGCGCCTGGAAGCGTGGCGGCGGACACGGCGGCCGCCTGCAAGAATTTCCGACGATCGGGACTGGACAAAGTGAAACTCCGTAGTGGAACAATATCAAAAGGAACGTCCACCATGCCTAAGAAGTTACTCACCATCTCTCTCGCGGCCATCGCCCTGACGCTGGTTGCGCAAGAAGCCAAAAAGAAGGCGCCGCTTAGCCCTGCCGCCGAGACCTCCGCCATGATCGGCGGCAAGGCGGTTTCCATCAAATACGCCTCCCCGTCCATGCGTGGAAGAAAGATCTTCGGCGGACTGGTTCCCTATGGCCAAGTGTGGCGCGCAGGCGCGAATTCCGCCACGGCGCTGCACACCGAAGCCAACTTGACGATCGGCGATTTGAAGGTCCCAGCCGGCGACTACACGATCTATGTGTGGCCCGAGGAGAAAGAGTGGCAGTTGGTCATCAATAAGCAGACCGGCCAGTGGGGCACCGTTTACAACGCTTCCAACGATCTGGGCCGGACGAAGATGAAGCTCGAAAAGGCTTCGGCGCCCATCGAGAGTTACAAGATGACGCTATCGGCCGCCAGCCTTCGCCTGGAGTGGGAAAACACCATCGCCACCGTGCCTGTCAGAGCCCAGTAGTTAACGGGTGATCACGACCGAGGAGGGGGAGCGCCGTACGCACTCTTCCTTTTCTCTCCGATTGGTAGGGCGCAAGCGCCGTCTCAATGGCCCGACCACCGTCGATGTGACTGCGCGCGGGTGCGCGATTTTTCGTGACGGCATCCAGAAGATCGGCTACGATCATGTGGTTCGCGGCCGGCCTGGAGGTAGCGGGGTCCTGCGATCCCTCCGGCATACTTTGCCAGCTCCCCGCGGCCCAGGAGCGGCCCTGCAGCACGAGCGGAGCCTCGCCAGGAACGGTCGTGGTGGGCAGGCACAGCGCGCCCTTTGAACCAAGGAGCGTGATTCCGAATCTGTCGCCCGTGGTCGCGTCGTTGGACCGTGTGGCGAAGTAGTCATGAACGCCGCTGCTGAAAAAGTACGTTGCGGCGATCTCCCGCCCGGCGACTTTCCCCAGCGGCTCGGTAGCCTCTCGCGCTTCCATGCGCGTCACGTGCGCGGAGCACCAAAACGGCGAAAAAACGCATCAGGTCGAACTGGTGCGTGCCGAGGACCATCATGTCCTCACCGCCCGCGCGATGACCCTCCTTGCCGCGCGACCGGATCTCCATCAACTCGCCGATTCCGCCGCTGTCGAGATAGGCCTTGGCGCGCAGGGTGAAAGGCGCAGGCCGCGCCGTGTGCCCACTTGCACGCGAATGCGATGCCGGTCCGCCAGCGTCACCATGGCATCGGCGTCGCGGAGGTCCTTCGCGAAGGGCTTCTCCATCATGATATGCGCGCCGGCGTCGGCGGCGGCTCGGAACGTCGGAAGGCGTTCCCCCAACGATCGCGGGCAGATCGCCACAAGGTTGGGCTTCTCCTTTGCGATCATTTCCCGGTAGTCCGCTACCCGCGCGGCGCCTTCGCGCGGGTACGCGCCTATTCCGGGCCGGCGGCATCGGCGCCGGCCACGGCCAGCGCCTCAACCTCTGGAAACCCGGCAAAGGTTGCGTCCCACTAGTGGCCGAAGCCGCCGTGACCGGTGCGGCCGATCAGCGCGGCGCGATACTTCGGCGTGGCCGCCCACGCCGAAGCGCCCGCCAGAAAGACGCGCCCGTTCATAGGCGTTTCAGCCTGAACGTGGCCTTGGAGCCCGGCCGGATGAATGCGCCCGCTCCGCTTCCCGCGCGCGTGGAGGCCTCGCGCTCGCGGGTCAGTTCCAGTTCGCCGTTCGAAAGCATCGTACCGGTGAATCGCACCCGCGTGTCGTTGATCTCGTTGCCTGCCTGCTCAGGAACCACCACAACAAACGTCACCAGTTTTCCGGCGATGGTCCCTTCCACGATCCTGCTGCTTGAATAATCTCCGTAGAGTTTGCCGGAGATCCGCGCGCCGCTCTGCTGCAGTTGGAACGCGATATCTACTGTGTCGTTGTTGCGGCCGGTGGATACCTGGCCGGTCCAGATGCCGGTGAAATCCGAGGCGCTCAGCGAAACGGCGAACAGGAGCCACCGCATACGCTATCCCTTTAGGAAGCCGGCGAGTGGTCCGGTCGAATCGGCGAACCGCTCCACAGGCGCGCCAAAGGCGTCGAGCATCGACACGTAGAGATTCGAGAGCGGGGAATCCACGCTGTAGACCAGATGCTGGCCGGAATCGACGCGTCCGCCGCCGCGTCCGCCTACCAGCACCGGCAGTTTGTGCGGATCGTGCTTGTTCCCATCGCACAGCGCCGAGGCGAACACGATCATCGAGTTGTCAAGGACATTGGAGTCGCCCTCCGGCATCGCCTTCAGCCGCTGCAGCAGGTGGGCGTACTGCGCCACGTGCCACTGGTTGATGATCTGATACTGGCGCAACTTATCGGCATCGTTCTGATGATGCGACACGTCGTGGTGGCCGGCGCTGACGCCTTCCAAAAAGCGGAAGCTGACGTTGGAGACTGAGTTGCCAAACATCAAGGTGCTCACGCGTGTCGTGTCGGTCTGGAACGCAAGCGCCATCATGTCGAGCATCAGGCGGATGTGCTCGGCATGGTCTACGGGCCGGCCGGTTGGAGCGGATTTGGGGTCGATCGGCGCGCGGGACTTCCATTCGCGTTGCGCGCCGGCCGAAGCGCGTTTCACGCGATCCTCGAGCGAACGCATGAGCGACAGATACTCGTCCAGGCGGATCTGGTCCGCGGCCCCGATGCGCGAGCGCAGGCTCTTGGCGTCGCCCAGTACACGGTCGATCAACAGGGTATCCATCTTCGCCTGATCGGTTTGCGTGCCGGAGGCGGCGCGATACAGGCGTTCGAAAACGGAGCGCGGGTTCAGCTCGCGGGCCAGCGGGGTAATCGGGTCGCTCCAGGCGATGTGCGAACCGTAGACACGGGTGTAGCCGACGACGGCGTCGACGCCGATTGCCACGGGAGTTACGCCCAGCTCCAACGATGGAAGAGGTGTTTGGTTCTTCACCGCCTTCGCGCCCACTTGATCCACTGAGACGCCGTTGGCCAAGTCGGCGCCCTGTGTCTTGCGAATCGTCTGGCATGTGAGAATTGCGGCTTCCTTCACGTAGTGGCCGTCGCCACCCTTGGAATTCGCGTTCCACAGGTTCGACAGCACGGTCAGCTCATTCTTCACGGGAGCTAGCGGGGAGAGCGTTAGCGGCAGTTCGAACTGCCGGCCCGTCTCCTTAGGAAACCAGTTCGCCACGTTCACGCCGTTCGGCATGTAGAGAAACGCCATGCGTACCGGTGCCTTCGCCGGAGCGGCCATCGCTTCCATCCATGGAAGACCGATTGCGCAACCGGCGCCGCGCAATAACGTGCGGCGGGATAAACGGGGACGGCGCAAGATCACGGCTTTACCTTCTCTTTCACGGCGGCTGGCATTACGGTTGGCGACTGCATCCGGAACGGTTGACTCAGGACGATCGCATTCACAAGCGCATGGATACTATAACTATTCTGCTTCACTTCGCTGACGATTGCATCCACCGTGCAGCCGTCCTTCAGCGTAAGGCCGCGTCCTAGCGCGTAACCCAGCATTTTCGAAGTCAAATGCCGCAGGAAAAGGTCCTTGCGGTCCAGCAGCGCCCGGCGCAATCCGGCAGGACCTTCCAGCTTCGTGCCGTCGTTCATTTCGCCGGACGCATCCACGGGCTTGCCGGCGTCCTCGGACCGCCATCGGCCGATGACGTCGTAGTTCTCAAGCGCGAAACCGAGACCGTCGATTCGGCTGTGGCAGCCGCTGCACGCTGCGTTCGAACGATGTTGCGACAGCCGTTCGCGCATGGTTTTGGCATGGCCGGCCTGCGGTTCCTCCAGCACCGGCACGTCCGGCGGGGGCGGGGGGGGCGGCGTGCCAAGCATGGACTCCAGGATCCACGCGCCGCGCAAAACGGGACTGGTGCGGTAGGGATACGACGACACCGCCAGCACCGCCGGCATGCCAAGCACTCCGCCGCGATTGGAGCCTTCGGGCAGCGCGATCCATTGCGGCTGTTTCCGCCGGCCGGGATCCAGCGGCAATTTCGTGCCCATGTGCTTTTCCAGATTGCTGGTGCCCACGGTGTGCGTGGAGTCGATCAAATCGAGAATCGACGTATTCCGTACCAGCATTTCGCGAAAGAAAAACGCCGGCTGCAAGCGAATATCGGACCGAAGCTCCTCATCGTTGGCGAACTCTGGAAATAGCTTCGCGTCGGGCGTTTTCTCTCCGCTCAAGTCGCGAATGTGCAGCCACTGCTCGGTAAACCGTTGGGCGAAGCCGAGCGACCTGTCGTTGCGCAGCATCCGCTTAACAAGCTGCTGCAATACCTCCGCGTCCTGAAGCTTTCCCGCGGCCGCCAGGTCCATGAGGAGCTCGTCGGGCATCGATCCCCACAAGAAATACGAAAGCCGCGACGCCATGGCGTAGGATTCCAAGGGCCGGGCCTTGCCCGTCGCGTTGGGCGGTTCCGAACGGAATAGAAACAGCGGCGAAACCAACGCGCCGCGCAGCGAAAAGAAGATCGACTCCTCAAACGACAGCCCCTTCGCTCCCGCCGTGTGGAACAGCTCGACGTAGGGCTGGACTTCGGCCGCCGTCACCGGCCGGCGGAATGCGCGCGGCAGAAAGGTCTCGAAAATCCGGCGCGCCGCTTGCGTGGGCGTGACGCCTTTGCCTGGGGTGGCCACCAGGATCTTCACCCGCGACTTATACTCGCGCGCCGCGAATTCCATCGCGAACTTCGCCGCATCCATGTACTTTTCCGTGTGCAGCGGCGACAGCGACAATGTCTCGGCCGCGTTGTCGAATCCCTCCCCACCGCCGCCGTCGGCCGGCAGCAGCCGGCCCAGATCCAAGTGCATGTCCAAAAGGTCCCGCAGCGTCGCCGCGTATTCGTCGCGATTCAACCGCCGAATCGGCGCCGGTCCCGCCGCCGGCCCGGCGGCGCAGGCCTCCGCGTGCAAAGCCTGGTCAATCCATTTTGCGATCCCCTCGCGCTCGTCCAAGCCCGGCCCCGGCGCGCCCTTGGGCGGCATCTCGAAACCGCGGAGCCGGCTGGCCACCGTAGTCCACTTCCGGGCCTCCGTGGTTAAGGATTCGCGGGTCGAAACCGCCGAGAGGCGAAACCCTCCCTGCGGCGAGGCGTCCGTGTGGCAGGCGAGACAGTACTTCCTTAAAGCGGCCTGCCCATCGTCAAACGACGCCGGTGCTGCTGCGCAGACGGCGGCCGTGAACGTGATGCCGATCACCCGCGTAAACATGTTTCACGCGCTACTATATCGCGCCGCCCTCAGCCGCCGCTTTCCGGTAGGTAAAGGCGCCAACAACGAAATCCCGGTTCATCCGCGCTATGTTCTCAAGCGCGATCGACTTCGGACAGACCGCCTCGCACTCGCCAATGTTCGTACAATTGCCGAAACCCTCGGAAGCGGCCTGATTCACCATGTTCACGGCGCGGTCGAAACGCTCGACTTGGCCCTGCGGTAGCAGGCCCAGGTGAGCGATCTTCGCCGATGTGAACAGCGAAGCCGAAGCGTTTGGGCACGCCGCCACGCAAGCGCCGCAGCCGATGCAGGTAGCCGCGGCCATGGCCCGGTCTGCGGAGGTCTTTGGCACCGGAATGGCGTTGCCGTCGGGGGCCGAGCCGGTCGAGACGCTCACGAATCCGCCCGCGGCGATAATGCGGTCGAAGGCCGCGCGATTCACAACCAGGTCCTTGACGACTAGGAACGCGGCGGCGCGCCACGGCTCCAGGAACAACTCGTCCCCGTCGCTGAACTCGCGCATATGCAATTGGCAAACCGTGGTGCCACGGCGCGGTCCGTGGGCCACGCCGTTGATGACGAAACCGCAGGAGCCGCAGATGCCCTCGCGGCAATCGTGGTCGAACGCCACCGGCTCCTCGCCGCTGCCGGTCAGCCGTTCGTTCAGGACGTCGAGCATTTCCAAAAACGACATATGCTCGCTGACTTCGGTCATTTCATACCGCACCATCGCACCGTTGCTGGCCGGGGACGGTTGCCGCCAAATATTCAACGTGAGTCTCATTACTTGTAGCTCCGCTGCGAAGGTTTCACATACTCGAACGATAAAGCCTCTTTGTGCAACTCCGGTGCTTGGCCTTCGCCCTGGAACTGCCAGGCGGCTGCATAGGCGAACTTGCCGTCGTCGCGCATCGCCTCGCCCTCCGGCGTTTGGAACTCCTCCCGGAAATGGCCGCCGCAGCTCTCTTCGCGCCGCAGCGCGTCCAGGCACATTAACTCTCCCAGCTCGAGAAAATCGGCCACGCGGCCCGCTTTTTCCAGGCTCTGATTTAGGTCTGCTCCGGCACCCAGAACTTTTACGTCCTTCCAGAACTCCTGGCGCAACCCTTGAATGATACCGATCGCTTTCTCTAAACCCTTGGCGTTGCGGGCCATGCCGCAGTATTCCCACATCGTCTTGCCCAGGTCCCGGTGAAAGCTGTCTACCGTGCGCGAACCGTTGACCTGCAGCAGCGTTGAAAGCCGCGCTTCGACGCTCTCCTTCGCGCTGCTCACCGCGCCCTCATCCAGCTTGCCCGCGGCAGTGGACGCCAAGTAGTTGCCGACTGTGTAAGGGATGATGAAGTAGCCGTCCGCCAGTCCCTGCATTAGCGCCGAGGCGCCCAGGCGGTTGGCGCCGTGATCGGAAAAGTTCGCCTCTCCAAGCACGAACAGACCGGGGATCGTTGACATCAAGTGATAGTCCACCCACAGGCCGCCCATCGTGTAGTGCACGGCGGGAAAAATACGCATCGGCGTCGAGTAGGGGCTCTCGCCCGTGATGCGCTCATACATCTCGAACAGGTTGCCGTAGCGTTCAGTAATCGCTTGCTTGCCCAGGCGGTCGATCGACGCACCGAAATCGAGGTAGACACCCAGGCCGGCGGGCCCGACGCCCCGGCCTTCGTCGCACATGCGCTTGGCGGCGCGGCTGGCAACATCGCGCGGCACCAGGTTGCCGAAGCTCGGATAGATGCGTTCCAGATAGTAGTCGCGCTCAAACTCGGGAATTTCGTTCGGCGCCCTCTTGTCTCCCTCTTTCTTCGGTACCCAGATGCGCCCGTCGTTTCGAAGCGACTCCGACATGAGCGTCAGTTTCGATTGGTATTCGCCCGAAACCGGAATACAAGTCGGGTGGATCTGCGTGAAACACGGATTGCCGAAGAACGCGCCGCGCTTGTAGGCGCGCCACGACGCGGTAACGTTGGAGCCCTTGGCATTTGTCGAGAGATAGAAGACGTTGCCGTACCCGCCCGTCGCCAGCACCACGGCGTCAGCCACATGGGTATCGATCTGCCCGGTCAACAGATTTCTGGTCACGATGCCCCGTGCCTTGCCGTCGAGGACGATCAGGTCCAGCATTTCTGTCCGCGCGTACATCTTCACGCGGCCAAGCCCGATCTGGCGCTCCAAGGCCTGGTAAGCGCCGAGCAACAATTGTTGGCCCGTCTGCCCGCGCGCGTAGAACGTGCGCGAAACCTGCGCGCCGCCGAAGGAGCGGTTGGCTAGCATGCCGCCGTACTCGCGCGCGAACGGCACACCCTGCGCTACGGCCTGGTCAATGATATTCACGCTGATCTGCGCCAGCCGGTAGACGTTTGACTCGCGCGCGCGGAAGTCCCCGCCCTTTACCGTGTCGTAAAAGAGCCGGTAGATGGAGTCGCCGTCGTTCTGATAGTTCTTCGCGGCGTTGATGCCGCCCTGCGCGGCGATGGAGTGCGCACGGCGCGGCGAATCCTGAAAACAGAAGCATTTGACGTTGTAGCCGAGTTCGGCCATGGTAGCGGCCGCCGAAGCGCCCGCTAGACCCGAGCCCACCACCAAAACGTTGAACTTCCTCTTGTTGGCTGGGTTTACCAGCTTCATCTCGAACTTGCAGGTATCCCAGCGCTTTTCGATAGGACCGGAGGGAATGCGCGCGTTTAAGATCATGGCGTTCCTACCTCACCAATCCGAGCAAAATCGCCACCGGAATCGATATGTTACCGGCCGCGACCAGGCTGGCGAACACCTTCGCGCCCAATCGCAGGCGCGGTGTGTATCGCGGGTGTGCGAAACCCAGAGATTGAAACAACGACCACGCACCGTGATAAAGGTGCAGGCACAACATTGACATCGCTCCGATGTAGAACGCGGATATATACCACACGGAAAAGCCTTTCACTACATTGTCGTGAACGTGCAAGAACCGGAAGTCCGGGTGCGCCGTACCAGTTGTGAAATGCAATAGATGGTAAATGAGGAAGGCGGCGAGAATCGGTCCGCTCCAATACATCGTCCGCGACGCGTAAGTCGAGGTGACCGGGGTGTTAAACAAATAGCGTGACGGGCGGGCGTTGTTGCGTAACACCGCCAACTGCACGGCGCTCCAAATGTGGAGGCCGGCACTGGCTATCAGCACCAGCCGCGCGATCCACAACAGCGGCTGATTGGCGTGCAGTGCCGCGCCGTAGGCGTCGATCGGATACACACCGTCTTTTCCGGGGGGCAGAAAAATCTGCAAATTGCCGAGCATGTGCACGAGTACGAAGCCGAGGAGCACGATGCCCGTAAGGGCCATCACCGCTTTTTTTCCGACGGGAGCTTCGACGAATTGGACTGCACGCGCCAGCGAGGAGGCCGACGAACTCATAGAAGAGATCACTTTCATTATATGGGATGCGCACCCCGGCGGACACAGTGCAAAATTAAGTTGAATCCGCTTGCGCGCGTTTGCTTCAATAGATAGAACCCACCTTTGGAGGAGCTCCCACCTTGAATCCAGCCATCCTCGCCTTGGAAGACGGCACAGTCTTCGAGGGCCGGGCCTTTGGTGCGCTGACGGAACGATCCGGTGAAGTTGTTTTCAATACATCCATTACCGGCTACCAGGAGATTTTCACAGACCCTTCGTACGCCGGCCAAATCGTAGTCCTCACCTATCCCCAAATCGGAAACTATGGCGCCAATGATGGCGACTCCGAATCGATCCGGCCCTTTATCGAAGGTCTCGTGGTGCGCGACTTCTCACCTGTCGTGTCCAGTTGGCGGAGCGAGCAGGCGGCCGACGAGTTCCTCAAACTCCACAACATCCCGATTATCGACTCAATCGACACGCGGAAATTGGTGCGCCATCTGCGGATCCGCGGCGTCATGCGCGGTGTTTTGTCGTCGATCACCACGGACGCCAAGCTGCTCATTGAAAAGGCCAAGGCGGCGCCCTCCATGGCCGGCCTGGACCTCGCCACGCGCGTCTCGGCCACGTCCCGCTACGATTGGTCCAGCCCCGTCGAACCCTGCTCGCCGAGTGAGCGCATTCGCAATGCGCCCCTGACGCACCATGTCGTCGCTTACGATTTCGGCATTAAGCGCAATATTCTGCGGCGTCTGGTCACCAGCGGATGCCGCGTGACGGTCGTGCCGGCCGGCACGAAGGCCGAAGACGTTCTCGATTTGAAGCCCGATGGAATCTTCCTTTCGAACGGTCCGGGAGATCCCGAACCTCTCGAAGCGCAGGCGGCCGAAGTGCGAAAACTAATCGGAAAAAAACCGATATTTGGCATCTGCCTGGGGCATCAGATTCTGGGGCTCGCATTTGGCGGCAAGACCTACAAGCTGAAGTTCGGCCATCGCGGCGGCAACCACCCCGTATTGAACAAGCGCACCAACAAAGTGGAGATCACAGCGCAGAATCACGGCTTCGCAGTCGACCCCGATTCCATCGCCGATTCCGTCGCCGAAGTGACCCACATCAATCTGAACGACAACACCGTCGAGGGCCTGCGACACAAGAGCGAGCCCGTCTTCTGCGTACAGTATCACCCGGAGGCCGCGCCCGGTCCGCACGACTCTCTCTACCTGTTCGAGGATTTCACCCGATTGATTCAGGAGTCGAAGAAGTAGCCCATGCCGCGCCGCAACGACATTAACCGCGTCCTCATCATCGGCTCGGGCCCGATCATCATCGGACAGGCGTGCGAGTTCGATTACTCTGGCACGCAAGCCTGCAAGGCTCTCCGCGCCGACGGTTTCGAAGTGATTCTGGTCAACTCCAATCCGGCGACCATCATGACCGACCCGGAACTGGCGAATCGAACCTACGTTGAACCGCTTAGCGTCGAGTACCTCACCGAGATTATTCGCAAGGAACGCCCCGACGCGCTGCTGTCGACCGTGGGCGGGCAGACCGGACTGAATCTCTCCGTGGCGCTTGCCGAAGCGGGTGTGCTGGACGAGTACGGCGTTGAGTTGATCGGCGCGAAAATCGGTTCGATCAAGAAGGCCGAGGACCGCCTGCTGTTCAAGGACGCGATGCGGAAAATCGGCCTGGAAACGCCGACATCGCAACTGATCACGGATTTGAAGGGTGGATTCTCATTCGCCGAAAAAGTCGGCTATCCGCTGATCCTCCGGCCCAGTTTCACCATGGGCGGCTCCGGCGGCGGCATCGCCTATAACAGCGAGGATTTCGAAGAGATTCTGCTCCGCGGACTCGACCTGTCTCCGGTTCACGAAGTGCTGGTGGAGGAGTCCGTTCTCGGCTGGAAGGAGTATGAGATGGAGGTGATGCGCGATCTGGCGGATAACGTCATCATCGTCTGCTCCATCGAAAATTTCGACCCGATGGGCGTCCACACCGGCGACTCCATCACCGTCGCGCCCGCGCAAACTCTCACCGACCGTGAGTATCAGATGATGCGCGACGCCTCGCTCGCCTGCCTGCGCGAGATCGGCGTGGATACCGGCGGATCGAACGTGCAGTTCGCCATCGATCCCAAGACCGGCCGCATGGTCGTCGTCGAAATGAACCCCCGCGTGTCACGGTCCTCGGCGCTGGCGTCGAAGGCCACCGGGTTCCCCATCGCGAAGATCGCGGCGAAGCTCGCCGTCGGTTACCGGCTCGATGAGATCAAGAACGACATCACGCGCCTGACGCCCGCCTGCTTTGAGCCCACCATCGACTACGTCGTTACGAAGATCCCGCGCTGGCAGTTCGAGAAATTCCCTGGCGCCGACCCAACGCTGGGCACGCAGATGAAGTCGGTGGGCGAAGTGATGGCCATCGGCCGGACTTTCAAGCAGTCGTTCTCGAAGGCGATCCGATCCCTGGAAACCGGCAAATCGGCGACGAAGGAAGAACCGCTGGACGAAAACCTGATTCCGGCGAAACTGATTACCCCCACGCCGGACCGCCTGACCTATATCCTGTTCGCGTTTCAACGAGGCTGGACAGTGGAGCAGGTCGAGGAGTTGACGCACATCGACCCTTGGTTCCTGAGGCAAGTCCGGGAAACGGTCGACTTGAACAAGGACCTCGCCGGGCTAACGCTCGACACGATTCCGGCGGCGAAGATGCTGGAGGCCAAACGCGCGGGTGTGTCCGATACCGCGATGGCCATGGCTTGGCAGGTGGCGCCGCTCGAAGTGCGCGCCAGGCGCAAGGAGCAAGGCATTCGCGCTGTCTTCAATCGCGTCGATACCTGCGCCGCAGAATTCGAGAGTTTCACGCCGTACCTCTACTCCAGCTACGAAAACGAGTGCGAGGCCGAACCTTCCGATCGGAAGAAGGTAATGATTCTAGGAGCCGGTCCGAATCGCATCGGCCAGGGCATCGAGTTCGATTACTGCTGTTGCCACGCCAGCTTCGCGCTGCAGGAGTTCGACCACGAATCGATCATGGTCAACTGCAACCCGGAAACCGTTTCGACCGACTACGACACCAGTGACCGCCTCTACTTCGAGCCGCTCACGCTCGAAGAGGTTTTGAACATCTACGACACCGAGAAACCGGACGGCGTCATCGTCCAGTTCGGCGGCCAAACTCCCTTGAATCTGGCGCTGCCGTTGCAGCGCGCCGGAGTACCGATCATCGGTACCGATCCGAAGAACATCGACCTCGCCGAGGACCGAAAGCTCTTTGGCAAACTGCTCGACGAACTCCAAATTCCGTGTCCGCCCAACGGCACCGCCACCAGCGTGGAGGAGGCCTGCGCCGTCGCCGGATCGCTCGGTTATCCGGTGCTCGTCCGGCCCAGCTACGTTCTGGGCGGGCGCGCCATGACTATCGCCTACGACGAGGACACCGTGCGCCGCTACATGCGCGAGGCCGTGGTCTTCTCACAAGATCGCCCCGTGCTGATCGATCGCTTTCTCGAAGACGCGATGGAGGTCGATGTCGATTGCCTCTCGGACGGGGAGAACGTACTGATCGCCGGCATCATGGAGCACATTGAGGAAGCCGGTATCCACTCCGGCGACAGCTCCTGTGTCCTGCCGCCCTTCGGCATCGGCGGCGCCGAGTTCAAGATGATTCAGGATTACAGCGTCAACCTCGCGCGCGCCCTGAACGTGATCGGCTTGATGAACGTCCAATACGCGATCAAGGACGGCAGCGTCTACGTCATTGAAGTGAACCCGCGCGCGTCGCGCACGGTTCCGTTCGTTTCGAAGGCGACCGGTGTGCCGCTACCCAAGGTTGCCGTAGGCCTCATGCTCGGTAAGAAACTCTCCGAGTTCGCGCACCTGACGCAAGGCAAGACCGGCGGAGTGCTCGACGTGCCCCAGTTCTTTGTCAAATCGCCCGTTTTCCCATTCAACAAGTTCCATGGCGTGGATCCGGTGCTTGGTCCCGAAATGCGCTCTACCGGCGAAGTCATGGGCGTGGGCGACAACTTCGGCGAGGCGTTCGCCAAGGCCCAACTCAGCGCAGGCAGCCCTCTGCCGGCCGATGGCACGGTCTTCATTAGCGTTAGCGACCGTCACAAGACCGAAGCCATTGAAGTGGCCCGCCGTTTCGCCGAGCTTGGCTACGCGCTGGCTGCCACGCGCGGTACGGCACGGGAACTGAAGGCCGCGGGCCTGGAATGCACCACGGTGTTTAAGGTCAACGAAGGGCGGCCGAACGCTGTCGACCTGCTCAAGGCCGGCAAACTGAAGCTCGCCATCTACACCACGACGGGCGTCCACAGCTTCAGCGACGAGAAGGCGATTCGCCGCGCCGCGATTCAATATCGGGTGCCCTGCATCACCACACTAAGCGCCGCCCGCGCCGCGGTGCAGGCCGCGGCCAGCCGGCGCCGCGACCCCATCCGTGTGTGGAGCCTGCAAGAGATCCACGAAGCAATTCGTGCCCGCGCCGCCCGCTAAGGCTTCAATTCGCCCAATAGTGCGTCGGCGAAGGCGCGGCCGCGAATGGCCAGGTTCCGTGCGCGGACCGGATCTTTTTCGATCAGCGAACGGGCCTCCTCGGAAAACCGCCGGATCCTCGCGACCATATTGATTTGCGCCGATCGCAGCCGCTTGCCTTCGACGGCGGCCAGCGCCTTCGCGCAGATGGCCAGCGCCGCGTCGGCCTGCCGCAGCAACTCCTCGCGCCGCGCCGGTGTCGTCACTTCTCCCAATTGAAACGGGGGCGGTCCGGGCGTTTCCACTTCGATTGGAGCTGGCTTGGCGGATGCCACCTGCTGCGCGCGCCGGCGGGGCCGTGGCCGGGGCGGCGCGGGCGGCAGCCTCTCCTGGGCCGTCACCACCTCCGCCGTTGCCGGGTCCGGAACCGTGATTGGGACGGCAGGCGGCTGCGGCAAATTCCTCGGGGGCGGTGGTGAATCGGACGTGGTGATCACGTCGGGAATGCGCGCGGGCATGGGCCCCGGCGGCGGCGGTGCCGCCTTCGCGCGACGGAAGGGTGTGACGCAGGCGATGTTGAGCAAAACGATCGCGGCAAGAACAAAATACTTCATCCGGTTTGCTCCGAAATCGGTTCCGGTTCCTCGTCGGGGACTTCCTCCTCCACATCGATTCCTGGAAGTCCGATTCGAAATAGGGTGCCGAAACCCGGCTGGGAACGCATGATCAGCAGACCGCCCATCAACTGCACGGCCTGATAAGCAACGGCCAGGCCAATGCCGCTGCCCTCCTCCTTCGTCGTAAAGTACAGCTGAAAAACCTTCTCCTGCACCGCCTCCGGGATCCCCCCGCCGCGGTCCTCCACTTCCAGAAACACCTCAGTACCTTCGCGCAGCAGGCGCAGATAAAGAGGTCCGCCCTGCGGCATCGCTTCGATGGCGTTCATCACGATATTCATGAGCGCTTGTTTCAGCAGATCCGTATCGGCCCAGGCGTGCAGCCGCTCTTCCGGTACCAACACCGTTACTGCAACATTGTTCCGCGCCGCCTGCACCTCGACCAGTTGCCCGGCCTCGCGCAGCAACTCCGTCGCATCCACCGTTGTCAGCTTCACTTCAATGGGGCGCGTGAAGTTCAGGAACGTTTTCACCACGCGGTCCAGGCGGGCGATCTCCTTAGAGATGACCTCTACCTCCTGCTGCAGCGGGCTGTTATCACCGCTTAGGCGTGACTTCAACACCTCCAGATTGATCGCTATGGCGTTCAACGGATTCTTGATCTCGTGCGCCACGCCGCCCGTCAACCGGCTAATGGCTGCGAGCCGCGACGACAGGTCCAGATGCGAGGCCAGTGCTTTTCGCGACTCCGCGTCGCGCAGCGTCACCAGCATCTGGTCCATGTTCCAATCCAGGCTCAGAAGGAAATTCACTTCTTCGCCGCGTGGCATCCGGTAGCGCACCAGCATGTCGGTCAGCGGCTTGCGGAACTGCACCGCCGTCCGAATGGAGGAGCCGATCGACGTGTCGTCCGGGAAAAGCTCCCGCACATTCATCCCGATCAGTTCGTCGCGCGTCAGGCGGAACAACCGCTCCGCCGGCCTGCCTGCCATGATCAGGTGCTCCGTTTCGTCGAACAGCAGCACCACCTCTTCCATCTGCTGCAGCAGTTGGTCGATCTTACTGCGCAGTTGGTCCGCATCCTCTCTTGCGCCCCGCACCTGTTTACCCAGCACGCCCAGCTTCGATTGGAGGTCGGCGAACTCATGCGGCTCGGTCGTTTGGCGCAGCGGATCGGCCGAGTATTCCCCCTGCGCCATCCGGTCGATCGTCTCCCCGATCCGGGCCAGCGGCCGCAGCATCAGGTTCGAAAAGACAAACGCGTAGGCCAACGAAAGCCCAATGGCCAGTGCCGAGAGATAGGCTACGCTTTGTAGTTCTGGGCGTACCGCATCCTTTAGCAGCGGAGAGCTCGTGATAATCCGTATGGAAAAAATTTCTTGCCCTTCTTCCGGCACTCCCAACGGGATTCGGATCGAATAGTCCTGATTCTTGGAAAAAATTTCCACTACCCGGTCCCAAAGTGGTCTTTTTTGCCACTGCAGGTAATCCGGCAGATTCGGGGCATTGGCACCCGCGTGCGCGGGATTCGAGGCGGTAAGTACTACCGAATCGGCGCCCGTAATGAGAATATCGGCCACCAAATGGGAATTGGCGCCAGACTGCTGCAGCATTCGCGGGATCAAAGGATCGTCGATCAATATCTTGGTCCACATCGCTTTGGTTTCGTCCAGATCGCTTGGCCTGGGCCGAAAATTCACCGCGCGGTCGTCAATGCGCTGGATAAGCAGGTCGCGCAACTGGTTGGCGTTCGCCTGTGCCCGGTCTTCTACGGTTTGAAACGTCAGTTCCAGCGCACGGTGCAGATTCAACCCGGCCAGAACAAAAACCAGTGACAATACCATGGTGACGGTAGCCAAGTGGAGCCGGGCCTTGAGCGATAACCTGCGGAACATTGCCGGTAACTGACCCTCCTTTACTGCACGTAGATCGCCAATCGCCTAACTGGCCTGATTTCCTTCATCGTAGCGGTTTAGTTTGTTCATTAAGGTCTTAAGGGTTATACCCAGGATCTCGGCCGCCCGGGTCTTGTTCCCCTTCGTCATTTGCACGGTCCGGAGAATCAGCGCGCGTTCCGCGTCGTCGATCGTGGTACCGGGTTGCAGCACAACGAACTCTTCGGCCGCTGGCAGCGCTTGCGCCGGCATCATCGACACCGGCGAAAGCGACGGCGGCAGGTGCCGCGCGTTCACCGGCCCCTCGCCGGCCAGTACCACGGCGCGCTCCAGCGCATTCCGCAACTCCCGCACGTTTCCTGGCCAGGTGTGAC
The DNA here is from genome assembly GCA_016871155.1 of Acidobacteriota bacterium. GTDB lineage: Bacteria > Acidobacteriota > Terriglobia > Bryobacterales > Bryobacteraceae. The sequence goes on along the minus strand of VFZO01000004.1, from coordinate 21,702 downwards.
GCTTCAACAGGTCCATGGCGTCGCTGGCTATATCGGTCACCTGCGTGGAGTGTTTGCGATTTAAGTCCTCCAACAGCGTCGTGCAGAGAGTTGGAATGTCCTCCATCCGCTCCCGCAGCGCCGGCAGCGAGAGTTCGAAAACATTCAGGCGGTAGAACAGGTCCTCACGAAATTGGCCCTTCTTGATCGCGTCGGCCAGATTCTTGTTGGTCGACGCCAGCACGCGCACGTCTACCAGCATCTCCGACTTTCCGCCCAGCCTCCGTACCCGCGAATCCTCCAGCACCCGCAACAATTTCGCCTGCGTGTTCACCGGCATGTCGCCGATCTCGTCCAACAGCAGCGTGCCCTGTTGCGCCAGTTCGAAGCAGCCCGCCCGCCGTTCCACCGCCCCGGTAAACGCGCCTTTCTCGTGTCCGAAAAGTTCACTCTCAATCAACGCCTCCGGCATCGCCGCGCAGTTTAACGCGACGAACGGGCCGGACCGCCGGGGCGACAGTGAGTGCAGCGCGCGAGCCACCAACTCCTTGCCTGTACCCGATTCGCCCGTGATCAGCACCGCGGCCTTCGACGGCGCCACCTGCTCGATCAGCGCGAACACCCGCCGCATTACTTGTGATTGGCCCGCTATCTGCCCCATTGAGCCGTGCTGGCTCAGTTGCCGTTGCAGCCGCTGCGTCTCCTCCGCCAGCCGGGCGTGGGTAATCGCACGATCCAGCAGCACGCGCAGTACGCTGGGTTGAATCGGCTTTTCCAGGAACCAAAAAGCGCCGAGTTCATGCATCGTCGATACTGCTGTTTCAATGTTTCCGAAGGCTGTCAGTACGATCGCGGGCACCGGAATGTTTTCCGCTGGTAACCGCCGCAGCAGCTCGAAGCCGTCCATGCGCGGCATCTTTAGATCTGTGATTAGCACGTTGTAGGACTCGGCCAGCAACTTATCCAGCGCGTCCTGCCCGTCGGCCGCCGTGTCGGCAGCGAAGCCCCAACTGCGAATCATGCTCGCAAGTCCGTTGCGCTGCGCTTCTTCGTCGTCGGCAATCAACACACGCGCAATAGGGACCACAGCCGAAATAGCCATCGATATCAGTTTGACATGACGCTTGTTAGTAGGCGTACAGACGGGCGGGATTCTCCACCAGGATCTTCTTTCGAGTTGGCGCGTCCGGCGCCCAAAGCGGGAGTTGATTCAGAAGCAGACCGTCGTCGACCGGAACCGGCGCCGAAACCCGTTCCTTGCCAGCGCCCGAATCCGGGTGCGGCCAATCCGTCCCCCAAACGATCCGGTCCGCGTTCGCCGCGATCAGCGCCTTGGCCAGCGGCGAGGCGTCCTTGAACTCCGGCCCGCTGCTGGAAGCCCGGTACGCGCCGGAAATCTTCACGTACGCTTTGCCGGACTTCACCAGCGCCAGCAGATCCGCGAATCCGGGCTGCTCCACGCCCAGCGCAGCCCTTGCGCCGCCGAAGTGATCGAACACCACCGGCACCGGCGATTCCAGCACCGCGTCCTTCAACGCCGAAATGACTTTCAAGGACGCGAAAATCTGGATGTGCCAGCCGCGTGCTTTCATCCTTTCGGCGGCCTTCAGAAATCGCCGCCGCCCTTCCGCTGGATCCTCGATACCGGCCGTCGCCAGATTTAGACGGATGCCGCGAATGCCAGCCTTCGCCATTCCGTCCAAAGCCTTCTCTGGCGTCTCTTCGTCGATCACCGCGACCCCGCGCGCCGTTTTGCCGATCTCCTTTATGCCCCAAACCGTAGCCGAGTTATCCGTTCCGTAGACGCTGGGCGTCACGATCACCACGCGCTCCAGACCGAGCGCTCGGTGGAACGTCATCATATCCTCTGGCAGCGCGGGTTCGGGTGTATAGGCGCGTTTCTCCGTGAAGGGAAAACGCACGGCGTCCCCGAAAATGTGTGTGTGGCAGTCGCAGGCCCCTTTCGGGATAGCGAAGCCGGGCTTGGTGGCGGGCATGGGCGCCTTCGCGCGTGCCGCCGCCGTTACGACTACTTGTGCTAGCGCAGAGCGACGAGTGATCATAGTTTGCCAGTATATCCGGCATCCCGCGCTACAATAGCCGTATGCGCGGTAACGACCAAGTCATAGCCCTTCTGAACGAAGCACTCAAAGCCGAATTGACGGCGATCAATCAGTACTTCCTCCACGCCGAAATGATGGAAAACTGGGGCTACCTGAAGCTGGCCAACTACACCAAGAAAGAATCCATCGACGAAATGCGCCACGCCGAAGCGTTGATGGAGCGAATTCTCTATCTCGAAGCGCTGCCCGCCATGGCGGAGTTGTTTCCGCTGCGCATCGGCCGCACAGTGAAGGAGCAATTGACCAACGATTTGGCTCTAGAACTCGAAGCGCTGCCCCGTTTGAACGAAGGCATTCGCGTGGCCACGGAGTGCAAGGACAATGGATCGCGCGAACTCTTCGAAAAAATCCTCGTCGATGAAGAGCATCACGTCGATTGGCTGGAAGCCCAGCTCCACTTGATCTCCGAAGTGGGAGAGGCCAACTACCTCGCCCAGCAGATTCACAAAGAAGAGTAGCGTATGCGCCGGCTCGCGATCGCCCTGCTCGCGGTGTCTCTCTGCGCACCGGCGCAGCGCGATTTTTCGGGGGCGGCAAAGCTTCGCGTCTCTATGGAACGCCTGCAGGTTCTGGGGCGCGTTCTCCACATCGCGGCCCACCCGGACGACGAAAACACTGCACTGCTAGCCCTTTCGGCGCGAGGTTGGAAATATCGAACCGCCTATCTCAGCCTCACGCGCGGCGAGGGCGGTCAGAATTTGATCGGCAGCGAACAGGGCGAGTTGATGGGCGTCATCCGTACCCAGGAGTTGCTCGCCGCCCGCCGCATCGACGGCGCCGAACAACGCTTCACCCGCGCTATCGATTTCGGTTTTTCGAAGACCGCCGAGGAGACGCTCGCCAAGTGGGATCGCGAAAAAGTGCTCGGCGATGTTGTTTGGCACATTCGAAAATTCCGGCCCGACGTCATCGTGCTGCGCTTCTCCGGCACGCCGCGCGATGGCCACGGGCAGCACCAGGCCTCGGCCATTCTTGGCAGGGAAGCGTTCGTGGCCGCCGCAGACCCCGTCCGTTTTCCCGGCCTGCCGCCATGGAAGGCGAGGCGCTTGGTCCTGAACATAGCCTCCTTCAGTCCCGCGATGGAGAAGGAAGCTGAAGCGCTTCCGCAGAAAATCACACTCGACCTTGGGCAGTTTGACCCGCTCCTCGGCTACTCCTTCGGTGAGATCGCCGGCATGAGCCGCAGCCTTCACCGCTCACAGGCCATGGGCTGGCGCGAGGACAAAGGCGCACAGCGCAATTTCTTCATCGTCGTTGCGGGCGAACCCGCCGCCAAGGATCTGATGGAAGGGGTCGACACCACCTGGGCACGCGTGCCCGAATCCGCCGGCGTGGCGCGTCACCTCCGGGAGGCGCTCTCACTGTTTGACGACCGCGCACCCGAAAAATCCATTCCCGCGTTGATCGCGGCGCGCCGCGAGCTTCTCAAACTCTCCGGCGATTGGGCCGCCGAGAAGCGCGTCGAGATCGACGAAATGATCGCAGCCAGCGCCGGACTCTTCATGGAGGCGAACGCGCCGAAGTTCCACATCGTCGCCGGCCAGCCCATCGAACTACGGCTGAATGTTGTGAATCGCTCGAACGTGCCGGTCGTTTTGAAGGAAACCGGCAAAACACTGGAGAAGGGCCGCCCGGAGACGCTCCTGCGAACGGTGCCAATGCCCTCCACTCCCACCCAGCCCTACTGGCTCGCCGCGCCCCGGGGCGAGACCATGTACTCGATCGGCGATCGTGCTCTGCTCGATGCGCCCGATGGCCCGCCTTCGCTCATCGCCCCGCTCGAGTTGACCATCGCCGGGGAGACCCTCGCATTTTCTCTTCCCGTCCGCCATCGTTATGTCGATCGCATCTACGGCGAACTCACGCGCCCGCTGCTCGCCGTGCCGGAAGCTACCGTACGTTTTCCCGAAAAAACTCTACTGTTTCCCGACGCGAAACCGCGGCCCTTGGCCGTGCAAGTGGCATCCATGACTGCCGGTTGGAGCGGCCGCGTGAGCTTGCAGTTGCCCAAAGGCTGGGTGGCCGCGCCCGGCAGTCACAACATTGTCCTGAAGGAGCCGGGCGAGCAGTGGACCGCGACGTTTCTGGTGACGCCGCCCGCCGCGGGTCAAACCGCCAAGGCCAAGGCCATTGTGGAATCCGCCGGCAAATCTTCGTCACTTTCGATGATCGCGATTGAGTATCCGCACATTCCGCCGCAAGCGTTGTTCGCGGAGGCGGAAGCGAATCTGGTTCGTTCGGACATCAAGATCCTGTCCAGGCGCATCGGGTACATCATGGGCTCGGGCGATGACGTGCCGCGCGCGTTGGAACAGTTGGGCTGCGAAGTCACGCTGCTTGGTAAGGATGAACTCGCCCAGTCGAACCTCAGCCGTTTCGATGCCATTGTCACCGGCGTACGCGCGTTCAACACGCGTGCCGATCTCCGTGCGAACGCCAGACGGCTCTTCGACTACGCGGCCGGCGGCGGCACCGTGATCGTTCAATACAACGTCATGGAAGGCGGCTTTTTCGGTGGAGATCCGAAGATCCTGGCGAACATGGGGCCGTACTCTATCACGCTCAGTCAGGGCCGCGTGACAGAGGAGGATGCGCAAGTGGAGTTCAAGTCCACGCACCCGCTTCTTGCCGCACCCAACCCTATCGGTAAACAGGATTTCGACGGCTGGGTCCAGGAACGCGGGCTCTACTTCGCTGCGCAATGGGATCCAAAGTACGAGACGCTGTTTAGAATGCACGACCGCGCCGAAAAGCCCCTGGAGGGCGGCACGCTATTCGCGCGCCACGGAAAAGGCGTCTACATCTTTACGCCGCTAAGCTGGTTCCGCCAGTTGCCGGCCGGCGTACCCGGCGCCTACAGGATTTTCGCCAATTTCCTAAGCGCGGGCAAGGCACGATGAATCGCGAAGAGCCGCCGCCGTTCTTCGGTACCTGGAATCGTCTCTACGCGGCCGTAATTCTTTATCTGGCTGTATTGATCGCTGGCTTCCACGCGTTCACGAAGGCTTGGCGGTGAGATTTCTCGATTGGATGGTTATGATTCTCTCGGTCGTGGGCATCGTCGCCTACGGCTTGTGGAGGTCGCGCGGCAGCGATACCACCGACGCCTATTTGCGCGCCGGCAGGACAATGCCCTGGTACGCCATGGCCCTTTCGATCATGGCCACGCAGGCCTCCGCCATCACGTTCATCTCTACGACCGGCCAGGGCTATGTCGATGGCATGCGGTTCGTGCAGTTTTACTTCGGCTTGCCCCTGGCCATGGTCATTCTCTCCGTCACCGCCGTTCCCGTGTTCCACAAGGCGAACGTCTACACGGCCTACGAGTATTTGGAGAAGCGTTTCGACTCTCGCACGCGGACGCTTGTCAGCATCATTTTCCTGATTCAGCGCGGCCTCGCCGTCGGCCTGGCGCTCTCGGCGCCGGCGATCGTCCTGACCGTCATACTCGGCTGGCCCGATGATTGGACCACCGTTTTGATGGGCGTCATCGTAGTCGCCTATACGGCCCTTGGCGGCGTCAAGGCGGTCACCTGGACCGACTTTCAGCAAATGTTGATCATGATGGCCGGCCTCGCCGCGTCGCTCGTCATGGCCGTCTATCTCCTCCCCGATAACATCGGCTTCGGTGCCGCACTCACTGTCGCGGGGGCGGCGGGCAAACTGAATCCGGTGACGACGAACTTCTCCTGGGGCGACCGGTACAACCTTTGGAGCGGCCTCTTTGGCGGAATGTTTCTCGCGCTGGCCTACTTCGGCTGTGATCAGAGCCAGGTACAACGCTACCTGACCGGCAGTTCCGTCGCGCAAAGCCGTCTCAGCCTCTTATTTAACGCCGTGGCCAAGATTCCTATGCAGTTTCTCATCCTGCTCACGGGCGCCATCGTTTTCGCGTTCTTCACGTTTGTTCAGCCGCCTCTGCTTTTCCAGCGAGAGGATATGGCGAAGCTCACACGCATGCCGGAGTACCCGGCGCTGCGGGAGAAATTCGACGCCGCGTTCCAGTCCCGCCAATCGGCGGCGCGGCGATTGGCGGCTGGCGGCGGCGCGAAGGAGGAGTTTCAAAAAGCGCAGGCCGATCTCGACGAAACCCGCAAGCAGGCCGCCGCACTGACGAAGTCCAACGATACGAACTACGTCTTCCTTCACTTCGTCACGAACTACCTGCCGGAGGGCATCGTCGGCCTCATCATCGCCGCGATTCTCGCCGCGGCTATGTCGACTATCTCCGGTGAAATCAACTCACTTGCCACTGTCACCGTCATCGATATCTATAAACGCCTGATCAACACGGAGGCCGCTGATGCACGGTACCTGCTCGTCTCGCGTCTTGCCACCGCGTTCTGGGGCGTTTACGCGGTGGTCACGGCGCGCTTTGCGAAGAACATGGGTTCGCTTGTCGAAGCCGTTAACCTGCTCGGCTCCCTGTTCTACGGCGGCATCCTTGGCGTCTTCGCTCTCGCCATGTACTTCCCGCGCGTGGGCGCGGCTGGCGCATTCTGGGGAGTTCTCGCCGGGGAAGCCGTCATCTTCACCCTCCACTTCACCGGCGCTACGTCGTTCCTTTGGTACAACGTCGCCGGCTGCCTGGTCGTCATCGCCACCGGTGTTGTTATTTCGCGACTGGCCGTTCGTTGACCTCGCGCAAATAGGTCTCCTTCGCCACCAGCCCCTCGTGGACAAACGCAACGTTGCCGGCGCGATCCAGCAGGAACGTCGCCGGCAGCGCCTGCACGCCCGCGAACCGGTTGTCGTGGACCACACGGTAGTTCACGCCCTTGCGCCGCAGAAACGCCGGCAGCGCCTCTGCGTTCTCGTCCATACACACACCCACCACCGTCAAGCCCCGCTCTCCCATCTCTTTCTGCATCTCCACGAACCAAGGAATCTCCGCCTCGCATGGCGGGCACCACGTGGCCCAGAAGTTCAGCAGGACCACCTGCCCGCGCAACGCGCGCAGGTCCACCGATTGAAGGTTCCGCAGCGGCGTGTCCCCGCGCAGGCCCAATATCTCTCCGCACGCCTCCACGCACCGTTTGGCCATCGCGCGCGACGGTGGAAATGCAGACGCCGCGGCTATTGCTGTAAAGGCTCCGCCCGCCACAATCAGCCGCTGTCTCCGGCTTCGCTGCCGCGCGCGCAGCCGTTCCCACGCCCGCCGCGAATCGGCATATCCCGCCGGTTTCAGCGCAGCTAGTTTTTCTTCAACCCAGTCCATAACGCTTCTCGTACTCCTTTCGAAATCGTTCGTTCGCCCGCGCCAACAGAGTTCCAATCGACGATGCCCGCGACCCCAGCACCGCCGCCAATTCGCTGTAACTCAGCCCATCCGCTCGCAGCAGCAGCATTTCGGCTTGCCGCGGCGGCAGCGCCAGCAGCACTATGCGGACACGCGCTACCTCATCGTTCGCCAGCACCGTATCCAGAGGCGTCGGCGGATCCCGGCGAAACAGGCCGAGTACGGATTCGTAGCGTTGCCGCCTATTGCGCCGGCGCAACTCGTCGATCGCCGCGCGCGCCGCGGACCGCAGCAGCCATCTGAGCGCTGCCTCCGCGCCGATCGAAGTATCCCATTTCAGAAAGACATCCACCGCGATGTCCTCGGCTCCGGCCGGATCCCGGACAATGCGCCCGATCAACGACACCACGCGCGCATAATGAGCGCGGAACACGCTCTCCAGGTCAGCCGTTTGTTCCATCGCCGCTTGCACAAAGTAGAAACGCCGGCCGGCGCCGTTTTGTGACACGATATTTCGCATGTTCGCACGTCGCACTCTATTCCTCGCACCCGCGCTTCTCCACGCCCAGGCGAAGCCCATTGGCATTGGCTTTCTCGGCACCTCGCACTCCCACGGGCCGGCGAAGGTGGAGACCGTGCTTGCCAATCCCGCGTTCAAGCTGATCGGCGTAACCGAAGGGAAAAGCGCCTGGCCCTCGCTGACACGGGAGGAACTGCTGCGCCATCCCGAAATCGAAGTTGTTGCCGTCGAGTCGGAGAACAAGGATCACGCGCGCGACGCGCTCGCTGTACTGGAGGCCGGCAAACACCTGCACCTCGAAAAGATTCCGGCGGCCAACATGGTGGACTTCGTTCGCGTGGTCGAAACCGCAAAGCGCAAACGGCTGCTTCTGCAGCTTGGCTACATGTGGCGCTACCATCCCGGCATCAACCTTGCGCTCGAAGCCGCGCGGAAAGGCTGGTTGGGCAAGGTCTACCTGGTGCGCGCGGCCATCGGTAATCAGCTCGATCCCAAACGCCGCCCCGAGTGGGCGGCCTTCAAAGGCGGCGTAATGTTCGAACTCGGCTGTCACGTGATCGACCCCGTGGTGCGCCTGCTCGGTAAACCTTCCAAGGTCACACCGGTTCTACGAAGCGACGGACTAAAGGACGGCCTGGCCGACAATACCGCCGCGATTCTGGAATTCGACGGCGCGATGGCCATCGTCCACGGCTCGAACCTCCAGCCAAACTCCGGTCGCTATCGCGCATTCGAAGTGCACGGTACGAACGGCGCAATCGTCGTCAATCCAATCGAACCGCCCGCCGTCTTCGTCGAACTCGGCAAGGCCGCCGGCCCATACGCCGCTGGAAAACAGACCGTTCCCATGCCCTCCTACAAACGCTACGTCGACGATTTCATCGACTTGGCCGCCGCCATTCGCACCGGCAAGAAACTGCCAGCTACGTTTGAAGAGGAGTTAAACGTGCAAAGCGCCGTCCTAGCGGCGAGCGGAATGTAGCTCGCGAATCTGGATGTTGCGAAACATCATCAGGCTAAACCTGTCGTGCAGTTGCAGGCCGATCGGACCGGACTTCGGCCGCGCCGGATCGCCCGCGTGCGACGCGACCGCGCGGCCATTCATCTTCACCGTGATCTTGTCGTTGCGCGACTGAATCTCCAACTGGTTCCAATCGTTCTCTTTCTCGAACCCCATCGTGGCCGGAGCGAACAGATAGATGCTGCCGCTCGGATACTTCGTCTTCACTCCGTTGAGAATCTGAATCTCGTAGCCCCAATGCGCGGGCGTCTTGGTGTAGTCCGGCGTGGGTGCGATCGCATGCTTGCCGCGCGTGGAGTCGCGGATCGACACGCCGCTATTCCCGCCCTTTGCCGACCGGTACTCCAGCCGGAGATCGAATTCACCATACTCGGCCTTCGTGTAGAGCCAGGACTGAGTCTGGCGCCAGTCCACGTACTGCTTCTCGGGGAGCGCAACCGGCCACGCGCCGAATGGCGTCTTGCCGCCGGAGGTGGCCTGCGCCAGAATCGTTCTATCGGCCAGCACGCTCCATTGGCCGTCGCCAACCACCTCCCATCCATCCAGTGTCTTGCCGTTAAACAGCGGCTTCCAGGATTGAGCGGAAACGGTAAGCGCGAGCGCGGCTATAAGCGGTTTCATACCGAATCAGTATAGTGACATCGTCTGTTCGAAGAGTCCCGCCAGATCGTCTTTCGACGCCGGGCGCGGGGAAAGCTTTGTCACGCGGTGCTGCGGCAGCGTGCCCTCCACTAGCGCGGGAATTTCGCTCGAGCTATAGCCCAGCGCCTTCAAGCCGTTCGGAACGCCCACTCTGTTCATCAGCGCAGTCAGCGTATCGGACAACACCTTGCCGGCATCGGCGAGCTGAATTCCCGACACATCCACGCCCAGTGCGGCCGCCGCCTCCAGGTGCCGTTCCGGGCACGCCGGCGCCGTGAAACGGAATACGGCGGGAGCGTTGAGAATCACCGAAAATCCGTGAGGGATCAGCGCGTGCGCCTGCGGGTAGCCGGCCTGATGATACTGCCGGTTCATGCCCGAAACCGGGTACGACATTCCATGCGGCAGATGGACGCCGGAGTTTCCAAAGCCGACGCCCGCATAGGCCGACGCGAGAATCATCTGCGCACGGGCCTCGTCGTCGGAGGGGTCGTCGAACGCGCGCGTAATGTACTGGCCCGTCATGCGCAGCGCCTGCAGCGACCACACGTCGGAGACGGGATTATTGCCCTGGTAGGACGGCCGCAAAATCGGCCTCTCCGGATACGGCCGCTCCGTGAAGTGGATCGCCGTATAGGACTCGATGGCGTGGCAAAGCACGTCCAGACCTGTCGACGCAGCCACCTGCGGCGGCATCGTCCGAGTATTGTCCGGGTCGAGAAATCCAAGCGTTGGCTTCAGCCGCCGGTGCGCGATTCCCGTCTTCGCGTGCATCACCGAGTAGTCGAAAATCGCAACACCCGTAGTCTCGCTGCCGGTGCCGGCAGTGGTTGGAACCGCGAACAGCGGCTTAACTGGACCCGGAACCGGTTTCCCCTTGCCGATCGGCGGGTTCACATAGTCGAGGAAATCCTCGGGCGGATGGCAGATATAGAGGTTCACCGCCTTGGCCGTGTCGATCACCGATCCGCCGCCCACCGCGACGATCGCGTCGAACTCGATGGCCTTCGCGAAAGCGATCGCGTCCTGGAACGAGACGTCTGTCGGCTCCACGCGAACGCGGTCGTAAAGCGTGTAGGCAACCTTGTTGTCGCTGAGCGACTGCTCGACGACCGTCACTGGATGCAGCTTCCGCATCCACGGATCGGTGACAACCAGCACGTGCCGGAAGCCTAATTCGCTCAGGTCCATGCCGATCTCACGCGTCACGCCCGCGCCGAACCGGATGGCGCTCGTGGCCATTTCGAAGGCAAAATCGTTTTGAGGCATTTTTGTTTAAAACATTCGCGAGACGGCCCGTGGCCACCGTTCGACGATCACTTTCTCTTTGGTGAAGAACTCAAACGCGTCGCGGCCCTGCCCGTGCAGGTCGCCGAAGAAACTGCCGCGCGCCCCGGAGAAGGGGAAGAAGGCCATGGGCGCCGCGACGCCGGTGTTGATTCCAACGTTGCCCACATCGGCCTCGGACCGGAACCGCCGCGCCAGATCCCCGCTCGATGTAAACAGGCAGGCCATATTTCCGTACTCGCCCCGGTTGATGATTTCCAGCGCGGCGTCCAGAGTCTCGGCCTCATGCAGGCTCAGCACGGGTCCAAAGATCTCCGTGCGCGCGACGTCGCTCTCCCATGGCAGTTGCTCCAGAATCGTCGGCCGGACGAAAAACCCCCGTTCGAAGTTGGTGATGACGGGCGCCCGGCCGTCCACCGTCACCCGCGCCCCGTCGGCCTCCGCTCTGCCGATCAACCCTTCCACGCGTTGTTTGCTCGCCGCCGAAATCACGGGCCCCATCTGCACGGCGTCCAGCCCTGAGCCGGTAACTCGCGATGCCGCCGCTTCACGCAAACTCTCGCGGAACGATGCCCGCGCGCCTCCCACCAGAACGGCCATCGACGCCGCCAAGCACCGCTGTCCCGCGCATCCAAACGCGGAGTCCGCCACCACCGCCGTCGTGGTCTCCACATCCGCATCCGGCGCGATCACAATCGGATTCTTCGCGCCGCCCTGGCACTGCACGCGCTTACCGGCCGCCGCCGCCCGGGCGTACACGTGCCGCGCCACCTGGGACGAACCGACAAAGCTGATGGCTTGCACGTCCGGGTGATCGAGAAGCGTATCCACCGCGGCGCGCCCTCCGTTCACGCCGTTCACCACACCCTTCGGAAGTCCAATCTCCTCGAGGATCGTTAGGATCTTGGCCATCGTCATTGGCACACGCTCGGAAGGCTTGACCACAACTGTGTTGCCGGCCGCGATGGCGTAGGGCAAAAACCAGAACGGAATCATCCCCGGAAAATTGAATGGCGCAATGATGGCGCACACGCCCAGCGGCTGCCGGATCATCAGTTCGTCGATGCCCGCGGCGATGTCTTCCGACACATAACCCTGCGTGAGAATCGGTGCGCCGCAGGCCACCTCTACGTTTTCGACTGCGCGGCGCAACTCGCCTCTCGACTCGGCCAGCGTCTTGCCGCACTCGAGCGTAATGGTCCGGGCCAGTTCCTCGAACTGGTCCTCCATCCGCGCCTTGAGCCGGAATAGAAACTGGATGCGGTCCGTCACCGGCATGCGCCTCCAACCGGGGAACGCAGCCGAGGCGGCTTGAATTGCCGCAACCACTTCGTCGCGGCTGGAAAGCGGAACTTCGGCCAGCACCTCGCCCGACGCGGGGTTCAGAATCGGCAGGCGTTCGGCGGCGGAAGTTCTCCATTCGCCGCCAATGAAATTTGGGATCGTGGACATCTTGAATGGAAGGCCATTATAGCCCTCCTCCAATCCTATAATCCGCCTCGCACGGCGTTCGAAACCGGATCGATTACCAGCTTGTTGGAAACCCGCGCCGGCAGCGAAGTCAGCAACACGAACACGGTATCTTTCTCCGGATCGGCCCAGCAGAGCGTTCCCGTGGAACCGCTATGGCCAAACGGCTTGGGGTGCAACGCCCAGCCTACGCCGTAGGAGGGCTTCTTACCGCCCGTCTGGTCCGTCAACATCCGCCGCGCGGTCTCCACTTTCAGCGGTTTCCCAGCCGGCGCCAGGAATGCGCGCAGGAACTTGGCGATGTCGGCCGCCGTAGAGTGCGCACCGCCCCATGGCGCGCCAAGGTTGCGCCAATACGGGCTGTTCCAATCCCAATGCTTGGTTTCGAGAGTACCGCCCTTCGGGTCGGCGTGCTCCACCTGGCTCGGTACCACCTCTCCCGGTCTGAACCGGCCCATGCCCAGCGCGGTCCGTGCCATGCCGAGCGGTTGAAAGATCTCGCTGGCGAGGAAATCCCGGAACGGCTTCTTCGTAATACGCTGCACAATCTCGGAGGCCAGCAGGATCCCCATGCTCTGATAGCTGACCTTGACGCCTGGATCAAACAACAGCGGCGTCTGTAAGGCGCCGGCCACGAACCCGCTCAGCGGCGCGTTGCGTTTGCGCAGATCCTCGTTGTCCGGCAGCATGTCCGGAAGTCCGGATGTGTGCGAAAGCAGATGCCGGATTGTGATTCGTCCGTCCAAACCAGGCAGATACTTCGCCGCGTGGTCCTCCAGCCGCAACTGACCGCGGTCGGCCAGCACCATGACGCCGGCCGCGGTCATGGGTTTGGTAATGGAGGCGATCAGAAAGGGCGAATCGGTCTTCGCTGCGCCGAACGCGCGCTCGTGGACCTTGCCCTTCGTCTCCACGCGCAGCACGGCGGCGCGCAACTGGCCGCTGGCAACGGCCTTTGCAAGGATCGAGTCCGGCGTGTCGCTCGCGCCGGCCAGCGCGGAGGCGGATAGGAGGAAGTTCCGGCGGTTCATAGGATCGCTTCGACGCTACTATATCCGATGAAATCCCCGCAGGATGTCCCGCGTGGAGTAGCGAAGCGCGATCGGCCGGCCGTGCGGGCAGTTGGTCGGATGCTCGCACTGCCCGAGTTCGGCAAGAAGCCACTCCATCTTTCGCTGATCCAGCTTGGTGTTGATCTTGATTGCGGCCCGGCAGGCGATCGTCGCGCACACGTTTCGCCGCACCTCATCGAGCGATGCGCCCCGAAGTTCTTTTTCCGAGTTCTCCAAAATCTCGAACAGGATCTTCTCGATCTCGCCGGCGCCCACGGCGGCCGGTGCCGCCGCGATGGAAATCGTCCGGTTTCCAAACGGCTCGCTCTCGAATCCGGATAGGCGGAGTTCGTCGGCGATTACCGCGTATTGAATCTGCTGCGCCGCCGTGAGTTCTATGACGATCGGCAGCAACAGTTGCTGCTTTTCCACGCTGCCGGCGGCCCGTTGGCGCAGCACCTGTTCGAACAGAATCCGTTCATGCGCCACGTGCTGATCGATGATCCAAAGGCCGTCGCGGCCAGCCGCTAGGATGAAGCTCTCATGGAGCTGGCCCAGCGGCCGCAGGTCCTTCAACGCGCCCAGCGAATCGAAACTGTCCAGCGCGACACCGGACGGCATGGCCGAGTGCGTGTCGGGGATCCTCGAAGATTTCGGCGCGGCCGGAGCGGGTTCGGAAAAATCGAACCGCTGCGGCGGTGGTGGCGCGGCTTGCAGCGTAAACATGGGCAGGTCGGCCTCCTGCACGCCCTGTGCGTCGTCGCGAACTATGGGCAGGGAAAACCGGACGGCGGCGTCCTCCACGCGTTGCGAGAACTCGGAGTATGGCAGCCGGGCCCCTGGCTGCGGCTCCGCGCGCAGCGCTAGCGACGACACGGGGCGGCTCTGCACGATCGTGTCGCGAATCGCGTCGCGGACGAAGTCATGAACCCAGCTTCCATGGCGGAACCGCACTTCGGTCTTCGATGGGTGCACGTTCACGTCCACCTCCTCGGCGTCGCAATCTAAGAACAGCAGCGCGAATGGAAACGCGCCTGAAGGCATCAGGTTGTGATAGGCCGCCGTCAGCGCGTGCAGCAGCAGCTTGTCGCGAATCAGCCGGCCGTTGACGAACAGATAGATCGAGTTGCGGTTGTACTTCTGCACCTGCGGGCGCGAGACGAATCCGCGCAGCAGGAAGACGCGCGAACGCTCGCCGTCCACCGGTTCCGGCAGCGGCAGCTCCTTCTCGTGCCCGCCCAGGTCGATCAGATCTTCCAGGGTCTGATCGCCAAAGACTTGAAACACCCGTTCACGCAGCGTTTCCACGGGCGTTACGTTCAATAGTTCGCGATTGTCGCTGCGCAGCGCGAAGGCCTTGTCCGGGTGGGCCAGCGAGTAGTGCGTCACCAGCGACGCCACGTGGGCCAGCTCGGTTTGATCGGAACGCAGGAACTTCTTCCGTGCCGGTACGTTGAAGAATAGGTCGCGGACCGTGAGGATCGTTCCGTTGGCCAGGGCCGCCTCTTCGCAGCGAATCAGCTTGCCGCCGTGGATCTCGACAACCGTGCCGGTGGACTCCTCGGCCGCGTGCGTCTCGAGAGTCAGCCGGGAAACGCTGGCGATTGACGGCAGCGCTTCGCCGCGGAACCCGAGTGTGGCGATCGAAAAGAGGTCTTTGACGCTAGAGAGTTTCGACGTGGCGTGGCGTTCAAACGCCAGCATCGCATCGTCGCGCAGCATCCCGCAGCCGTCGTCGGCGATACGCAGCAGGCGCCGGCCGCCCGACTCGACTTCGATTCGAATCTCCGCGGCGCCGGCGTCGAGTGAGTTCTCCAGCAGTTCCTTGACGACCGACGCGGGCCGTTCCACCACCTCGCCGGCGGCGATCTGATTTGCGACGGCGTCGGGGAGAACGCGAATCCGGCCCATTCATCCGAGTGTAACTTGGGTGGTAAAATTAAGGCCAATGCTCAGGAACTTCAGATTTCTCGCGACCTTCGCGTTGCTGCTCATTGCCCCGTTGCAAGCGCAAAACTTTGCAACTATCACCGGTTTGGTTTCCGATAAGTCCGGCGCCGGCGCATCGGGCGCCAAAATCACGGCGTTAAATCTCGACACCCAGATTGCGCGTGAGGTCACCGCCGACGAAGGCGGCCTCTACACCTTGCCGCTGCTGCCGCCTGGCCGCTACAAAGTCAGTGTGCAGAAGCAGGGGTTCCGCCAGGCCGTGCAAGAGAGCGTTTCGCTCGAAGTCAACCAGACGGCGCGCTTCGATTTTCAACTCGAAGTTGGCGCCGTGACCGAAACTGTCGAGGTCAAAGCCTCGGCGCCGCTGTTGGAGAGCGACAACTCGGCCATCGGCCAGGTGATTGAGCAGAAGGCCGTAGCGGAACTCCCGCTGAACGGCCGGAACTTTGTGCAGCTTGCGACGCTTGGACCGGGCGTGACCGGCGTGGGCTTCGGCGCGCGCGGCACGATCATGAGCGGCACGCGGCCCGACGATCTGCGGCCCGGCAGCGAGATCTTCGCCAACGGCAACCGCGAGGGTTCGAACAACTTCCTGTTCGACGGGATCGACAACAACGAACGCCTAACGCTCTCCATCGTCCTTCGTCCTTCCGTCGAGGCCGTCCGCGAGTTCAAGATTCAAACCAGCCTGTTTAGCGCCGATCAAGGCCGCAACTCCGGCGCCACGGTGAATGTCATCTCCAAATCCGGCTCCAACGAATGGCACGGCAGCGCGTACGAGTTCATCCGGAACGACAAGACCGACGCCCGCAACTTCTTCCTGCCCAACAAGCCGACCCTGCGCCAGAACCAGTTCGGTGCCAGCTTCGGCGGCAAAATCGTCAAGGACAAAGTCTTCTTCTTCACCAACTATGAAGGCTTCCAGCGCCGGCAGGAGCGGGCATTCGTCAATAGCGTCCCCACCCCGCTCATGCGCACCGGCAACTACTCGGAAGTGCGAGACATCTTCGATCCGAACACGCTCCGCGCCGCTCCCGGTACCGCTTCCGGCTTTACGCGCGATCCGTTCCCGGGACGCACCATTCCCACGAATCGCTTCGACCCCGTCATGGGCCGGATGATTCAGGCGTATCCGCAGCCCACGCGCCCCGGCATCGTGAATAACCACACTTCGTCGCCCAAGGAAAAGCAGCGATGGAACCAAATCGATGGCCGCGTCGATTGGAATCTCAACGAGAAGAACAACCTGTTCGCGCGTTACTCGCAGCAGAATACGGTCACCACCCGGCCCTCAACCTTTGTGAATTCGACGATCCCGGGCCTCGACGGGAAGTTTGGACTCGGCAACGAAGACACGTTCGCCGGCGACTCTTCGCTGAAGGCTTTTCACAGCGTGATCAACTGGGTGCGTACCTGGAAGCCCACCTTCGTCATGGAAGCCAAGCTCGGCTTCAACCGCTTCGATCTCGTCTTCCTCCAGGAGGGCGCGGCGCCCGGCGCAAAGCTCGGCGAGAAACTGGGCGTCGCCCGTGCCAACCAGGGGCCCAATTCCGACGGTCTGCCCATCTTCAGCCCGGCCGGCTACACCGGTATCGGCCAGACGCGTTCCCTCCCGATTATCCGTTTTGAGGACACGATCAATCCCGCCTTCGCCTTCACCAATCTGCGCGGCAAACACACCATCAAGTACGGCACCGACTGGCGCCAGCGCCGGTTGACGCAATACCAGACCAACCGCGGCAATGGCCGCTTTAACTTTGGCCGCACCTTCACCGACAACCCCAACAACGCCGCCGCCACCGGCGACGCGATGGCGGCGTTGCTGCTTGGCACCGCCAGCTTCATCGAACAGGACTTCACCCTGTTCGAACCCCGCATCCTCCAGTGGGAATGGAATTTCTACGTGCAGGACGACTGGCGCGTCACCGACAAGTTGACGCTCAACGCCGGATTGCGCTACGAGGTCGACACTCCTACGCGCGAAATCAACAACAAGTGGACCAACTTCGACGTCGTCACCGGCAAACTGCTTATCGCCGGTTTCAATACCGATTCGGCCACCGGCGTTGTATCGGACAAGAACAACTGGGCGCCCCGCTTCGGTTTCGCCTACCGGCTCCGGCCGGGCACCGTCCTCCGCGGCGGCGCCGGCATCTTCTACAACCCGGCCGGCAGCGAAAGCGTCCTCATGCGCCGCCACCGCCAGTTGCCCTTCGGGCCCATCAGCACGGTCGATATCAATCAGTTCGTGGCCAACCCGCGCCGTGTGACGCAAGGCCTGGACCCGATCCCGAACCTCGATCCGAATGTGGTCGCCAATAACCCAGTCGGCGGCATGCTCGCGATCGACCCTCGCTTCCGCAACGGCATCGCGCAGCAGTACAACTTGCAAATCCAGCAGAGCCTGCCCAAGGATCTCGTTTTCAAGGTCGCCTACGTCGGCAACATGGGCCGCCGCCTAGAGACCTCCTTCGACTTCAACCAGCCCGAACCCGGCGCAGCGCCGCCGGCCCAGCGCCGGCCGCTGCGCTTCATCGCGCCGGGCGTGATTGGAGCGACGTTTAACGTCAGCGACGGTCTCGCCGCCTATCACTCGCTGCAATCGACCATCGAACGCCGGTTCGCCAACGGAATCGGCTTCCTGAGCGCCTACACCTGGGCCCACTCCATCGACGACGTCGCCAACCAGTTTGGCGGCGGCGACAACGGTCCCATTCCGCAGGACCGCCGTTTCCGGCGCAACGATCGCGGCAGCTCCGGCTTCGACATGCGGCATCGTTTCGTCCACTCGATGAACTACGAACTCCCGGTCGGCAAAGGCCGGAAGCTCGGCGGCGGCATGAGCCGCGCGGCCGACCTGATCGCCGGCGGATGGGACATGAACCTCATCGCCACCTTCCAAACCGGCCTGCCCTTCACTCCGGTTCTGGCCAACTCCGTCTCGAACGCCGGCGGCAGCCGGCCGGACCGGTTCAAGGACGGCACGGTCTCCAACCCCACGATCGATCGTTGGTTCGACACCTCGCTCGGCACCGCGGCCTCCGGCGCGGCTTGGGGAACCCCGGCGCAGTTCACCTTCGGCAACGGCGCGCGCAACCCGCTCTATGGGCCGGGCCGCGTGAACTTCGACTACTCGGTGTTCAAGAACTTCATGCTCACCGAAAGGTTCAAGCTCCAGTTCCGCACGGAGATGTTCAACGTGTTCAACCACGCGCAGTTCGACCTGCCGAACACGGCGGTCGGCAATCCGGCGGCGGGTACTATCCGCTCCATTGTCGGCACGCCGCGGCAGATGCAGTTCGCGCTGCGCCTGTCGTTCTGATTACCACATGTGATAGTAGCCGTCTTCGACGGTGAGTCTCACAGGAGTCCGGAACAGCTCACCGAGCTTTGCCTCGGTGAGCTGTTCCGCTTTTGGCCCATCGCTGTACAACGTGCCGTCGCGGAGGCAGATCACGCGATCGATCTCCGGAATGATGTCGGGCAGGTGATGGGTGACCAGGATGATCGCCACGCCGTTTTGCGCCAGTTTCCGCATGGACTCGCGCAGTTCGGCCATGGCGCGGATATCCAGGGAATTCGACGGTTCGTCCAGCAGCAGCGCCTTCGGCGAATGCGCCAGCGCGCGGGCGATGACGGCGCGGCGGACCTCGCCCGAGGACATCTCCGTCATCAACCGGTCCCGCAGCGGACGGAGGTCCAGGAAGTCGATCAACTCCTCGGCCTTGGTTTCCATCTCCGCTGTCACCGGATGGTAGGGCCAGATGCCGATGCTCGAATGAAACCCGCTGAGCACGGTTTCAAAGACCGAATACGGCTGCGTGCATTGCGCGACGAGATCGTTGGTCACGATCCCCATCCAACTGCGCAGCTCCCAAATGTTCCAGATCTGCTGGCCGAGAATCTTCATTTCGCAGCGCGGCGGAGGCCAGCGCGTGTAGCACTCGCGCGTGATCGTCTTGATGAGTGTCGACTTCCCCGAGCCGTTCGGCCCCAGGATCGCCACGTTCTCACCGTGATGGATAGCCAAGTTGATTCCGTCCAGCGCAACGATCTCGTCGCGGCAGACGGTTACATTTCGCCATTCGACGAAGGTTTGATCTGTACTCATGTCTAGGTATTTAGTCTCGTATACTGGGAGGAAGCCTTTCGAGGCTTCAGGAGAAAAATCAGAATGCACCAAGTCTGTAGGGTAGGAGCCCTGTTGCTCCTAGGGTCGCTTGGATTGTTCGCACAGTCGGACAACGCCGCCATCTCTGGCGTCGTTAAAGATCCCAGCGGCGCTGTTGTCAACAACGCCAAAGTCACGGTTCGCAACGAGGATACCTCGTTCGAGCGCCAAGCCACAACCAACGATTCCGGATTCTTCACGGTTCCCAATATTTCGCCCGGCTATTACACGGTGTCGGTCCAAGCCGCCGGCTTCAAGAAAGCCTCCCGCACTCGGAACAAGCTCGACGCCGGCCTTCCGCTCGCCGTCAACTTCGAACTCGCCGTCGGCGCGGTGACGGAAGTCGTCAACGTCGAAGCCAACATCGCGCAACTCAACACCGAGTCGGCCGCGGTCGGCAAGACGGTCGAACAACAACAGATTCAAAACCTGGCGCTCAACGGCCGCAACCCGCTGTTCCTTGCCATGTTGAAGCCCGGTGTCCGCCGCGGTTCGCCCATGACCGGCTTTAGCTACGGTCTCGATTCGGGCGGATTCAGCATCAACGGCGGCCGCTCGCAGGATCAATTGATTACCTTTGACGGCGCCGTCGGTGTGCGTACTCGCGCGAACGGAACGTCGGTCGGCACTGCCGACGCCGACACCGTTCAGGAAGTGCAGGTCTTGACCGCCAACTACTCGGCCGAATATGGCCGTTCGGGCGGTGGCCAGATCCGCATCGTCACCCGGTCCGGCGGCAAGGACTTCCACGGGTCTTTCTACGAGTACTTCCGCAACAACGCCCTCGATGCAAATAGCTGGGGCAACAATGTGATCGGCAACCGTAGACCTGCCCTCAGGTTCAACCAGTTCGGTTACAACCTCAGCGGGCCCGTTACGATACCTGGCAAGTTCAACAAGAACCGCGAAAAACTGTTCTTCCTCTTTGCACAGGAGTACGTTCGCCGCCGGTTTGTCGACACCTCGTCGCAGCGCGTTCCGACGGCCTTGATGCGAACGGGTAATTTCAGCGAACTGCTAGCGCCAAGTATCTACTACAACGCTCCGCGTATCATCAACGATCCGCAAAGCGGCACACCGTTCCCAGGCAACATTATTCCCACCAATCGGCTCAGCGCCAACGGAATCGCTTTCCTGCGCACCTATCCACAGCCGAATGGCAGCTTCGGCAATAACAATTTCTTCCAGCAGCGTGGTGGCTGGCAGAATCAGCGTAAAGACACCTATTCGGTCGATTACAATCCAACCCAGAATCAGGTCTTCCGCTTCCGTGGCAGCGTCTACACCTACACCGCGCTCGACACCTTCCGCGGCGGTTTCGACTACGCCATCACCGATTGGTCGCGTCCGAACAAGACGGCCAGCCTTGCTCACACCTGGACCCTCGGGCCGACGATGATTAACGAATTCCTCGTTGCCGCGTCGAACGACGTGGTCAAGATCGGCATCGACCGCACCGGCGAACGCTACCTCCGTAGCCGTTCGGGCATCAACTATCCGTACATCTTCCCGCAACGCAAGGAGATCTTCGACAAAATCCCGACGATCGTCATTCCGAACGTCGGCGGCATCGACGGCGGTCCCTACCCGGCCAGTTCGTCGGGTCCGATCTACAACATCTCGAATAACTTCACCAAGATCTCCGGCAACCACACGTTTAAGTTTGGAGGCATCTGGGAGCGCTCGGGCCAGAACGACTTCGACCAGATCAACGTTTCGGGCGTTCCCGGCGGCACCAACAACCAGAACGGCCGTTTCGAATTCAACGACGTTCGGCCTGGCGGCGCGCCCGGCACCGGCACCGGCTTGACCAACGCAGCGCTCGGCCTCTTCTCGGCGTACGCCGAAATCGGTCCGCGCGCTTACACGCCTTACCGAAGCCACATGTTCGAGTATTTTGGACAAGACTCCTGGCGCGTGAATCAAAAGTTGAAGTTCGAACTTGGCTTCCGCGGCACGTGGATGAACGGTTACGCGAAGTCGCTCTGGGGCAATATCGCCATGTTCCGGCCAGACAAGTACAACACCGCACAGGCCGCCGTACTCGACCGGGCAACCGGCAACGTTCTTTCCGGCAACCGGTTTAACGGCGTCGTAATTCCCGGTTCGTCGTTCCCCGACGCCGGCAAGGGCCGTGTCGCCGCGATCGACGGCGGCCAGTTCAACAACCTGTTGGACGGTGGCACGCCGTACGCGGCGCCCAATCAGCACAACATCGTTCCCCGGCTCGGCATGGCCTACTCCATCT
>VFZO01000003.1 GCA_016871155.1 Acidobacteriota bacterium | reverse complement strand
CCGCCAGGCCGCGCGCCTGCTTGACGAAACCGGCCAGCGCGGATCGCGCCGGCTCCGCGCCGTCGTTCTTTCAAATCTCGGCTGGGCCGAAGGCCAAACCAGAATGTACACCGAATCTGTCACCCATATCGGGCAGGCCCGGGACATTTTGCGGGAGTTGTCCGCTGCGGACCCAGACGATACGAACATGCTCTACGCGGTCACCTCGCCGTACCGGGCGCTGGGAATCGTCGAGGCGTATCGAAAAAACTTCGCCGCATCCGTCGAAAATTTTCGCGCGGCGGCGGAGATCCATCAGCGGTTGTTGCACCGTGACCCGGCGAACAAGGTCTACAAGTTCTTGCGGGCAGAACTTCTGGTGCGAACGGGCGATGGGCTGATGGCGCAGGGAAGAACCGCGGAGGCCGCGGCTGCGGCGCGCGAAGGGTTGGACGCGCTTCGCCTTCTCGCTTCGGCTTCGAACGCCTCCCTTTCGCACCAGTTTGGCGCCTGCCGCTGGTTGGTGGAGACACGCGTGCCGGCCTTGCGCGACGGAACCGCGGCCGAAGGGTTCTGCCGAAAGGCCGTCGAGTCGACCAAGGGTGACGATCCCGACGGGTTCTCCGGTCTGGCCAAGGCGCTCCTGCTAAATGGCGACCGGACGGGAGCGGTCCTGGAGATGGAAAAAGCGCTGGCGCTTCTACCCGTTGCAAAGCCCGGCCAACCAATCAGCCGTCAGCGCACGGAGCTGGAATCGGAGCTGAGAGCGATCCGGCAAAGCCGCGCCGCCGCGCGGTAATCCCGAGTGTCCGCCTCTATAAGAGGGATATAGTATCCTCAGCGATGCGACGCAGAGAATTCCTGAAAGCGGCGCCGGCCCTTCCGGCCGCCGGCAAGCCGGACTTGCCCAACATCCTGTTCATTCTGGCCGACGACATCGGCTATGGCGATGTTCGCTGCTTTCATCCAGCGTCGAAGATCCCAACTCCCAATATTGACCTCCTGGCCAGCCAAGGTATCCGGTTTACAGATGCGCATTCGCCGTCGGCGGTTTGCAGTCCAACCCGCTACGGAATTTTGACGGGACGCTACGCTTGGCGGACCTGGCTGAAACGAAGCGTGCTGTTGGCCTACTCACCGGCGATGATTGAACCTGGACGGTTGACCGTCGCCGGCATGCTCAAACAAAAGGGCTATCGCACGGCGGCAATCGGAAAATGGCACGTCGGAATGACCTTCACCAAGACCGACGGCCGGCCTGTCACCCGCGAGGAGAGCTTGTTGAGCGATTCCCGCCAGATCGATTTTACGAAACCCATCACCGGCGGTCCAGTCGACTGTGGCTTCGACTATTTTTTCGGCAATTCCGCCTGCCCCACCACCGATTATCTGTACTCCTACATCGAAAACCGCGCTACCGTGGGCACCCCGTCCGTCCAGGATCCAGGTGGCCAGTTCGAGAAGGGCGACCCGCTCACGGCATACCGCCCTGGCCTTCGTTCTCCCGGATTCGACTTCGAAAACGTCGATGTCACGCTGCGCGACAAGTCGGTCGCGTTTATGGAAGAGCACGCCCGAACCCGCCCGGATCAGCCCTTCTTTCTCTATCACGCCATGTCGGCCGCGCATATGCCGATCCTGCCGGCGCGGCGGTTCCGCGGCAGGAGTGGAGTTGGGCTCTACGGCGACTTTGTCATGGAGGCGGATTGGGTCGTGGGCGAACTTGTGAAAACCATCGACCGCCTCGGCCTCGCCAGGCGAACCCTCATTATTTTCACGAGCGACAACGGGCCGGAGACCTGCGTGCGTGAGGTGCGCCGGGAATTTGGCCATCAGGCGTCGGGACCGTGGCGAGGATTGAAACGCGACAACTGGGAGGGTGGTCATCGCGTTCCCTTCGTCGCCCGCTGGACTGGCCGCATTCCCGCCGGCTCTTCCACCGCCGAAACGCTATGCCTGACTGATTTCATGGCCACCGCCGCTGCGATCAGCGGTTTCCCGCTCCCTGCCTCGGCTGGCGAGGACAGCTACAACATGCTGCCCGCCCTTGTGGCAAAGAAGCGCAGCCGGCCTATCCGCGAAGCGACGGTCCACCACTCCTTCGACGGGTCTTTCGCCATTCGCCAAGGCCCGTGGAAGCTGATGGTCCACCAAGGCGCCGGCAATCACAACTACGCCAAGGTGTTGCCGGACCCGCCCGTGTCTGAACCGGATGCGCCCGGGCAACTGTACAACCTCGTCACCGATCCGGCCGAACGGATCAATTTGTACTTAGAACGTCCGGACGTCGTCGCCAGGCTTTCCAAGCTGCTGCAGAAATACCAGGAGCAAGAACGCAGCACGCTATGATGATCGAATGTTCCGGCGCTCCGCACTCGCTCCCAGTATCCTCGTCCTTGGTTTTCTCTCCCTCTCTGCCGCCGAATTGAGCGAGCGGTTGCGGCGTATCTACGATTCGGCGGCGTTCACGCCGCAGCGCTTCGGGCCGGCCCGTTGGATCCGCGGCGGAGCGGCGTATACGACTCTCGAGGGCGCTCCATCCGCCGGCGGCGCGAAGGAGATTGTCGAGTATGAGACGGGAACCGCGAAACGCACCGTGCTTGTCTCGCACAAGCAACTCACGCCGGCCAAGGCTTCCAAGCCGCTCTCCATCGACGACTATCACTGGAGCGCGAACGCGGACCGGCTGTTGATTTATACCGAATCGCGCAAGGTGTGGCGAACGAATTCGCGGGGCGACTATTGGGTGCTCCATCGCCCGACGGGGGAGTTGAAGAAACTCGGCGGCGATGCGCCGGCATCGTCGCTGAGCTTCGCGAAGTTTTCCCCCGGCGGCGATCGAGTCGCCTATGTCCGGGCGAACAATCTCTATGTGGAAGACCTCGCTTCAGGCGCGATTCGCGCACTGACCTCGGACGGTTCGGCCATTCTGGTTAACGGCGCATCGGATTGGGTTTATGAGGAAGAGCTGCGCGTCCGCGATGGTTTCCGGTGGTCCCCGGATGGGAAGAATATTGCGTTCTGGCAGTTCGATTCCTCCGGCGTGGAACAGTTCGCACTGATCGACAACACGTCCGCGCTCTACCCAACGGTGAAGTACATTCCGTACCCCAAGACCGGCACGAAAAATTCCGCCGTCCGCGCCGGCGTGATCGCCGCGGACGGCGGCGAGCCCCGCTGGATGCGAATTCCGGGCGACCCCCGGGAGAACTACATTTTTCAGGTCGATTGGTCGGCCAATGCGCCTGGCCTGGTCATCGGGCAAACCAACCGATTGCAAAACCGCGTCACACTCTACTTGGCGGATCCAGCGACCGGGGAAGCAAAACCGCTATTTGAAGACCGGGACGCGGCCTGGGTAGATGCCGTGCGGCCCGGAATGGAGAGGTTTTCGTTCGAGTGGCTCGATCAGGGCAAGAACTTGCTCTGGCTGAGTGAGCGGGACGGCTGGAACCATGCATATTCGGCCTCCGTTGCCGGCGGCGCCCCGAGGCTCCTCACAGTGGAACCGGCCGACGTTCTCTTAGTCCAGGCCGTGGATCCCCAAAGCCGCTGGATTTACTACACGGCCTCGCCGGAGAACGCGACGCAGCGCTACCTTTACCGGTCCGCGGTGGATCGCCCGGGCCCAGCCGTGCGTCTCAGCCCAATCAGCCAGCCCGGCACCCATAGCTACGATGTCTCTCCAAACTGCCAGTGGGCGTTCCACACGTACTCCCGTTTTGACGCGCCTCCGGTGATTGAACTGATTAGCCTGCCGGAGCACAAATCCATTCGAGTTCTCGAAGACAACTCAGAGCTCCGCGCGAATGTGGAGTCTTCGCTGCACCCGCCGGTGGAGTTTCTGCAGGTCGCGCTCAAGGACGGGACCGCATTGGACGGGTGGCTTCTCAAACCACGGAATTTCGATGCGTCGAAGAAGTATCCGCTGATCGTTTTCGTGTATGGTGAGCCGGCCTCCGTGACGGTCACGGACGCATGGGCGGGCGCCAGGGGACTGTTTCACCGTGCGTTGGCGGAGGAAGGCTATCTAGTCGCCAGCTTTGACAATCGCGGCACACCCGCGCCAAAAGGCCGGGCCTGGCGCAAGTCGATTTACGGCGCGGTCGGATTGCTCTCCGCTCAGGATCAGACGGAGGCCGTAATGGCGTTGGCCCGTCTGCGCTCCTACGTGGATGCCTCCCGCGTCGGCGTTTGGGGGGCAAGCGGTGGAGGCTCCAATACGCTGAACCTGCTATTCCGCTCCCCGGAACTTTTTCGGGTTGGCGTCGCTCTTGCGCCCGTTCCGGATCAAAGGCTCTATGACACAATCTATCAGGAGCGCTATATGGGACTGCCTGCCGACAACGCGGAAGGGTACCGGAGAGGTTCTCCCATCCACTACGCCGAAGGCTTGCGCGGCAAACTGCTGTTGGTGCACGGATCAGGCGACGATAATGTTCATTTTCAGGGCTCCGAGAAACTCGTCAATCGCCTGATTGAACTGGGCAAGTCCTTCGACTTCATGGAGTATCCCAACCGGTCCCACTCCATCTCCGAAGGCCGCGGGACAACGCTTCACCTCTATAGCCTGATCGCCCGCTACTTCACAGCCAACCTGCCCGCCGGCGCCCGTTAGCGCGGCTTTCTTCTCCAGCCTGCATGGCGCGTCCTGCCGGCCGATCACGTTCTTCTTAGTGTATGAGCCAGCGTCGCCAGTACGATGATCGCGCCGCCGGCCAGAGCGAACGGTCCGGGCCGCTCCCCGTGCAGCACGAACGTCCATACCGGATTCATCGCAGGCTCAAGCAGCATCAGCGCCGACGTTTCGAACGCCGGCACCTTTTGAACGCCGTTCGTCAGGCAGTAGTAGGCCAGCCCTATTTGGATCACGCCAAGATAGAGCAGCGCGCCGGCGTCGGCTGCTGTCACTTCGGGTATGGGCCAGGCGGCGGGCAGGGCCAGCGCGAATGCGGCGAGGTTGCCGGTGGCCACGACGGGCAGGTTGCCCGCGCCCATCCGCCGCAGGCCAGTGATCGTCAGCGCCCACGTCAACCCGGTGATTCCGGCCAGCACGTTTCCCAGCGCCGGATTTGGCGCGAGCGCGGAGGCGCCCGGGGCGTTCACGAAGAACAGTGACATCCCCATCGCGACGGCGAGCCCGAGGGCGTAGTCGCGCGCCGTGTTCTTCTCCTGTAGCACGAGAGGCCCAATGAGCAGAAGAAAGAACGGCGCGGTGGCCTGCAGAAAAATCGCGTTGGCCGAAGTCGTCAACCGGTTGGCCAAGACAAACAACACCAGCGTGGCTGCGTAGCCGAGGGACGTCAGCCAGACCTGCGGCGTCCACCCGCGCCGCGATTCCGGGACCAACGCCAGCAGCGCGATCGCCGCGATTAACGAGCGGATCGACGCCACCTGCCAACTGCTCAGGGAAATAGCCTTGATGGCCGCGCCACCGGTGGAGAACAGCAGCGCCGCGGAGAGCACGAGGAGCCGATGCTTCATTCGGGCTTTTTCTTCTCCGGCCGCGTGGTGCGTGCCAGATGGATCTTCGAATCGCCGAACTTGTCGCGCAGTGTGTCGGCCGCGGTGAACATCTTCCGTAGCTTCTCATTCTTTTCGCCGGAAAGCAGATCCAACTGGCCCGTGGACTCGCTGAAGCCCGAACACTGCACGCCGAGCAGCCGGATCTTGTGCCCGGCACGCCAGTTTCGATGAAAGAGAAACCGGGCCGTGTCGAAAATCTCGGTGTCGAGCTGCGTAGCGTGGTCGAGCGAGTGCGCGCGCGTGAAGGTCGTGAAGTCGCTGTAGCGAAACTTGATCTGCACGGTGCGCGCATGCAGGCCGTGCTCGCGCAAGCGCCGGCCCACCTTTTCGCTCAAATGCGCCAACGACATTTCGAGTTGGGCGGCGTCGGCCGTGTCTTCGATGTACGTGTGTTCGTGGCTGATCGAGCGTGGATCTTCGCTGACGCCGATATCGGTATCGAACCACCCGCCGGCGTCGACTCCGCGCGCCTTTCCGGCCATCGCCAGACCCCATTTGCCGAAGCGATCCTGCAGGAATCGTTCGTCGAGCTTCGCCAGGTCTCCGGTCTTGTAGATTCCGAGCGAGTGGAAACTTTTTTCACCGGTCTTTCCAACGCCGGGGATTTTTCGAATATCGAGCGGCGCCAGAAACGAGGCCTCCGCGCCGGGCGGAATCCAGAGTACGCCGTTTGGCTTTGCTTGATCGGAGGCGACCTTCGAAACCAGGCGCGCCGTCGACGCGCCAATGGAGTTATTCAAACCCGTCGCCCGGCGAATGGCTTCGTGGAGTTTGTGGGCGGCGGCCAGGGCCGGCCCGTGGAGCCGCTCTGTTCCGGTCATGTCGAGATACCCTTCGTCGATCGAGGCCATCGAGATCAGCGGCGAGAACTGTTCTAACACGTCGCGAACCTGCTGCGAGTGATGGTGATATCGATCGCGGCGGCCCTCGAGAAAAATTGCCTGCGGGCAGAGCTGATAGGCGGTCCGCAGCGGCATGGCGGAATGCACGCCAAATTTCCGCGCGGCATACGAAGCCGCCGAAACGACGCCGCGCTCATTGGCCCGCCCTCCGACCACGACCGGTTTCCCTTTCAACGAGGGATCATACAACTCTTCGACCGAGACAAAGAACGCGTCCATGTCGATGTGAAAGATGGAGCGCATGGCTACACTCTGTTGTGACAGATTCGATCGATGCCTGCCAGGTCCGTTGAAATCGAGGCGGAGGGGAGCAGTTGGCGGACAGCGGCGGATTGGCCGAAACCGAATTCGAAGGCCAGAAGGGCGCCGGGTTTTAGCACGCGGCTGGAATCTTGGACCAGGGCGCGGATGGAGTCGAGGCCGTCAGCGCCGGAGAAGAGGGCAGAGTGAGGTTCAAAGTTCAGAATTTCGGGGGGCAGTTTTGGAGAGTAATGTTCGGGGATATAGGGCGGGTTGGAAACGAGGACGTCCAGACTTCCGGATTTAATGGCAAGTGCTTGATCCGCGAGGATAAAGTGCACTTTAGCGCCAAGGCGCCCTGCGTTGGCTGCGGCCACTGCCAAAGCGGCGGCACTCGTTTCGCTGGATACAACGAATGCTCTGGTTTCGAGTGCGATTGAGATTGCAATGCAACCTGAGCCGGTTCCGACGTCCAATACGACTGAGTTTTGGGTGATTTGCGGTAGCACCGACTCGACGAGGAGTTCGGTCTCGGGGCGGGGGATGAGGACCCGCTCATCGACATAAAACGTCCGGCCGTAGAACTCCTGTTGGCGGGTGATGTATTGGGTAGGTTTGCGCTGGAGGCGCTGGTGCAGATAGCGGCCGAAGTGGATCCAGCCGAGCTCGGACAATTCTTCGTTGGCGTGCGCGATGAGATAGACGCGCTCTTTCTTGAGAGCGTGAGCGAGCAGTACTTCGGCGGTGAGTTTTGGGGCCTCAACGCCCCCCTCCTCAAGAAGCTTTGTGCCCTGGGCCAGAGCCGTTTTTAGAGTCATCCTCGGCCTGCTGCTTCATTTTCTCGGCGTTATAGTAGCTGGTCAGCCCCTCGATGAGCGGTTCAAGGCGGCCCTCCATGACAAGGTCCAACTGGTGGAGGGTGAGGCCGATGCGGTGATCGGTGACGCGGTTTTGCGGGAAATTGTAGGTACGGATTTTCTCGCTGCGGTCGCCGGAGCCTACCATCTTCTTGCGTTCGGCGCCTATGGCGGCCTGCTGCTTTTCGATCTCGATTTCGTAGAGGCGCGAGCGGAGGACGCGCATGGCTTTTTCGCGATTCTTGATCTGCGACTTTTCGTCCTGGCAGGAGACGACTGTGTTGGTCGGCAGGTGCGTGATGCGAACGGCGGAATAAGTGGTATTGACCGACTGGCCGCCGGGACCGGAGGAGCAGAAGGTATCGATGCGGATATCCTTGGCCTCGATGTGGACTTCGACATCGTCGGCTTCGGGCAGCACCGCGACTGTGATGGCCGAAGTATGCACGCGGCCCTGTGTTTCGGTTTGGGGAACTCGTTGGACGCGGTGAACGCCGCTCTCGTACTTCATGCGGCTGAAGACCCGGTCTCCGGAGACGAGGGCGATGACTTCCTTCACGCCGCCGACTTCGCTTTCGCTCATGTCGGTTACCTCGACGCGCCAGCGAAGGGTCTCGGCGTAGCGGGTGTACATGCGGAACACTTCAGCCGCGAAGAGGGTGGCTTCGTCGCCGCCGGTGCCAGCGCGGATTTCGATGACAACGTTCTTCTCGTCGTTGGGGTCCTTGGGTAACAGCAGGAATTTGAGTTCGTCTTCCAGGGTGACAAGCTGCGGTTCGAGGCCGGCGATCTCTTCCTCGGCCATAGCGCGCATGTCCGCGTCGTTCTCGGCGAGCATTTGGCGCGCCTGAGCAAAGTTGGAGGACGCGGTGCGCCATTCGCGGTATTTGGCGACGATCTCCTCGAGATCGCGGTGGGCCTTGGCGGTTTTGCGATAGGTCTCGTTGTCGGAAATGATGGCCGGGTCGGCCATTTGCGCGCTCAGCTCATCGAAGCGTTTCTCGAGCGAGTCGAGTTTGTCGGCGTATTGCATTGGGGGTTAGGCGATGACGAGTTCGCCGCCTTGTTTCTTTTCGAGGGCCATGGCTCCGTTCAGGGCGTGGATGGCGACTTCCACCTGTCCATCGTCGGGGGGCTTGGTGGTGATGCGCTGCAGCCAGAGGCCGGGAGCGGTGAGGAGCGCCAGCATGGAGCCGCGGCGCCGCGCGGCGAAACGGATGAGCTCATAGCTCAGACCCGCGACGGGCAGCAAGAGAAGGATGCGCACGGCCATGCCAGCCAGGAGCCCTTTTACGGCGAAGGGCATGTAGGCGATCATCGAAACGACCATGACGACGAGGAGAAAACTGGTGCCGCAGCGCGGGTGGAACGTTTCGAACCTCTGCGCGTTGCCGACTTCGACGGGGTTGCCGGATTCGAAATTGAAGACCACTTTGTGTTCGGCGCCATGGAATTCGAAGAGGCGGCGGATGTCCTTGTAGCGGGACAGGACGAAGAGGAACGTCAGGAAGATCGCGATGCGAATGGCGCCATCGACCAGGACGAAGACATAGTGGTTTTCGACGGCGGGGAAGGAGCCCTGCAGGCGTTCGGTGAGGAAGAACGGGACGGCCTTATATAGGAAGAGGAAGAATAGGACACTGAAGGCCAGATTGGCGGTCATGAGCCAGCCGGGAAGTTCCTTGGACTCGTTGGGCTTGCCTTCCTTGACGGCTTCGTCCTCCATCGCGATTTTGGTGGAGAAGTTGAGGGCCTTGACGCCTAGTTTCATGGCCTGGCCGAGAGTACCGATGCCGCGGAGGATGGGGAGTTTGAAGAGCGGGTACTGTTCGGAGACTTTGGGGAGCGGGCTCTCCTCGGTGACGAGTTCGCCGTTGGCGCGGCGGACGGCGACACAGTAGCTGTGCGGTGCGCGCATCATGACGCCCTCCATGACGGCTTGGCCGCCGACGAGGGTTTCCTCACCGCTTTCGAGGATGGGGAGGAGTTGAGTTTGCGCGGCGAGACGCAGGTATGAACGGAAAGACGGCATGGCCTGAGACCTACGTTTTCAGTGTAGCAGGGGGGGGGCGGGTTGAGGCTCTTCCGGCCTTGCTTCCATAGGGGTGCTGTGTCCTCCTCGATCAGTAGGGGTTACGACACTTCGCTGGCATCGGCGGTGTCGCACTCGGCGTTTTCCGCCGGGTACTCCCGATCAACGCCAACGGCTCCGCGCGAGTCAAAGGCTACAGCTTGTTGGTTGGTATCCTTCCCCTATGAATCTCGCCAAGACTGTGGCAATCCTCCTTCTGGTCGCGGCTGCCGCGCTCGCGCAACGCTCGTCGGGTCCGTCTAGGGGCGTCCTCGTTGTGGATGGTGGCGGCACGTCGCAGCTTGTTGTTGAGGAATTCGTCCGGCTGGCCGGCGGCCCGTCGGCAAAGATTGCGGTGATCCCAACTGCGGCGTCCAGCCTTCGGTTTGGAGAGCAAAAGACAATTCTCAATCCGGACTGGCCGCGCAGCCGGCCGGAGTGGGCCCTCTACGAAAAGCATCTCCAACAGACCTTTCGCACCGACTCCATCACTGTTTTGCACACGCGGGACCGGAAGATTGCCAACTCGGAGGAGTTCGCGAGAGTTCTTCGTTCCGTATCCGGAGTATTTCTTGGCACCGGGAACGCAGGCCGGCACGCCGCCGCATATCTCGGGACCAGAGCACAATCTGAGCTAATGGCGTTGCTGGATAGAGGGGGCGTGATCATGGGCAGCTCCGCGGGCTCTATCATCCTTGGATCCTTCGTTGTCCGCGGCCGTCCCGACAAGCCACTACTCATGGCGAAGGGCCACATGGACGGCTTCGGATTCCTCCGGAACGTCGCGATCAATCCGCACTTGACGTCGGCGAAGCGAGATAACGAGCTCGTGAACGTGTGTGACGAACATCCTTCGATCCTTGGCCTCGGCTTAGACGACGATGCCGCGCTCATCGTGCGCGGGAACAGTTTTGAGGTGATCGGCAAGGGAGGCGTTGCCGTGTACGACAATCTGCCGAAAGACGGCGCCTGGTATTCCTGGCTGAAGCCCGGGGACAGGTTTGATCTTGCTACCTGGAAAAAAGTGCAGTAGGTTTCCAAGCGTCCCTAGTCTCGGGTCGTGGCGAGCAGTTTCGGGACAGGCAGAGATGCACTGCTGGTTCGCCGGCACCGAGGCGATTGATCGCTAACTGTCGACGAGCACCAGGTGGAGACGCTTCCGTGACAGCCGTCGTGGAAGGGGGCACCCGGGGGCGATTGGCCGGCAAAATAGTCATCTCGAAAGTCTTACTCTGCACATCGGACATCGCGCGCTTCTTGTCCTTTAAAACGCGAAACCACGCGATCCTGACCGTTGACACGGATCACATGATACTCCGCGAGGCTGCCGGTCAGCGCGTGTAGGCGATTGCCGGGAGGCGTTCGCAAATCTTCACGCCTGGTCACGGCGTCGATCTGGTCCAGCTGACGGCGGACCACTTGGCCCAATTGAGGTATTTGGTGGCGGCTACGGACGGCGTGACCTTGCGAGACGGGCGGTGAGTCCCCAATCGCCGGGTAGCCTTCTCGTTCTTCAGATCTCCGGTGAAAGCTCCGGACCACACGTCCGGCCTCCCGTCACATTTTGTCTATCACATCTTGACTAACAAGAGTAAAGATGATACTTTACCTCTATGGACGAACCCGGCACCGACGTTATTCAGGGAACGCTTGACATGCTGATTCTCAAGACTCTGAGCTTGGAACCGATGCATGGGTTTGGGGTCGCGCAGCGAATTGAGCAGGTTTCGCGGGGCGTGTTCAAGGTGAATCCGGGCTCGCTGTTGACGGCTTTTCAGCGGCTGGAGCGGGTGGGGGAGATCGAAGCCGAGTGGCGGCGGAGTCCGAATGCCAGGCGGGCGAAGTACTACTCGTTGACCCGGTTGGGACGGAAGCGGCTTGATGCCGAGACGGCGGATTGGACGCGGCGGGTTTCCGCGATCACCCGCCTGCTGCGGACGGAGGGGTGAGAGGCCATGCGACTGTGGACCCAATTTACGCGCGGGATCCGGAGCCTTTTTCGCCGCGAGGCAGAGGGCGCGCTGCTAGATGAAGAGGCCGCGCACTACCTGGCCGAGTTGACGTCCGACCTGGAATCGAAAGGCCTGCGGCCGGACGAGGCCCGGCGCACCGCACGAATGCGTATGGGTAGCCTAGCTGCGGTCCGCGAACAGGTTCGGGATTCGTTCTGGGAGAGCGCTGTGGCCGGCTTTGCCAGCGAGTGCCGGCAGGCGCTGCGCCGGATTGGGCGGAGCCCGGGTTTCGCCGCAACCGCGGTGACGATGCTGGCGCTGGGAATTGGAGGGACGGCGGCGCTATTTGCGGTGATTGAAAGCGTTCTGCTGCGGCCTTTGCCTTACCCTGAACCGGAGCGGCTGGTGGCGCTGGTCCACTCCGCGCCGGGGGTGAATCTGGACCGGCTGCCGATGTCGCAATCCTTCTATTTCACCTACAGTGAAGAGGCGCGTGTGTTCGAAGCCCTGGCACTGTGGAACGGAAACCGCGCTACGGTGACCGGCGACCTGGAAGCAGAGGAGGTACCTACCCTTTTCGTCACGCACGAGTTCCTGCGGACGCTGCGCGTGCGGCCCGAGGTGGGGCGTGACTTCCTGGCTTCAGACGGAAACCCCGGCGCCGAACCCACGGTGCTGTTATCCGACGGATATTGGCGGCAACAGTTCGGTGCTTCGAACTCGGTGCTGGGCCGGCGGCTGACAGTGAATGGACGTCCGCATGAGGTGATCGGTGTATTGCCGCGCGGTTTCGAGTTTTTGGACGAGAAAATCTCGCTGGTGATTCCCATGCGGCCGAGGCGGGAGGATGTTCGCCTGATTGGATTCGGCGAGGGCGGAATAGCAAGGCTGAAGCCGGGTGTGACGCTGTCCAAGGCGAACGCCGACATGGCTCGCTGTATCGCGTTCGCCCCGGCGAAGTTTCCGCTCAATCGCGGCTTCGCCGCCAATACCTTCGCCGACGCCCGCATTGCGCCGAAGGCGCGGCAATTGCAGGACGAGTTGGTTGGGGACGCGGGGCAAACGCTGTTCGCGCTGCTGGGCGCGGCGGTGGTTCTGCTTCTAATTGCGTGCGCGAACGTCGCCAACCTGCTGCTGGTGCGGGCCGATGGAAGGCAGCGGGAACTGGCTGTGCGGGCCGCGCTAGGTGCCGGTTGGGGGCGTTTGGCCAGGGAACTGCTGCTGGAAGCGGCGTTTTTTGGACTTATGGGAGGCGCGGTTGGAGTGTCGTTGTGCGCGATCGCTCTGCCGATGCTAAAGACTTCCGGGCTGGTGAGCCTTCCACGCGTTTCGGAGATTTCGATGAGCGCTGGGACGTTGGGGTGGATGTTGGCCGTTTCCTGCGTGGCCAGCGTTCTGTTGGGCACGATCCCCGTTTTGAGATACGCCCGGCCACGAATGGACAACGCCTCGGGACGCTGGACGACCGAGCCGAAAGAGCGGCGGCATGCGCACCATGCGTTGGTTGTGGCGCAGGTCGGCCTGGCGACGGTCCTGCTGATCGGGGCGGGGCTGCTAATTCGGACCCTGGAATCCCTGCGCAATGTGGACCCCGGTTTCTCTCGTCCCGAGACGGTGCAGGCGGTTCGCATCTCCGTCCCGTCGTCGCACGTTGCGGAGCAGCTAAAGGTGCTGCAACTTTATGAGGCCGTTCGCGGCAGGTTCGAATCGATTGGCGGCGTGGAGACGGTGTCGATCACAACGTCCGCGCCGATGCAGGGCCGGGCGAACAGACCGGTCTTCGTCGAAGGGCAAGACTCCGGTCCGGGACGGGTTCCGCCGGTGCGGCACGAGCGCTCCGTGTCGCCGGGTTTCGCGGACTCGATCGGCAGCCGAATGGTCGCGGGGCGGGACTTCCTGTGGGACGAAATGCGGAACGGTCCGCCGCGCGTCATCGTATCGGAGAACCTTGCGCGGGAGGTGTGGGGCGGGCCGAGGGAGGCGATCGGCAGGCGGATTCGTCCATCGCTGCAACACGGGTGGAGCGAGGTGATCGGCGTCATCGCCGATTTACGCGACGAGGGGCTGCGGAACGAGGCGCCAAAGATTGTATATTGGCCCCTTCAGGACCGGAGCGGCGAGCGGAACGAGCTCCCGCGAAATGTGGACCTTCTGATTCGCAGCCCGCGGGCGGGATCGGAGTTCTTCGTCCAAGAGTTGAGAATGGCGCTGCGCGAGATCGACCCGAACGTTCCGCTGGCGAACATCCGGACCCTGGAGTCGATCCACCGCAAGGCGTTGGCCAGAGCGGAGCTCTCGATGGCGCTGTTGGCGATCGCCTCCGCGGTTGCCCTGCTGTTGGCGTTCGCCGGAATCTACGGCGTAATTGCGTACTCGGTTTCCAAGCGACTGCGCGAAATTGGAATTCGATTGGCGTTGGGCTCCCAGCCGCACGAAGTGGTTCGCGTGTTTTTGCAGAGGGGCGTGACACTCTCGCTGCTGGGCGCGGGGCTGGGCGTTGTAGCCGCCGCCGGCGCGACGAGGCTGATCCAATCGCTTCTGTTTGAAGTGGGCGCCATGGATCTGGCGGCGTACGCGGTGGCATTGTGCGGATTGGCGGTGGCCGCCACATTGGCGAGTTGGCTGCCGGCGCGAAGGGCAGCGGCGGTGAATCCGATCGAGAGCCTTCGCGCCGAATAACCGCTTTCCGGTACGCCGTTATGGCGTGCTACATTGCAACGTAGACGCGTGGAACAGCACATCACCCGCCTGCTAGGCGAATGGCGGCAGGGTAGCCAAGCGGCCCTGGATACGCTTTTACCCCTGGTTTACGACGAACTGCACCGCATCGCCTCCCGGCAGATGGCGCGGGAGCGAAGCGGACATACGTTGCAGGCCACGGCGCTGGTAAATGAAGCCTGGATTCGAATGGCCCAGGCGGCGAATCTAGAACTGAACGACCGGACGCACTTTCTGGCCGTGGCGGCGCGGGTGATGCGGCAGATCCTTGTGCAGTATGCGCGGAGCCACAACAGCGAGAAACGGGGGGCGGGCGTGCCCAGGCTGGAGTTGATCGAGGCGTTCGATGCCGGCGGCCGGGGCGGGCCGGGCGACTGCGATCTGCTGGCGCTGGATCAGGCGATGGCCAAACTGGCGGCCGAGGATGAGCGCAAGAGCCGGATTGTGGAGTTGAAGTATTTTGGCGGCCTAAGTATCGAGGAGATTGCCGAAGTGGTCGGAGTCGCTGTGATAACCGTGCGGCGCGACCTGCAGGTGGCGCATGCGTTTCTGCACTGGCAGATGAGCGGCGGGGCGGCGCGGGAGTAGTGCATGGACCGTTGGCAGCGGATTGAACAACTCTTCCTGGCGGCGGCCGAACTTCCAGAGGCCGAGCGGGCCACGTTTGTGGAACGCGAGGCCGCTGGCGACGCGGAGCTGTTAGACGCCGTGAACGGCATGTTGCGGCATTCGGACGACAGCGATTCCCGCATTCTGGCGGCGGTGCAGGAGACGGCGGTGGCCGCGGCCGCCGATGCCGATGCTCTACCGGCGCAGATAGACCGATATACGGTGGTGCGAGAACTTGGGCGGGGCGGAATGGGCATGGTGTATCTGGCAGAGCGCAGCGACCGGGAGTTCCGTCAGCAGGTGGCGATCAAGGTGGTGAAGCGCGGGATGGATACCGCACTGATCGTGGACCGGTTCCGGCACGAACGCCGCATTTTGGCTTCGTTGAACCATCCGAACATCGCGCGGTTGCTGGACGGCGGTGCCACGCCCGGAGGACTGCCGTACCTTGTAATGGAGTACGTGGAGGGCCGGCCGCTGGCGGAGCATTGCCGTGAGCGCAACCTGCCGATCGAAGAACGGCTCCTGCTGTTCGAGCAGGTGTGCGCGGCCGTTCAACACGCGCACCAGAAGCTAATCGTTCACCGGGACCTGAAGCCGGCCAACATCTTGGTAACGCCAGAGGGCATTCCGAAGCTGCTGGATTTCGGAATCGCCAAACTGCTGTTATCCGATGATGAAGAGTCGATGCGCGAGGCTTTGACCCGGCCGGGGGTGCGGGCGCTGACGCCAGACTACGCGAGCCCGGAGCAAGTGCTCGGCGAACCGGTGACGGTGGCCACCGACGTGTTTTCGCTAGGCCTGGTGCTCTATGAACTGGTTACGGAACAGCGCGCGCATCAGTTTGGCGTGTATACGGAGGCCGAGTTTCTCAGGGTGATCTGCCAGAGGGAAGTGCGGCCCGCGAGCGAAGCCGTGAAGGACGACGCGCGGCTGCGGCGGCAAGTGGCCGGCGACCTGGACAATATCGTGGCGCTGGCGCTGCGCAAGGACCCGGCCCGGCGGTACGCTTCGGTGGAACAGTTCGCGAGCGATATTCGACGGCACCGCGAGGGGCACCCCGTGCTGGCGCGGCCGGAGACGTTCCTGTACCGTGCACGCAAATTCGTGACGCGGAATCGCGTTCCGGTGGCGGCGGCGGCGCTTGTCGCGATCAGCCTTACAGCGGGCATCATCGGAACGGCATTGCAGGCCCGCCGCGCCGACGCACAGGCGGCGAAGGCGGAGCGGCGGTTTCAGCAGGTGCGGAAGCTGGCCAACACCTTTGTGTTCGACGTCTACGATGGCATGGCCAACCTGCCGGGGACCGCGAAGCTGCGAGCCGGCGTGGTGGCCACGGCGCTGGAGTATTTGGATAGCCTGGCCGGCGAAGCGGAAGGCGAGAACGGGCTGCAGACTGAACTAGCCGCGGCGTACAAGCGCATCGGCGACGTGCAAGGGAATCCCGGGCTAAGCGGGCTGGGCCAAATCGACGCGGCGCTTGCGAGCTACGACAAAGCGATCGCGATTCTGACTCGTTTGGCGGACCGGGCCGATGCCGATCCCAAGGTGCTAACGGATTTGGGCAACCTGGAGCGCACTACAGGTTTTGTTCGCATTAGCAGCGGCGACGCGAGGCGCGCGATCGAACACCAGCGGCGCAGCATCGTCGCGTGGGAACGGCTGAAGCCGCAGCGTGGAGACGACATCGAAGTGGACACGCGCATCGCGCAGGCATGGGGGATTATGGGTCAGGCGCTGCTGGAACTGGGAGAGGCGCAGCAGTCGGTGGAGCGTCACTCGGCCGCAGTACGGCTGCTTCGCGAATGGCTTCCGCGGAAGACTTTGCCGAGCACGAGAGGAACCCTGTCTCTGTTTCTGCACGATTTGGGGGAAGCTCAAGTGGATGCAGGCGATTTGAGTGGCGCGGTCCGGACCCTGGAAGAAGCGTCTGCGATCCGCCGGGCGATTCTGGAAAAAGATCCCAAGAGTTTTAGCTCGCGGAGACGTATTTTTTCGTTGGATTTTCAGCTTGCCTCGGCGCATGGGCACGCTTTCCATTTGCACCTTGGAGATCAAGAGGCTGCCGAGCGTTACGCCATGAATTCGCTGCGCGCCGCGGAGCAGTTGGCGGTCGAGGACCAGGGCAGCGAGCGCTCAGTGAAGGACCGCATGTTCGGTAATTGGATTCTTGGCTGCGTTCTGCTGCAAAATGAGCCGAGGCGAGCGCTACCCTATCTGGAGAAGGCGCTTGCGGCGGCCTTGGCGCAGGCAAAAAGCGGCGGAGCGAGCGATGTGTCGCACGACGATCTCCTGGCAAACTCCCAGGAGGCGTTAGGCCGCGCGCTGGTCGCAACGGGCGACCGGCGGCGAGGGCTTGAATTGATGCGCCAAGCGGTCGTGATATTCGAGCGTATATCGGCTCAGGTGCCGGAGATTTTTGATTATCGCAATGACCTGATTCGGGCGACGAACAGTCTTGGGGACACCCAGCCGGCCGAAGAGGCGGCGGATTGGTATCGCAAGGCGTTCCGGGCAGCGGAAGCGTTCCCCGCCGGTGAGCCACGAAATGTTCGCGAGTTGATGAGGTTGGCGGAAGTACACCTTCGCTGGCCGCGATGGAACCCGGCGGCTCCCGAGGCCGAGCGGAAGAGGATGGCGGAGAAATCCGTGCGGCTATGGCAGAAGCTGGCGGACAAGGCGCCCAGGAACCGCTGGGCGCAGGAGTCTTTGGCGGAGGCACGGCGGGCTTCCTTATAATGGGCGGAGCCAGATGCCCTTGACGCGCCGAGGATTCCTGTCCGCTGCCGTTGCCGCGCAGACTGCC
Source organism: Acidobacteriota bacterium (assembly GCA_016871155.1). Lineage (GTDB taxonomy): Bacteria > Acidobacteriota > Terriglobia > Bryobacterales > Bryobacteraceae. Next base: position 59,177 of record VFZO01000003.1, on the reverse strand, counting down.
GCACGGCGGCCGAATGTGTTGTTCATCGCCGTCGACGATTTAGACTGCCGCATTCCGGCGTATGGTGACCGGGTGGCCAAGACGCCAAATATCGACCGGTTGGCGCGGCGGGCCGTGCGGTTCGATCACGCGTACTGCCAATTTCCGCTTTGCAATCCGACGCGGTCTGCGGTGTTGTCCGGCCGGTATCCTACGACCACGGGCGTCTTGGATAACAACACCTGGCTAACATTGGAACCGGGGGCGGCGACGCTGCCGGAGTATTTCCGGAGGCACGGCTACAACGTAGCCACGCACGGGAAAATTTGGCACGGGCCGAACCGGGGCTTCGCGCCTGCAGAGGCGACGCCGGGCAATCCCGGGTGGTTCACGGCTGCGCAGAGGGCGGAGCAACAGAAGTTATCTCCCGCGCACTGGGACGAATCGTACTCGCCGTACCGTAATCTGGCGTTGCTAAACGCCGCGCAGTATGCGGCGGCCAACCGGATTGGCCCTTTGCCAGGCGGGGCACGCGGACAGGATGCGCCGATCGCCGACGATGCCATCGGTAGCTTGCGAACGTTCGCCGCCGAGGGGAAGCCATTCTTCCTCGCTACCGGATTTCACAAGCCCCATGTGCCGCTGGTGGCGCCGCAGAAGTTTTTCGACATGTACGACCCGGCGGCGATGCCGTTGCCGGCGGACTTCGACACGGAGCCGCGCCATCTGCCCGGATTTCCACGCGACGAGTTCCGCCAGAACATCGATCTGTTCGCCGGACGATCGTTCACGGTGCAGGAGGCGCGCGAGGCAATGCGGGCTTACTACGCCTGTATCAGCTACATGGACGAGCAGCTTGGCCGCGTTCTGGATGCGCTTGCCGAGAGCGGGCAGGAAAAAAACACGCTGATTGTGTTTTGGGGCGACCACGGGTGGCACCTGAGCGAGAAAGGAATGTGGGCGAAGGGCACGCTATTCGAGGTCTCCGCGCGCGGACCGCTGTTCATTTCCGATCCACGCATTCGAATCGACGGGCGCGCATCTTCACGAACGGTTCAATACATCGATATGTATCCGACGCTGGTGGATCTCTGCGGGCTTCCCGCGGCGCCGTGGTGCGAGGGAACAAGTTTGCGGCCGCTGCTGGAAAATCCCGAGGCGGCCTGGAACCGGCCGGCGCACACGGTAGCGGTTCGGAACTGGGCGATTGGGCGGTCGATCCGAACGGAGCGCTGGCGCTACACCGAGTGGGACCACGGCAAGCGCGGTGTTGCGCTGTTCGACCATGACAAAGATCCGCACGAGATGCGAAACCTGGCCGAAGACCCAGCGCACAAAGATACGGTGGCGACGATGAAGGCAACGCTGGCGAAGTCGCCAATCGTCAAGCGCTAGGCTTTCCTCTTCGGCATCGGAGTCTCGGCCACTAGGGTGGCGGTGCAGGGAGTTGAGCCCTACCGGGCCGCGGCGGCGCGGCGAAATTCATCGAGCCGCACGATCATGGTCTCCTCAAGCGCGTGGCAGAACTTTTCGCCATTGAGGTGACTGGCTTCGCAGCCGGACATTTTCTTCATAGTGACTTCCGGGGCGCGGAGCAGGGCTGTGCGGAACGCCTCGACTCTCTCCGGCTGAACTTTCGACCAGGGCACAGAGTAACCCTGTCAACTTTCGACCGTCCTTACTTTTATACAATGCAGGTGTATCAATGACATCCGATTTTCGCCGTCGAACCGCATGCGCGGCCGCGATTTGCCTGTTGGGCCTGAGCGCTGAGCCCGTGGCCGTCGCGCCGCTCGGCCGCTATACGGCGGTGGAGCGGCGGCATTGGGCCTTTCAACCCCGGAGGGCGGCGCTGCCGCCCTCGATTCGAGACGCGTGGATACGGACGCCGATCGACAACTTCGTGTTGGAAGGCTTGCGCAAAGCAGAGTTGATGCCAGCGCCGGAGGCCGACCGGGCGACGCTGATCCGGCGCGTTACCTACGATCTGCACGGATTACCGCCGACAGTGGCGGAGGTGGACGCGTTCGTCAAAGACCCGTCGCCAAAGGCGTACGAAAGTCTGGTGGAACGGCTGTTGGCGTCGCCGCGTTACGGCGAGCAGTGGGCGCGGCATTGGCTAGACGTGATTCGATTCGCCGAGTCCGACGGCTACGAGTACGACATGCACCGGCCCGACGCGTTTCGTTTTCGCGACTACGTGATTCAGTCCTTCAACGAAGACAAGCCGTACGATGTTTTTCTAAAGGAGCAATTGGCCGGCGACGAGATCGACCCGAACAACGAGACGCTGCTGGTGGCGAGCGGGTTCAATCGGCTGGGCCCGCTGCGGAAGAACGCGGGCAATCAAGAGGTGGCCAGTTCGCGGACGGAAGTGCTGACGGAGATGACGAACATCGTCGGCGCAGCGTTTCTGGGCGTGACGATCGGGTGCGCGCGATGCCACGACCACAAGTTCGATGCGTTCCGGCAGTCCGACTACTACCGGCTGCAAGGCTACTTCGCGCAGACGCATGCGCACGACGTGCTTATCGCGACGCCGGAAGAGCAGGCAAAGTTCAAGGCCATGATGGATCCGTTGGAGGCCGAGATGCGCAGGCTCCGATTCGCAATGCGCCGCGCGAGCGAGGAAGAGAAGGGCAAGCTGCAGACGCAGTTGGAGGAGTTGGACGAGAGAATTCCACCGCCGTTAACCGCTTTCTATACGGTCGCCAACAAGAAAGACGAGATGACGCCGATCCACATGCTGGAGCGCGGCGACTATCGCAACAAGGGCCCGCGCGTAGGCATGCGGCCGATCGGCGTGCTGCTGCCGGACGATACGCCGGAACTGCCGTTGGAGACCGAGAAGCCGAGGCTGCGCCTGGCCGAGTGGGTGGCGAGCCCGGCGAATCCGCTGACCGCGCGCGTGATGGCGAATCGTGTATGGGGCTTTCATTTCGGACGCGGATTGGTGGCGACTCCGAACGATTTCGGAAAGATGGGCCTGCGGCCCACGCATCCGGAGCTGTTGGACTATCTTGCTGGACAGTTCGTGGCCGGCGGGTGGACGCTGAAGCCGCTCCACCGGATGTTGATGAACTCGGCGACGTATAGGCAGGCTAGCGCTTCACCGGACGAAAAAGCCTTCGCAGCGAAAGATCCATCGAATAAGTTGCTGTGGAAATGGAACCGGCGGAGGCTGGAGGCGGAGGAGATTCGCGACTCGATGCTGTTTGTCAGCGGCCGGCTGAACCCGAAAGCGGGCGGACCCAGCGTATTGCCGGCGATCGACCCGGAGCTGATCAAGGACTTGAAGCGGCCGCAGTATTGGATGGCGACGAAGGACATACGCGAGCACGACCGCCGCACGATCTACATGATCTACAAACGGAACCTGATACTGCCGTTCATGCAGGTATTTGATTCTCCCGATACGCTGCTTTCGTGCGCGCGGCGGGAGCAATCGACGCACGCTCCGCAGGCGCTGGAGTTGTTGAACGGAGAGCTATCGAATCGACTGGCGAAGGATTTCGCCGCGCTGCTGAGCAAGCATCCGAAGGCGGTGCAGGTGGATTTGGCGTGGCGGATGGCAACTGGGCGCGCGCCGAACGCGAACGAGAGGACGCTGGCCTTGAGTTATTTGGACGATCCGGACCCGGTGGCGGCCAACGAATTTGCGCTGTCCATCTTTAACACGAACGCGTTTTTGTACGTGAACTAACATGCCTGAACATATCCGTTGTGCTCGCAATCGCCGTGATTTTCTGACGGACTGCTTCTGCGGATTCGGCGGCTTCGCTTTCTCCGCGCTGGGCGCGCAGGGCGCTCCGAAGAGTCCGCTGGCGCCCAAGCCGCCGCACTTTCCGGCGAAAGCGAAGGCGATGATCTTTCTGTTTCAAGCGGGAGGTCCGTCCCACGTGGAGACGTTCGACCCAAAACCGCTATTGAACAAGCTGCACGGGCAGAAGAGGCCCGACGCGTTCGGCAAGGTGGAATATCAGAACGTCAACGCGAACTCGCGGCTGCTGGGAACGAAGCGGACTTTCGCCCGGTACGGAAAGTCGGGACTCGAAGTGTCGGACCTGCTCCCGCGTCAAGCCAAGATCGCCGACGACCTGTGCGTGCTGCGGTCGATGCATGGGGACATGGTGGTGCACTCGGCGGCGCAGTATCAGTTGATGTCGGGCCGGGTGATCCCTGGGTTCCCCGCGATGGGCAGTTGGCTGGCGTACGGGCTGGGCACGGAGTCGGACTCGCTGCCGGCATACGTGGTGATGCCGGACCCGCACGGCGCGCCCGAAGCGGGGCAGCCTGTGTATACGAACGGATTCCTTCCGGCTTCGTTCCAGCCTGCGATGTTCCGGGCCGGAAATCGACCGGTGCTGAATCTCGACCTGCCAAAAGGCATCGCGTACGAGCGGCGGCGGAAGACAGTGGACTTTATCCGCCAACTGAACGACGCGAATTTGTTGGGCGAGGACGAAGAGTTTCAGGCGCGGATGTCTGCCTATGACACCGCTTTCAAGATGCAGACAGAGGCGCCGGAAATTTTCGACGTCTCCAACGAACCGCAGGAGACGCTGGATCTCTACGGCGTGGGCAAGCCGCAGACCGACGACTACGGCCGGCGATGCCTATTGGCGAGGCGGCTGGTCGAGAAGGGCGTGCGGTTCATCTGTGTGGTGGCCGGCGGCGGCGGCGGGGAGACTGAGTGGGATGCGCACTCCGATATCGAGAAGAATCACTCGCGGATGGCGGCGTTGACCGATCAGCCAACGGCGGCATTGATCACGGATCTAAAACGCCGCGGGTTGCTGGATTCGACGATCGTGCTGTGGGGAGGAGAGTTCGGGCGTAGTCCGGAATCGGAACGCGGCACGGGGCGCGACCACCACAACACGGGCTTTAGCATGTGGGTCTCGGGAGGTGGATTCAGAGGCGGCATGGCCTACGGCGCGACCGACGATATCGGCCTGAAGGCGACCGTTGAGCCGGTGCACTTCCGCGACCTTCACGCGACGTTATTGAACCAGATGGGACTGACGCAGGATGGACTGAGCTACCTGCACCAGGGCCGCCGCGAGCGGCTGACCGAGGTGCACGGGCGAATCCTGAAGGACATCCTCACTTAATCTCGAAGATTACTTCAACTTCCACGGCGGCACCGGTCGGCAGAGACGCGAAGCCCAGGGCCGATCGCGCATGGTAGCCGTCGCCGTCCTTGCCGAAGATGGTGTGGAGCAGGTCGGACGCACCATTGATGACCAGATGCTGCTCGATGAACTCCGGCGCGGAGTTGACGCAGCCGAGCACCTTTAGGACGCGAAGTCCATCGAGCGTGCCGTGGGCGTTCCAGACGGAGTTCAGGATTTTAGAGGCGCAATCCTTGGCCGCGGCGTAGCCTTCGCCGGTCGTCATTCCGGCACCTAGTTTGCCCTTGACGGTGCTCACGTGGCCGGAACTCCAGAGCTGGCTTCCGGTTCGAATGCAGAGATTCAGATATCCCGGCACCTGTTTTTCGAATACGATGCCCAGTTCCTGGGCTTTTTGTTGGGGTGACATGGCTTCGACCTTCCAGCGTATTCGGCTATCATCTACCTATGCAACTCGTACGCTTATTATTCTGCGCCCTTGCGGCGTTCGCGGCGGACGTCGATGGGAAATGGGTGGCCACCGTGTCGACCAGCAACGGCGACTTCCAGGTGACCTATTCGCTGAAGGCTGACGGCGAGACCTTGAAGGGAACCGCTTCCAGCCAGATGGGCGAAACAGATCTGAAAGAAGGGAAGATCAACGGAAACGAGGTCTCCTGGGTGATGATCATGGAGCGACAGGGCAATCAGCTTCGTATTGTCCACAAAGGCACGATCTCCGGCAATGAGATGAAGCTGAAGGTGGTTCCGGAAGGCGCGGAAGACCGTACCATGGAGTTCGTAGCCAAGAAGGGCAACTGACGCACCCATGCAGGAGATGAGCCTTTTCTGGCTCCGGGTTGCGGCGGTGAGCTACACCGCATGTCTGGTCTACGTTCTGGATTACCTATTCCGGCGGGGCACCGTATTGCGGCGCCCGGCGACGGCAGTATTTTGTGTCGGGGCGATTCTGCATTTCGTCGCGGTGGTGGAGGGGTCCGTGGCAGTGGGCCACCTGGCGGCGCAGGAGTTTCATCAAACGGTCACGCTTCTGGCGCTGGTGCTGTCGATCTCGTTCCTGGCGGTGGTCTGGATCTATGAGTTCGAGAGCCTGGGGTTGATCGCATTTCCCCTTGCGGCGGCCCTGACCTGGATGGGCGCGCTGACGGCACCGGACGCCAGGTGGGCGGGCAGCGGGCTTCGCGATGCGTGGCTGCTGGGCCATGTGCTGCTCAATATTGGCGGCTTCACATCCACGTTATTCATGGCGTTGGCGTCGCTGTTTTATCTCGCGCAGGAGCGGCATTTGAAGACCAAGGAGCCGATTCGCTTCTTTACCCATTTGCCGCCGTTGCACTTACTGGATCAACTGAGCACACGGGCGATGTTTACAGGGTTTGCCTTCACCACGTTTGGCGTAATCGCAGGTACCGGCTGGGCGATTCTGGAGTCCGGAGCGAAGTGGATAGGCGAGGGGCGCGTTCACATTTCGTTGTTCACTTGGGCGTTCTATCTGGCGGTTGTGCTGCTGCGCACCAGCGCGGGATGGCGCGGCCGGCGGGCCGCGTTTCTGGCGTTCTACGTTCTCTTGTTCTCCACGCTGACGTGGTTCTCCCACACCGGATTGCGTCCGTTACTCGCGAAATGAAACTGCACGTCACAGGCCTGAATCATCGTACCGCGCCGGTGGAATTGCGTGAACGGTTGGCTTTCGACGAGAAATCGTTGCCGGCGGCGTTGCGGGAGCTTCGCGAGCAGAGCGGGTTCCACGAGACCTTTATTTTGTCGACCTGCAACCGCGTGGAGATTGTGGTCGCAGCCGATGAACACACCGACGCCGATCGCGGCGTGGCAGGTTTTTTGGAACAGTCGCGGCCCGGGCACCGGTTGGATCTGGACCGGCATTTCTATCACTTCGAGGATCGGGAGGCGATCCGCCATCTGTTCCGGGTCGCTTCGTCGCTGGACTCGATGGTAGTGGGCGAACCCCAGATTTTAGGCCAGCTTAAGGACGCTTGGTCGGTGGCCAAGGAAGAGGGCGTTCTCGGCCAGTATCTGGACACGATCATGACCCGCGCGTTCAGCGTGGCCAAGCGTGTGCGAACGGAGACGACGATTGGCGAGAGCGCGGTGTCGGTCTCGTTTGCCGCGGTAGAATTGGCGCGCGAGATATTCGGATCGCTGAAGGGCTGCCGGGTCATGCTGATCGGCGCTGGAAAGATGTCGGAGTTGGCGGCGCGGCACCTGCACCGTTCGGGTGCGGACAAGATCTGCGTAACGAACCGGACGCGCGCGCGAGCCGAGGAGATGGCGGCGCTGTTTCACGCCTCCATCGTCGACTACGAGCAATTCCACCGGACGCTGCCAGACACCGACATCGTCATCGCCTCGTCCGGCGCGCCGCACTACATCATTACGGAGGCGCTTGTGCGAGAGGCGCGCACGAAGCGGAAGGGGCGGCCGATATTTCTGATCGATATCGCCGTGCCGCGTAATATCGAACCTTCGGTGAATGCGCTGGAGAACGTCTTTCTCTACGACATCGATGATCTGGGCCGCGTCGTTGAGCAAAATCGAAAAGGCCGCCAGGCGGAGGCGGAGGCGGCCGAAGCGATTGTTGCCGAGGAAGTGGACAAGCTGGTGGCGCGGTTGCGTGTGCGCGAAGCGGCGCCGATGATTGTGGCCATTCAGGAGCACCTGGAAAAGATGCGGCAGGCAGAGGTACAGCGGCTCCGATCGAAGCTTGGCGCATTGACTGTACAGCAAGAAGAAGCGATTGAGGCGCTGACGAAGTCAATGATGGCGAAGGTGGCGCACGGACCGATCCGGGAGATCCGGCGATTGGCGGCGGCCGAGGACGGATGGCCGGAGATTGAGGCGATTCGCCGCGCGTTGCGCGGAGGCGAAGGAGACGCATGAGTGTGTTGGTAATCGGTTCACGCGGTTCGAAGCTCGCGCTGTGGCAGGCGGATCATATCGCCACGCGGCTGCGAGAGCTGGGCCACGGCACGCGCATCGAAGTTATTCAAACAACCGGGGACAAGATCACCGATGTGGCTTTGTCGAAGGTAGGAACGAAAGGGCTGTTCACCAAGGAAATCGAGGAAGCGCTGCTGGAAGGTTCGATCGACCTGGCGGTGCACTCGGCCAAGGACATGCCGACGGAGTTGCCGGCGGGCTTGGTGCTTTCGGCGTTTCCGGAGCGCGAAGATCCGCGCGACGCCATGATAGGCTCCACCCTGGATGGGTTGCCGCGAGGAGCCATGGTGGGCACCAGTTCGCTGCGGCGCGCAGCGCAACTGAAGGCGCTACGGCCGGACCTGGACATACGCGACCTGCGCGGCAACGTGGATACGCGGTTGCGCAAGCAAGCCGAAGGGCAGTATGCGGCGATTGTTCTGGCGGCGGCCGGATTGAAGAGACTGGGGTGGCAGGATCGAATCACGGAGTTTTTGGACCCGGCTCGTTTTGTGCCGGCCGTTGGGCAAGGCGCGCTGGCGATTGAGACGCGCGCGGACCAGGGCGCGGGCCATGTGGCGGTACTGGCACTGGACGACGCCGGAACGAGGGCTCGCGTGACGGCGGAGCGCGCCGCGCTGGCGGCGATGGGCGGTGGATGCCAGGTGCCGCTGGGCGCGCATGCGGTGATCGAAGGCGGCGTGTTGCATCTGCGCGGAGTGGTCGTATCGCAGGACGGCGGATTGGCGATTGGCGCGAGCGCGTCGGGTTCGCCAGCGAATCCGGTACCGGTGGGCGCGGAATTGGCCAAACGGTTGATCGACAGCGGCGGTTCTATGATCCTGGCGCAGGCAGGGCTGTGAACGCGAAGGTCTATCTGATTGGAGCAGGGCCGGGCGATCCGGATCTAATCACGGTTCGAGGGCGGCGGATCTTGCAGTCCGCCGATGTTGTGCTTTACGACAATCTGGCCGCGCCGGAGTTGCTGCTTGTTGCGGCCCGGGCGGAGAAAATCTACGTCGGCAAGAAAAAGGCCAATCATTCGATGCCGCAAGCCGGGATCACAGAGTTGATGATCGCGAAGGCGCGGGCGCACCGAATTGTGGTGCGGCTGAAGGGCGGCGATCCCTTTATTTTCGGACGTGGCGGGGAAGAGTTGGAAGCCCTGCACGCGGCGGGTATCGAGTATGAAGTGGTGCCTGGCGTAACTTCGGCTCTAGGCTTAGCGGCGTGCACGGGGGTGCCGCTGACGCATCGCGAACATACATCGTCTGTCACGTTCTTGACTGGGCACGATCCATCGCGCATCGATTGGTCGAAGGCCGGGCATGCGGAGACCCTCGTGATCTACATGGGCCTGGCAACGGCCGCGGAGATTGCGTCGCGTTTGATGCAGGCGGGCCGTGCGGCGGAAACACCGGTTCTGGTGGTGCAGCGGGCAACAACGCCGAGGCAGCACACAGTGAGGACGGTGCTGCGGGATTTGGGTGAGCGGGCACGCGCATTGAGGCCGCCGGCGACGATCGTGATCGGCGAAGTGGCGGCACTGGGCGACAAGCTCGATTGGTTCGCGCGGCGGCCGCTGCATGGGCAGACGGTGTTGGTGACGCGGGCAGAGGGCGGCAGCGGAGACCGGCTGCGAGACCTTGGAGCACGCGTTGTTGAGATTCCTGTGATTGCAATAGAGCCCGTGAATCCGGATTTGCCGGATTTGTCGAACTACGATTGGACGCTCTTTACCTCGGCCCACGCCGTGACCCATTTTTTCGCCGCGCTTCGTGCGCGAGCGTTGGATGCCCGCGCGGTACGCGGGCGGGTTTTGGCCATCGGCCCGGCGACGGCCGCGGCCCTTACGGCCCACGGTATTCTTGCCGATTTGGTAGTGGCGAACTCGGTAGCGGAGGGCGCCGTGGATGCCTTGGCCGGAGAGTCGATGGAGGCGCGGCGTGTGCTGTTTCCCCGGGCGGCGCAGGCCCGCGAAGTGCTGGTGGACGCGCTGACAGCGCGCGGCGCGACGGTGGATGTGGTGGAGGTCTATCGCAACGTCGTGCCCGCCGCCAGCGCTGCGGCGATCGAGGCGCTGGAGAATGCAGATTGGGTGACGTTCACAAGTTCAAGCACGGTGAAGAATTTCCTGGCGCTGGGAGGGCGGCGGTTGTTGGACCAAGGCGCGCACGGAATTTCCATTGGCCCCGCGACCAGCGACACCATGCGTGCTCACGGCGTAGAGATCGCGGCGGAGGCCTTGCCGCACACGTTTGACGGGGTGATTGACGCGCTATGCTTGGCACGGCGTACTATTGGATAGCGCATGCTTCCATGGGTGCTCAGCTTCGCGATTCGCGTTCCCCTTGGCCTGGACTCCTACGTGCCTGCGCCGCCGGAGAATCCGATCACGAAGGAATCCGCTGAGTTAGGCCGGCGGCTGTTTCGCGACAAGCGGCTATCACGGGACAACACGATCGCGTGCGCCACGTGCCACGACGCGGCCTACGCTTTTACGGACCGCGAGATAAAGGCGAAAGGGATTCGCGGGCAGGTGGGGCCCCGGCGATCGCCGAGGTTGTTGAACAGGGCGTGGGGCCAATCGTTTTTCTGGGATGGGCGCGTGACGGCATTGGAGCAGCAGGTCGCCCAGCCAATCTCCAATCCGCTGGAGATGGACCTGCCGGTTGCGGAGGCCGCGGCAAAAGTCGGGCTGGACGAACTCACGTTGCGGCGAGCGCTGGCGACCTACGTCCGGACGATTCTGGCGGGGAACTCGCCGTACGATCGCTACTTAAACGGTGAACGGTCGGCCTTGGATGCGCAACAACAAAAAGGACTGCAATTGTTCCGCGGCAAGGCCGGCTGCATTTCCTGTCATCTGGGGCCGAACCTCACCGACGAGGCATTCCACGTAACAGGCGCGGGACGCGTCGACGACGACGCGGGCCGCGCGTTGGTTTCGTTGGACCAGCGGGACACCGGCGCGTTCAAGACGCCGTCGCTCCGGCACATCGCAAAGGCCGCGCCTTATTTTCACGACGGCAGCGCATCGACTCTGGAAGCGGTCGTCGAACATTATAACGCTGGCGGCCGGGCGCGGAAGAATCTGGATCCGGAGATGCGCCCGCTGCGGCTGACGGCGGATGAGAAGGCGGCGCTGGTGCGGTTTCTGGAGGCGCTGACGGGGGAGATTCGCGAGGGCCTCGAGTGATAGGGCTTCTGGTAGCGTTTCAGCTTTTCGACCCCGCCGTTGTGGGAAGGCTTCACGAAGAGCGCATCGCGCGGCAACCGGATTCCAGAATGGCAAAGCGCGACCTCGGACTGTATTGGCTGCGAAACGGACGTCCAGTGGAGGCCGAGCGTTGGCTGCGGGCCGCCGGTGCGGAGCCGTTGTTCCTCGCCGAAGCCGTGGCGGCGCAGGGACGGCACGAAGAGGCTGAAAGTCTGTTCGGCGCCTGCGTGGAACTGGCCCGCTGCCTGACTCGGCTGGCTCACTACGCCGAGCGCAGGGGCGACATGGCACGGGCGCTGGAGCATTACAAGGCTGCGCTGTCCGAAGAGCCGGGGCCGGCACGGCGCAACGACTACGCGCAGGCGCTGCAAGCGCTTCGCCGCGTGAAAGAGGCCGAGCAGGAGTATCGCACGGCACTGGCGGAATCCGAGAAAAAGTTTGGGCCGCACCATCCCGAGACAGCGACGACGTTGAACAACTTGGCCATGCTGCTCGCTGAGACGGAGCGCGTCTGGGCCGCCGTGCCACTGCAACGGAGGGCGTTGTCGATCTTTCAGAAATCGCTGGGACCCAATCACGAGAGAACCCGCACCGCTGGGGAGAACCTAAAGGAAATGCTTCCATGAAACGGCTTTTCGCGATTGCCGCGCTCCCCATGCTGTCGTGCGAAATTCGGGTGCTGACCTACAACATTCATCATGGCAAAGGCGTGGACGGAAAGTTGGACTTCGCGCGAATCGGACGCGTGATTCGTGAAGCGAAGCCGGACATCGTCTCGCTGCAGGAGGTCGATGTCCGGACCGAACGCGTCGGCGGCAGGGACACGGTTCGTGAGTTGGAGCGGCTGACGGGAATGCGCGGCGTGTTCGGCAGTTCGATGAGCTACGGAGGCGGCGCCTACGGAAACGCGATTCTGGTGAATGGGCAAGTCCTGGGCTCTCGCGTGTTCCCCATCGAATACTCGCCAAACATGGAGCCAAGATCGATTCTGATGGTCGAGACCAGGCCCTACCGTTGCGCGGCGGACATCGCGTTTCTGGCGGCACACTTCGACCACCGTTCCGAACAGGATCGTATGGCTGGGGCGGAGCTGGCGAATCTGCCCATTGGCCTGCCCGCGATTCTGGCGGGGGATTTGAACGCGCCGCCTGACGATCCGGTGTTGAGTGTGCTAAGCGAGAAGTGGGGCACCAGCACGGCGGCAGAGTCACCGACAGTTCCGGTGGACACGCCAAAAAAACAGATCGACTTCATATTGTTCCGCCCCAAAAAGGGCTGGGAAGTGGTCGAGGCGAGGGTGCTGGAAGAGGCGGTAGCCTCCGATCACCGTCCGTTGCTGGCCGTGCTGCGGCTTATCGCCAGATGATGAGAAGGGCGAAGAGTCCGGCCCAGATAAGGCCCATGAAGTGCCAGTACGCAGCCGTGTTTCGCGCGGCGGCGCGATGGCGTCGCAGCGGCTGCTCTTCGCCGTCTCGAAGCTGACCAGCGCGGCGCAAGAGCCAGTAAAGGCCGCCAAGTCCGCCGATCAGATGTGCCGCGTGGACACCGCTGAACAGGAAGTAAACCGAGCCGCGCGGATTGCCGACGACATACACGCCCTGTGCCATGAGATCCTGGCACCCGATGAGTTGTGTTGCGAGAAAACCAAAGCCAAGTTGGATGGTAATCACTAGCCAGCGGCGGTAAGAGGCCAATCGTGCGAAGCGCAAGTGTCGGCGCGCCCATTGAAATGCGGCGCTACTGAGAGCCATGAGCGCGGTGGAGGCCCAGAACCAAACGGGCAGTTGCGCGTTCAGCCGCTCCGGCCGGTCCGCGAGCGCAAACCAGTAGGCCACAGCCAGCGCGGCGAAGAACGAGCCGATCGCGATCAGCACCAAAATCATGCCTAACATTCCCAGGCTGACGCCGGGCTTTGTATCTGTCACTCTCCTACCAGCTTGCCTGAACGCCGCGAAATTCGCTAGTTTGGATCATGCAGAAAACGTTGCTAACCGGCATCGTTCTTGGCCTCACACTGGCTGCTCAGAACAAGAAAAGCCCGCTGGACAAGTTTCGACAGCTTGAGGAAATTCTTCCGACACCCAACGAATACCGCACGGCATCCGGCGCACCTGGGCACCGGTATTGGCAGCAGCGGGCGGATTACTCGATTGACGTGGAACTCGACGACCTGAATCAGCGCATCGTGGCGAAGGCTTCGATTACCTATCACAACAACTCGCCCGACACGCTAACTTACTTGTGGCTACAACTGGACCAGAACATATGGGAACCGCATTCGGATACTTACCTGTCGGAGACCGCGCCGGACTGGAAGAAGTTCCCGATTGGCACGTTCCGCCGCTACATGGACGACGTGTTCGACGGCGGTTACCGGATTGGCGCGGTGCGCGACGCCGCCGGGCGCGAGTTGAACAGACACATCAATCGCACGATGATGCGAGTGGATCTTCCTGTGCCACTCGAGAGCGGCAAGCGCTTCACGTTTTCTCTCGACTGGCAGTACAAGATCAACAACTCGAAGCGAATTCCCGGGCGAACCGGCGCGGAGTTTTTTCCCAAGGATGGCAACTGGCTCTACGAGATCGCCCAGTGGTTTCCGCGGATGGCCGCTTACAACGACGTGAACGGCTGGCAGCACAAACAGTTTCTGGGCACCGGTGAGTTCACATTGGAGTTTGGCGATTACAGGGTGAGGATTACCGCGCCGAACGATCATATTGTAGCCTCCACCGGTGTGTTGCAGAACCCGAATGAGGTGCTGACGGCTGCGCAGCGGCAGCGCCTGCAGGAGGCTCGCACCGCGAAGAAGCCGGTGATCATCGTTACCGAAGCCGAGGCGGCAGCCAACGAAAAAAACAAGCCCACGGGCAAGAAAACGTGGGTATTCCACGCGGAGAACGTTCGAGATTTCGCCTTCGCGTCGTCGCGCAAATTCATCTGGGACGCACAAGGTCACGATGTCGACGGCAACTTCGTGATGGCGATGTCCTACTATCCGAAGGAAGGCAATCCGTTGTGGGAGCGGTACTCGACGCATTCGATCATCCACACTTTGAACGTGTATTCCCGCTACACGTTTAAGTACCCGTACCCAATCGCGATCTCGGTGAACGGCCCCGTCGGCGGGATGGAGTACCCAATGATCTGTTTCAATGGGCCGCGGCCGCAGGAGGATAAGACGTATCCGGCGCGGACGAAATATGGCTTGATCTCGGTCATTATTCACGAGGTTGGCCACAACTATTTCCCGATGATCGTAAATAATGACGAACGGCAGTGGACGTGGTTGGACGAAGGCATCAATACGTTCTTGCAGTACCTGGCCGAGCAGGAGTGGGAGGAAAAGTATCCCTCCCGGCGCGGCGAGCCGTCGCAGATAGTGGAATACATGCGTAGCGACGAACACGATCCGATCATGACGAACTCCGAGTCGATCGTGAACCTTGGCGGCAACGCATATCACAAGACGGCCACGGCACTGAATATCCTGCGTGAGTCGATACTCGGACGGGAGCGGTTCGACTTCGCGTTTAAGGAGTATTCGCGGCGCTTTATTTTCAAGCGTCCCATGCCTGCCGACTTCTTCCGCACGATGGAAGACGCGTCTGGCACCGACCTGGATTGGTTTTGGCGCGGCTGGTTCTACACGACCGAAGCCGTGGACGTCTCGGTGGAGGGCGTCAAGCACTATACGGTGGACACCCACAACCCGGAGATCGAAAAACCGATTTCGAAACGGGAGAAGGCAGCGGAGCCTGTGACACTTTCGCAGCAGCGGAACAAGCCGTTGAAGAAGCGTGTGGAGGAGTTTCCGGAATTGCTCGATTTCTATAACCGGTTCGACGAATTCACTGTGCTTCCTTCCGACCGCAAAGCGTTCGACGCGTTTGTCAAACAGTTCGAGGACGACGAGCGTAAGCTGTTCGATCCCACGATGAACTTCTACGCCGTGACGTTAAAGAACGCCGGAGGCTTGGTGACGCCAGTCCCCCTCCGCGTGGAGTTCGTCGACGGAACCAAGGAAGATATTCGCATTCCGGCGGAGATTTGGCGGCGGAACAATTTGGAGGTCGAAAAGATTATTCCGACGCGGAAGGAGATCCGGTCGATCGAGGTGGATCCGCTCAACGAGACCGCGGACATCGATCCGGTCAACAACGCTTGGCCGCGCAAGCCGGTGAAGACGAAGTTCCAGATCTTCAAGGAAGAACGAAACAAGAACAATTCCATGCAGGAGCTGCAGAAAGAGAAACAGACGCCGCCCTCGGGCGGACGTCCGTGAGAATTGGCGCAATTCTGCTGGCGATCGCGCAGCTGGCGGCGCACAAGTTTCATTTCAGCCGGACGGAGATCGACTATCATCCGCCGCGTCTGGAGATCGTTGTGACTTTGCATGCCGGGGAGTTGCCGTTTCCGGCGGAGTCGGAGAAGGCCGCCTGCGCCTACGTGTTGGCGAATTTCGCAATTAAGAATACGCCGCTGCGCTGCGTGGGCGCCAAGTCGAGCGTCCATTACCTGGACGTGTTTTTGGAGGGCGACGCGCCCGCGCCCCCGGCGGCGGCACGCAATCAAATTCTCCGCAAGGAATTTCCCGACCAACGCAATTCGGTGTTGTTGCGGCGCGAGGCGCGGCCTATCGGAAAGGCGATCGAATTCGGCGGGGCCGATGAATGGAAGCCGCTTATTTGGCGACCGTAAAGAGGAGACCGTGTTGCATCGGGAGAAAATCTAGAATTCGCTCCAGGCGGAAACCGGCGGGCTCAATTTCGGTTCGCAACTCCTCCAGACTCATCCTGTGCGTCTCGTTAATGGGCAGGCCCGGCTTCTCCTTCTGGTATTCGATTACCAGCATTCTGCCACCGGGCTTCAGGGAGGCGCGCAGCATCGCCAGCATCTTTTCCGGTTCCGCGAACTCATGGTAGGAGTTGGCGACCAACAGGGCGTCGACCGAAGCGGGATCGAGATCGGAGCCGAGGCGAAACTCCGCATTGACGCCCGGAGGCATCTGTTTGCGATTGGCCTCGAGCGCCGAAGCCTGCACGTCTAGCGCGATTACCTTGTGCACACGCCGTCCGATACGTCCGGTGAAAAAGCCACCGCCGGCGCCTACATCGGCCACGGTGTCGTCTCGACGCAGCGCGAGCGCGTCCAGGACCTGCTCCGGGCGTTCCTCTTCCTCGCGGCTTGGCCGTGTCATCCAAGCTGTCGACTCGGCGAGCCTTGCAATGGTGCGCTGCCTGGGCCGCGCCTCGACTGGCTGGCCCCGCAGAGTGTGGAGGTATTGAATCAGGGCCTCCAAGTGAGGAGCCGGCAGCGAGCGAAACGGAGGCATAAGGGACGCGCCCGTGCGCCGGGCGGATGCGCGCGGAAACGTGCGCATGGAACCATCGGCCAGCCGCAACTGGATTGACAGATCGTCCTCGTTCAAAATTACACCGGTGACGCCACCGGCAGTTGCGGTTGCGAAGTCGTCGAAAATCTCCGCCGAAGGTTCCAGCAGCGCTTTGCGCAACTGTGCGGGTGTGCGCGCCAGGGCGATCCAGGCAAGATCCGGGCCCACGGCGCCGCCCCGGCCAGCGATGGAATGGCAGCGGGCGCAGTGCTCTTGAAAAAGCGTTGCACCGTCCTGCGCGAAGGCGATTGACGCAGCCCAAATCGCCCAGCGCATCAGTCGAGCCCGAAGGTAATCAACACGTCGCCCACCGGAACGGAGACCAATTGCTTGCCACCGGCAAAGAAGCTGATTGGCGAGGAGTACACGCGATCATTGCCCAGGAAGTGCCAGAGGCGCTCTCCGGATTTCGCGTCGAGGGCCATGACAACGCCCTCGAGCGTTGCGGTAAAGACGAGGCCGCCCGCCGTGGACATCACACCACTCCAGGGAGGCGAGACGACTTTATGGGTCCATCTGGCTTCGCCAGTAAGCGGGTCCAAAGCCATTACCTGGCCCCAACTCTCCTCTGGAGCGAAGCGCGGACGCCGCCGGAAGGAGCGGCCGGTGTTGGCCGCGTCTGGCGCGGTGGTTGGATGCGGCGGCTGATCCTTCGTGAAGACGCGGCGCTCATCGCGAGCGAATGTGTAGAGCAGTTTGGTAATGGGGCTGTAGCTGTGGGACATCCAGTTCGCCGCGCCGTCGACACCGGGGAAGGTGGTGGTGTTGCCTTCAGGCGTTGGCTCGTTGCCGGGGATGACGTCCGGCCGGCCTTTCGCGTCGAAACCGCGAACCCAGGTTTGACGCACAAACGATTTTGCGAGGAGGAACTCGCCCGTGGCTCGATCGAGCAGATAGTAAAAGCCGTTCCGGTTCGGCCAGGCCATGAGCTTGCGAGGTTTGCCTTGATAGTCGCCGTTGAACAGCACGGGAACCTGCGTGGCGTCCCAATCGTGTAAATCGTGCGGCGTGAACTGGTAGAACCAGCGCAGTTTGCCGGTCTCCGCGTCCAGCGCGATCACGGAGCAGGAGTAGAGATTGTCGCCCTTCCGGAAATCGCCGTTGTAGTCCGGCCAGGGATTCGACGTACCCCAGTAGACGAGGTTCAGGTCGGGATCGTAGGCGCCGGAGTTCCAAGTGGAGGCGCCGCCGGTTTTCCACGAGTCGCCGGCCCAAGTGCCGAAGTTCGCCTCACCGGGTTGAGGGATCGTATGAAATCGCCAGGCGCGCTTTCCGGTCTCCACGTCGTAGGCATCGAGAAAGCCCGAAACACCCCGCTCACCGCCGGCCATGCCCACGATCACTTTGTCCTTCACGACGAGCGGCGCACCCGGGGCGGCATAACCGCCCGCGGCTTCGTGGTCGTACATCTTGGTCTTCCACAATTCGCGCCCGCCTTTCGCATCGATGGCTATGATGTGCATGTCCAGCGTGTTCATGAAAAGCCGGTTCCCGGCGATGGCCACGCCGCGATTCACTTTGCCGCAGCAGTTGAACGTTCGCTCCGGATTGCGATGCACGTAGGTCCAGTAGACTCGGCCAGTCGCGGCGTCGAGCGCGACGACCTCGTTTTCGGGCCGCGTGAGGTACATGACGCCGTCGACGACCAGGGGTGTGGACTCGAACTTCTCGGTGGTGCGAGCCTGATAGAGCCACTTGACCTTCAGGCCTTTCACGTTTTCCGTCGTTATTTGGTTCAGGCCGCTGTAGCGCCAGGACATGTAGTTGCCCGAATACATCAGCCAGTTGCCGGGCTCGCCCAGCGCCTTTAGCAGTCGATCGTTTGAAACTTGCGCGCAGAGTGGCAGCGCGGCCAGTAGCAAGAGAGCCTTCATCGCATCCCCATGACGTAAGCGGTCAGATCGTCGATCTGCTTTTCGGTCAGGCGTCCGGCGAACGCCGGCATCAGCGACGGCCGGCTGCGATCGATCGAAACCACACCCGCCTTCAGGAGCGAATGCAGCGCGCCATCGGCGGTGCGCAACTGCACGGACACGTCGTCCTCATTCAACCGGATACCGGATACTGTGACACCGTCTTTCGCCGTCACTATAATGGCGCGGAAGCCGGCAGCGATCTCGGCCTCAGGCTTGACTATCGAGTCTCGAATGAAGGCTGCGCCGCGAAAGGAGGAAGTGCGCAGATCAGGGCCGATGGCCGGATGGCAGCCGGCGCACTGTGCGAATAGGCGCTCGCCAGCGGCAGCGTCGCCGGAGGAAGTTTTTTCCCCGCGCACACGGAGCGAGCGCACGTAGGCCATCAGCGCACGGACCTCGTCAACTGTGGCGCGTACAGCCGGCATCTCCGTGCCGCGCACGCCGTTCCGGATAACCAAGAATAACTCTTCATCATTCCGCGCATGCTGAAACCGTCCGCTCGCGAGATCCGGTCCGCGACCGCCTTCTCCGCCAGCGCCGTGGCAGTACGAACAGTGCTTCTGGAAGAGCATCGCACCTTCCTGCGCTGCCGCTGCAATTGCGATGAATGCCAAACCGATCCCTCGCATCGGTTTCTACGATACAACATCAGCCACAGAATGCAACTTGCGCGAGATGTAGTGAGAGGGTATTATCAATTATTCTAATTGCTAACGCATTCGCATCATCATGACATCGATCACTGCAATCCTGCTCATCATCGCCGTTCTGCAATGGCTGCTCGATGCGGCATCATTGCGCGGCCGGCAATGGGCGGCGCCCTTCGCAGTGTGCGTTGCGGCTGGATGGTGGGCGGATCAGGTCGCACTCGAGGCCGCGGTCCGTTGGATTCGCGAGCCACTAGTTTGGGTCTCGATCCTGGTGGCGCAGGCCGCCATTGCGTTTGCGCCGTGGACGGCGGTGCGGCGGCTGCCGGCTCCGCTCTTCGGATTGGCGGCGATTGCGGGGTCGCTAGCGCTTTTGCAGACTCCCTGGTTCTCCAACGGACTGGCCGCCGGAGCCGCGATGGGCACTGTCTGGGTCCTGGCTGGAGTAACACTGGGCCGGTTACTTCCCGCATGGCCCTCGCTTTCCACGGCCGCTCATCTCTCCGCTCTTTTGCTGATTCCTTCTCCAAACGATATGAACTCCATTCACGACATTCTCTACGTCTTGTCCAGCGCGTTTTTGATGCCGACGCTCGTGGGAACACTCGCCGCTTTTGGCTATGGCGTTTGGGTGACCGCTCGATTTCTGGCTGACTTCGCGGAGCAGCGTGAGACATGCGCTGTAGTGGAGAGTTTTCTGCGCGGCGAAACGAGCCTCGAGCGGTTCGCCACGCTGCGCTTGCGGGGCGATTGGCGAACTTTTCAGGACGCCGTCAGGACGCTGCCATCCGCGCAGTTGGGGCTGGCACTAGCCGGTATCGAAAACACGATGCATGCACGACTGGATCGCCTGGGCATCATGGCCAAAACGGGGCCCATGTTGGGATTGATTGGAACGCTGATTCCCCTGCAGCCGGCGCTCGCGGGACTGGCGAAGGGAGACATGCAAGCGATGGGCGCCAATTTGCAAATCGGCTTTACGACGACCGTATTGGGACTGTTGACGGGCGGCGTGTGCTACGCGATCAGCGTGTATCGAAAAGCGTGGTACGAGCGGGACACCGTTCGCATGAGCTTTCTGCTCGACCAATGGTTCGGACAAGCGGTCACGGAATGTGAGTTGGAACGGAGTCATCGTTCATGAAACGGTACCTTTGGAGCGGACTATTTGCTGCTACGGTTCTGGCGGGCGGCTATTTTACCTATCGCGCGGTCACACGCCCGAAAATATTGTTTCTTGGCTTCCCAGACCAGTTGACGATGCTTGCGGAAAAGGCGTCGGCGAAGAGCGGAATTGCCATTGAAGCGTGGACACGCGAGACCGTAGACGCGGCGGCGAAACCTTTTGGGCTTTCTCCGTTTCGAGTGGTGATTGTGAATGGCTTGCGCGCAGAACCGTATTCGAAGCCGGCGCAGCAGTCGTTCACCGATGCGGTGAACACAGGCGCGAAGGTCATCGTGCTGCCGCCGCGGCAGAGCACGAACATGCGAATCGGGAACGCCGAATTCGAAGGGCGGGACAAACCCGTGGCCGGTTATTTTTCGAACGGAGGCGTAGAAAACTGGGCGCGGTTGTTGAATTTCCTGACGAAGGAATACACCGGCCGCGACGTGAGAGTGGAGCCGCCCGCTCCACTGCCGGAGAATGGCTTCTACCACCCGGACTCCGAAGAGATCCACACATCCACCGCCGGCTACAAGGCGTGGTATGCCAAATCGGGCCGCGAGAAAAAAGACCGTCCGTGGATTGCCATCGACTTCGCGCAGGGTTGGAAGACGGGCATAACGGCCGGCACGGACGGGTTGGTGCGCGCATTCGAAAAACGGAACTTCAATGTGGCGCCGATGTTTGGCGCGACGCAAATGGGACAGTTCCTGGAAGAGATTCGCCCCGATCTAATCCTCAACCGCTCGCACGGCCGTTTCTATCAAGGGGAGCGCGGCGTTGAGATGTTGAACACCAAAGTGGACGCGCCCGTGGTGCGCGGCCTGACGCTGATGTTCGAACAGAAGACGATCGACGAGTATCAAGCCACCAAGGACGGCGTCCGCGGGCCGGGTCTTGCGATCGGAACCGTGGTGAGCGAACTGGACGGCACAATCGAGCCGACGTTGATTGAGGGCATGGTGAAGGACGGTCAGGGACGCCGTGTGGAGGCGCCCATTGAATCGCGGATTGAGCGCGTGATCGACAGGGCCGAACGATGGGTGGCGCTTCGCCGGACGCCGAAGGCGGAGAAACGCGTCGCTGTCGTCTATTTCAATGGGATCGGTAAGGCGGATTTCACCGCGTCGGGTCTGAACGTTCCGCGCAGCCTGGTGCGTTTCCTTGCGGAGATGCAGGCGGCGGGATACAACGTGCAGAACCCCCCTCGGGACCCGGAGGCGCTGCTGCAAATGATGCAGGGTCGCGGGCGCAACGTAAGCGAAGCCGAGCCCGGCGAACTGGAAAAGCTGGTTGCGGAGCGAGGAGTGACGCTGCTGCCGGTGGAGGGATACAACCAGTGGTTCGCGACCTTGCCGGAGACGTTGCGTACCGCCGTGACCGCGGCATACGGCCCGGCGCCCGGTACCTTCATGGCGGCGCGCAAAGATGGCAAGGATTACTTCGTGATTCCAACGTTGCAGTTTGGCAACGTCACGCTGCTGCCCCAGCCGGCCCGCGGCGCAGTGATGGACTCCAAGCTTGCACACTCCGACACCGTACCGCCGCCCCACCAGTACTTGGCGGTGTATTGGTGGCTACAGCACGAGCATAAGGCTCACGCCTTGGTGCACTACGGTACGCACGGAACGTATGAGTTCCTGCCTGGCCGGTCCGTGGGACAGCTGGACGACGACTGGTCCGATCGCGTGGTTGCCGCCCTCCCGAACATCTACGTCTACACGATGGACAACGTCGGCGAGGGTCTGATTGCGAAGCGAAGAGGCTCCGCGGTGTTGGTGAGCCACCAGACACCGCCGATTCAGGCCGCGCAGCTTTCGGAATCCGACCAAGAAGTGGCCGATCTCTATCGCGAAACGCAGCGGTTCCTGCAGACCGAGGCAGGAGCGCTAAAGGAGAAGATGCGCGCGCGCATTCGCGAGATCGCAACTTCGCGGAAGCTGGATCAAGATCTCCGGCTGGACTTCCGAAAATCTCCACCGGACGACGAGCAGGTATCGCGGTTGGACGCGTTTTTGGATGAGTTGGAGGAGTCGCGCATTCCCGTGGGCATGCACGTTCACGGCGTTGCGGACGAAGACCGCGATCTGCGTTTATCGATTGCGGAGACCCTTGGATCCGGTTTTCTGAAGGCCTCGAACAACGATCGGCGCCGCGCCGCCGAACGTGTGGGCCAGTTAATGGCGGCTGCGCCGGCCGTCGCTATTTCTCCAGCGTCCTTCACCCGCCCGATGGCGCCGACGCCGGGTAGTGGCAAGCGCTCGTACGCGCCGGAGACGCAGCCCGCAAAGCCGGCGCCCATTGCCAGTGGGCATCCGGCATGGATTCCCAAAATCGGCTCGCCGCCGCCAGGCGTTGCACAGCGACAGGCAAACAGCCCGGTGAGCATGGCGTTTGAAACCGAGGCGCCCCTGCCCGCGTCCTCCGACGATGCCACGCGCGTAGCCGTTTTGAAAGCCGCGTTCGCCGAATCCGCGTTGGAGATTCAACAAACGCTGCGCGCACTGGACGGCCGGTACGTCCGGCCAGGGGGCGGTGGAGACCCGGTTCGTACGCCGGCGGCGCTGCCCACGGGCCGGAACCTCTATGGTGTGAACCCAGCCGAGATCCCAACGCGCGCAGCATGGGAGGTTGGCGTTCAGTTAGGGCAGCAGTTGCTTCAGGCGGAGAAGAAGCGCCTGGGACGGTATCCGAGAAAAGCCGGATTCAACCTGTGGCCGACCGAACTGGTTCGCCAATACGGCGCTGACTTGGCCCAAGCCCTTTATCTGATGGGCGTGAAACCAGTGTGGGATCAGCGGGGCATTGTGATCGACCTGGAAGTGATTCCTATGACCGAGTTGCAGCGGCCCCGTGTGGATGTCGTTCTGCAGGCGGCGGGACAGTTCCGCGACTCATTCCCCGACCGGATGGAATTGTTGGACAAGGCAGTGCGGCTGGCTGTGCTGGCCACCGACGGTGAGAATTACGTGGCGCAAGGCTCCACCGAGATAGAACTGGCGCTGAAGGAGGCGGGTCTGTCAGCCAAGGAGGCGCGGCAGCTATCGAACGCCCGCGTCTTCTCGAATGGGCCCGGCGGATACGGAACCGGCTTGACTGGCGGCGTCTCGAATTCCGGCGGATATACCAGCACAAAAGAACTGACCGCCGAGTATTTGGAGCGCGCCGGAGCGGTCTATACACAGGGGGTCCCGTGGGGCCAGAAGACGCCGAAGCTCTACGAGACTGCGTTGAAGGGTACGGAGGCCGTGTCGATCTCTCACTCGTCGAATACAATTTCGGCGCTTACGTTGGACCACTATTTTGAGTACTCGGGCGGGATGGTGATGGCTATCCGCGATACTACGGGCCAGAATGCCGCAGCCTACATGGCGGATACGCGCGACGTGAGTAAGACCCGCGTAAAGACAGTGGAAGAGGCGCTGGTCACGGATTTGCGGGCGCAATATTGGAACCGGAAGTGGATCGAAGGCATGAAAAAGAACGACTTCTCCGGCGCCTCCGAAATCGCGAAACTCTCGTCCAACCTGTATGGCTGGCAGGTGACCAAACCGGATGCCGTGAAGAGCTATGTGTGGGACGAGATTCACGCGGTATACGTGGATGACCGCGAGAAGCTAGGAATGAAGGAGTGGTTCGACAAGAAGAACCCCTATGCGTTCCAAAACCTTTCGGCCGTCCTGTTGGAGGCTGCCAGAAACGGATATTGGAAGGCTGACGCGCAAACGCTGGAGCGGCTGGCGAACGATTTCGCCGGATCGGTGGCGCGTCACGGAACCTCCGGCGGTGAACGCACAACGGGAAATCAGGCGTTGCAGGCGTTCGTGCAAAAGCATTTGAACGCTCCGGGCAACCAGAGCGGGACATTGCTTTCGAAGAACTTTTCGGAGGCGCTCCGCCGTTCGGCCAACTCGCCGGCGTCCGCCCTGGTCGCGGGCCAAAAGCTGGTTCGCGAATCGCAGTCCGCTCCTATGCCGGCCACGGTTCGCAACTCGCTGCTCGGCGGTGCGGCTGTGACGGCGCTGGCGGCCGTCTTCTTGTTTGGTGTTCGCAGGAGAAATCAATGAAACTAGCAATAACTCTGTTCGCCGCGCCATTTGTAATGGCCCAGGGAATTAACGCATATCTGAGTGGATCCGTACTCGATCCGGCCGGCGGGCCGATCAACGACGCGCTGGTGACGGTTAAGTCTGCGTCGACTAACCAGACCCGCACCATGCGGACGACCGACGCTGGCATGTTCCGCGTACCCGGGCTGGTGACCGGAAGCTACTCGCTGGCGGTCGAGAAGGACGGTTTCAACAGCTACAAGGCCAGCGGCATCGAATTGATCGCTGGTCAGGAGGTTTCGCGCACGGTCCGGTTGGAGTTGGGCACCGTGCGCGAGGCCGTGGTTGTGGAGGGCCGCGTGGCGGAGATCGAACGTGTAGCCGCTAGCGGCGTACGCGGCTCCAACTACACACCGCGCGAAGTCGCCAACATTCCGATGATCGCCGGCGGGCAGGGCCGTAACTACCGCGCGTTGTCGTATCAAACGCCGGGCGTCGGGTTCGCGTCGGCGGCGCACGCTCCGTTTACGGTGAATGGCAACCGGCCGATCGGCGCTGTGAATACGATGGTCGATTCGGCGGAGTACAACGATCCGGTATCGGGTAATCTCCTCGGCCGCGGTTTGACCGAACAACCGGTCTCCATGGAGACTGTCGAAGCGTTCGAGATGCAGACATCGAATTTCAAGGCGGAGTTCGGACGGGCGTCGGGCGCTGTGGTGAATCTCGTGACGAAGCAAGGCGGGAACGATTGGCACGGCTCGGCCTACTACTTGTTTCAAAACGAGGCGCTGAATGCGCGAAATACATTGCTGACTTCTCGAAATCCGGTTCGCGTGAATATGCCGGGCGTGACGCTCGGTGGGCCCCTTCGAAAGGACCGGCTCTTCTTTTTTGGCGGTTATGAGGTGAACTCGCGCAATGCGTTTCGCTCATCGTCGACGATCGCCACGCTCACCGCCGCTGATCGGGCTCGTGCCGTTCCCGCCGTACGGCCGTTGCTCACCTACTACCCGGAGCCGAACATTCCCGGCACAAATCTACAGAGCGCTGCAGTCGCCAGTCCCACGACAACGCTTACGGGGATTGTGCGTTTGGACTATCAGGTCTCCGTGAAGCATCGTCTAGCCGCGCGCCGGAACTGGGTGAACGCGATCGGCCCGACGCGTGACCGGCTCGGCGCCGGTAACGCCGACACGGTCAATCATTCGCACTCCGCCGTGGTGAGCCTGGACTCTTCTCTCAGCTCCCGTACGTTCAATCAGTTTCGCGGTACGTACTCCACCTACTATTCGCAGGTCACTCCGTCCACACCGTCCATGGGGGATCCGGCGGTGAACGGGCGCATCGGCCTCTTGCTTGTCACTGGCCTGCCCCGCCTCGGCACGTTCATACCCCCCACTCAAACCCGAACGCATAACTTCACCTTCGCGGACGATTTGAGCTATACGCTGGGCCGGCATGTGTTGAAGGGCGGCGTGATCGCTCGCATGATCCAGTACAACTCCACGAGTGATCGCAACTTTAATGGGACCATGATCTTCCCGTCGATTCCGGCATTCCTGGCCGGCGCGCCACTGACGTACTCGCGGGCGATCGGCGATAGCCGGATCGATCAAAGAAACCGGGAAATGGGCTGGTACCTGCAAGACGATTGGAAGGCCATGCCGCACCTGACGTTCAACCTCGGGCTGAGGCACGAGTACTACGGCGTGCCAAGCGAGAAGTTTGGCCGGTTGTCACAGCGCTACGCGGCTGACCGCAACAACTTCGCGCCTCGCGCTGGATTTGCCTGGGATATCGGGGGAAAGAGCGCAACCATCCTGCGCGGCGGCTATGGCATGTTCTACTCGCCGCTGCAGATGGACTTCATCGCCCAATCGCGCTACACGCCCCCGCAGGTGACGACGTTCTCCCGGTTTATGCCCCGGTTCCCGGATCTGCTGGCCGGGGCGGTTATCGGATCCGACCGGTATCGGGTGGATTCGTCGCTCGTCAATCCCTATGTGCAGAACTGGAACCTGACAATCGAACGCAAGATGTTTAATCCGGGCACGGTGCTGAGTGTGGCATATGTTGGCAACCGCGGTTTGAAACTGCCCCGGACGTTGCGCCCCAACGGCGGTGAGAACCTTCCACCGAATCTGCGGCCGGACCCTTCGACCGGGGTGGTCACGTATCTGTCGGCAGGCGCGATGTCGAACTATAACGCGTTTCAGACTTCGTTAAACACACAGTGGAGCCGCAAGCTATCCGTCCGCGCGACCTACACGTTTTCTCGGGCCATCGACAATGCTTCCGACACGGCGCTGCTGCCGATTGACGACCGGAACTTCAACCTGGACCGCGCGGTTTCCGATTTCCACCAGCCGCACCTGCTAACGCTCTACTCCGTCTATGATCTTCCCTGGGGCGGTTGGCAGTTGACGGGCCTTGTGTTCCGGCGCAGCGGCACTCCGTTCTCCTTGCTGGCCAATTCGAACAACCCGTTCGGAACGCTCAACAACCGCATTCACGCGCTGCCGGGTACCATCGACCGGACGCGCCGGGGAAGCCAGTGGTTCTCCCTTGTTCCGGGCTCCAACGTCGTGCCGGCCAATGGTACCGTGGGCACGCTGGGAAGGAATAGCGAGGTGGCCCCGAACTTCTTCGACCTGAACGTTTCTCTGCAGAAGACGTTCCGGCTGACCGAACGCTGGCAGGCGCAGTTCCGCGCCGAGGCGTTCAACTCTCTGAACCGCGCCAACTACGACGTGCCGATCAACAACCTAGGTAACGCCCTATTCGGTCGAATTCTCACTGCAGGCGAAGCGCGGCAGTTCCAGATGATGCTGAAGGTTGTGTTCTGATATGTGGCGCCGCACCGGGAACCGTTTTCGCGGCCAGGGAGAAGACAGCGCCGATCCGCTGCTTGGCTTGATCAACCTGTTCGACGCCAGCATAGTTCTTGTCGTCGCCATGCTGCTGGCGCTGCTCTCGAAGGGCAACGTTGCCGGCATGGCGGCGCGGCTCTCCCAACAGGATGTGACTATCGTCACGAATCCTGGGAAGCCGGATATGGAGATGGTGATCAAGAAGGGAAACAAGATCGAGACCCTCAAAGCAACCGGCGAGCAGGGCCGCGGCGCCGGCGAACGGTTGGGAACCGCGTACCGCTTGCAAAACGGAGAGATCGTGTATGTGCCGGAGGGAGGAAAACTGCCGTGAAAAAATTCACGTTTTTAGCACTTGCCGTGCCGGCGTTTGCGCACTGGCCATGGATTGAGACCAATGGGAAGCTCCATTTTGGCGTGTTTCCGCACGACCGGATGACGGGTGCCCGGATTGAGGGTTTTCAGAAGGCCAAACTCTGGACACTCGATGAGAAGGGCGGGTACGGCCCGGTACAAGCCAAGGTGGAGAGCGATGCGCTGGATTTGGGTGCGGCTGCCGGATACCCCATGAGCCACACGTACGGCGTCTATGAGGGCCACGGTCCGGCCACGCTGGTGCTCTATGGTGCGAAAGCGTTTCGTGGCGGCGTCGCAAAGCACAGTCCTGAGACATTGCCCGTCGATATCGTTGGGACGGGTCCGGGCCGGTTCCGCCTTCTCCGGAACGGCAAACCATTGGCGGGTGCCTTGATATCGGCCTACACGTCGGAGCAAGGCAGACACGACGGAGAGCACAAACACGACAAGAGCGAGAGCGGCGAACTTCCACCGGGCGCCATGAAGGCCACCACGGGCAAAGCCGGGGAGTTTTCGTTCCATCTGCAAGGTCCGGGAGAATGGCAGTTGCACGTTGCGGTGAAAGAGCCGGTGGCCGGCACGTACGAAGGAAAACGGTACCAATCGGTTACGCTGATTTTCACACTCCGTTTCGATACGCGATAGTACACTGCTGGAATGGCACGCTTCGCGTTGTTGTTGCTGGCGATTCCTGGCTTTGCCCAATCTCCTCTTGGCACAATCACCGGCACTGTGACCGATCCGCAGTCGGCTGGCGTGGGCGGCGCGGAGGTCGTGGTTCGCAATACGTCGACGAACCTGACTTTCAGGGGTGCCACGTCCGGCGACGGAACCTACGTAATTCCTTCGATACCGGTGGGCCGCTATGAGCTGACGCTGGCTCAGACCGGTTTCAAAAGTGTGCGGCGCAGCGGTTTGATCGTTGAAGTCGCCCAACGGCTTCGGGTCGACGTGCAGCTCGAGATAGGCCAGGTGACCGAGAGCGTGATCGTCACCGCGGAGGTGGCGCGCGTGCAAACGGAGGACTCCTCGCTTGGCACCGTCGTCGAGCAGAAGCGTATCGAAGAACTTCCCTTGAATGGGCGGCATGTGTTCAATCTGGTGAAGGTCGTGGCCGGTGTGACGCCGAGGATCAACACGACCGACGGCTTCGCGGAGATCAGCAATCAGGGGTTTTCGCAGATCCGGATCAACGGCGGCCCGGCCTACGGCAACCAGTTCTTCCTGGACGGCGTTTCCAACTCCGCGGCGGTCCACAACGAGATCAGTGTGGTGCCGATGGTGGACGCGGTGGCCGAGTTCCGCGTGGAGACGAACGCGCTGAAGGCCGAGTTCGGCCAGACGTCGGGCGGCGTTGTGAACGCCGTGACGAAGTCAGGCGGCAACGAGTTTCACGGCAGTCTCTATCACTTTCTTCGTAACGACGCGCTGGACGCTCGCAATGTGTTTTCGACACAGCCCGATCGGCGCACAGGCCGGATCAAGCAGGTGCTGCGCTACAACCATTTCGGCGGAACCGTGGGCGGGCCGGTGCTCATTCCGAAGATCTACAACGGCAAGAACCGGACGTTCTTCTTCGCCGGTTATGAGCAGTGGAAGTGGCGGTCGACCGGCTCGCCGCGTATCGGCACGGTCGCAACCGATTTGCAGCGCGCCGGAAACTTTTCTGCGACGCGCACGCCCCAGGGAGGTTTAATCCCCATCTATGACCCGGCCACCACGCGCCGGAATCCCAACGGCGCCGGTTCGATCCGCGACCTGTTTCCGAACAACATCGTGCCGCAGAACCGGATGGACCCCTTGTCGCTAAAGGTTCTGCCGTTCATGCCGTTGCCGAACGCCACGCCGACGGACACGAATACGAACACAAACAATTTCGTCTCGCTTGTTGGATCGCTCTCGGATCAAGGAGTGACAAATACGCGTATCGATCACCGGTTTAACGACGCGGATTCGATCTTTTTCCGCTATTCGTCCACGCGCAATACGCGGAACGACCGCGGCTGGGGCCTGGGGCCAGCCGATCCATCGGCGCGCAACGACCAACGCGACAACCACAACGCCGTGTTGAACCACTTGAAAATTCTGTCGCCGTCGATTCTCAACGATTTTCGATTCGGCGCCACCCGCCAATGGCTGCCTTTCCTGCATCCCAGCTTCGATCAGAACTGGCCGCGACAGCTTGGCTATCCGTCCATCATTCCGCAGGATCAGTTTCCGCCGGTGCAGGTAGCGGGACTGCTCAACATCGGCAGCGCGGCGTTTTCGGGCGGACTGCGCGCGCAGCAGATTATTCAGATCGCCGACTCGCTCACTATCACGCGGGGCAATCACAACTTCAAGGCCGGCACCGATTTTCGGTGGTGGCGGTTGAGCTTTATCAACCGTTCGCAGCCGTCGGGTTCGTTTAACTTCAATGCCGACCTGACGAACAATCCGCAGAGCCCGGCCGGCACCGGTTTCGGCATGGCGACGTTCTTGCTGGGAGAGGTTTCGAGCGGAACGCTGGGCGTTCGGCCGTTTTTCCAGTTCCGCGCCAACCCGTTCGCGGTATTTCTGCAGGACGACTGGAAGATCACACGCCGCTTGACCCTGAACCTAGGCGTTCGCTACGACGCCAGCTTCGGCGGGACCGAACTGCACAATCGAGCGTCGAACTTCGATCCGGTGGCGATCAATCCGCAAACCCGGCTACCCGGAGTACTCAACTACGCCGGGGCGGGGGACTATCCGCGGACGATTGTCGATCGCGACCACAACAATATTGG
Organism: Acidobacteriota bacterium; assembly: GCA_016871155.1. Classification (GTDB taxonomy): domain Bacteria; phylum Acidobacteriota; class Terriglobia; order Bryobacterales; family Bryobacteraceae. The sequence continues at coordinate 28,736 of VFZO01000003.1, read as the reverse complement.
CCCGCGATTCGGTTTCGCCTGGGATCCGAAGGGGAACGGCCGCATGGCGATTCGCGGCGCCTACGGCTTGATTTACTCGATGGTTGAATCCGGCAACCTGAATCCGGACAACGCCAACGCTTTCGGCTACTCGGTGGACACGCCGTTCGCCTCGGCCCAGCCTGGTATCGAACGAGCGTTCCGGTACAGCGCCGGCCCCGCTTCCCTGGTCCAGCCGTTGGGCGCGGCGGGCGGCCCTAGCGCTTCCCGCGGCTTGGACGTGCGCGCGCAGACGCGTGGTGCGCAGACTCCCTACATACAACAGTGGAATTTTGCGATTCAACGCGCGGCCGGCGCCGGTTGGGTTGTGTCCGGCGTCTACGCGGGCAGCAAGGGGACGAAGTTGTTCGGCGCGAACTACAACCTGAACCAGTTGGACCCCGTGCACTTCGCGTTCGGATTGCGTTTGCAGGATTTGGTGGACAACCCGTACTTCGGACAAATCACAGCGGGACCGCTCAGCGCGGCGCGCGTGCAGAGGCAGCAAATTTTGCGGCCCTTTCCCGACTACGGCTCGGTGTCGACTTGGGCGAACAACGGCCTCAGCACCATCTACCACTCCTTGCAGGCCTCGCTCGAGAAGCGCTTCTCCGGCGGCGTCTCCGCGCTGTTGAGCTACACCAAGAGCAAGCTGATCAGCGAGAGCCAGGCCATCGGGGGCGGCGGCGACGCCGCTGCCGGCTCCGGCGACTACCGGATCGGGCGTTTGAACCGGAGAATCGACCGGGCCATTGACTCCGACGACGTGTCCCAGCGCATGGTGGCGAGCGGCCTGTGGGAACTGCCCTTTGCCAAAAACTCCGGCCGGATGACGCGCGGCGCATTCGGCGGTTGGCAGTTGAATGGGATTTGGACTCTGCAAACGGGCACGCCGCTGGTGGTGCGCGGGACAAACAACTTCACCGGCATCGGCTACCCCAACGTAACCGGAAATCCAACTCTGCCGCGCGGAGAGCGGACTCCCGCACGCTGGTTCAATACCCAGGCTTTCGCAAATCCCCCGGATTTCACCATCGGCAACGCGCCACGCACGCTGCCGTCGACGCGCGGCCCCGGCCTGAACGACTTGAGCTTTTCGCTGTTCAAGACGTTCAGCCTGAAAGAGCGGTTCCGGCTGGAGACCAGGTGGGAGCTGTTTAACGCTTTGAATACCGTAAACTACAACTTGCCGAACACCGGTTTTCAACCCAGCCGCCCGCTACCGGGACAGGTAGAGACGAACCTAAACGTCAATTTTGGGCGTATTCTGTCCGCCTTAGAGCCTCGGCGCATGCAGTTCGGTTTGCGCCTCGCGTTCTGAGCGGAAAAATTTTCAAGAGATACTTGCAATCGGTTTGCATTCAGGTATCCTAGTAAAAAGCAATGTCGTTGATCATGGTTCGGACAGTTTGTTGCGAAACGTACAAGTGCACCGGCACTCGTTGTGCGATTTGCCCGAATCGCCCCGAAAACCGCGAGGCGATGGAGTCCTACCAGCAGAACGCAAACTCGACCTCGTTTGGGCGGCGGTTCACGATTCCTCCGAAACCGGTGGAAGCCAATATTCCCTAACCCTACCGGGCGCCGTTTTGCGGTCTAATCGCTAGATGGGGAAAACATGGAATCGCGTTGAGGAGGTGTTCAACGCGGCGATGGAGCTGCCGGTTGGGCGGCGCACCGAATTCGTCCGCTCCCAATGCAGCGGAGCCGCGTACGCGGAGGTTATGGAGCTTTTGAAGGCGGAGGGCGGGATGGGCGAGTTCCTCGCCGCGCCGCTCACCGATTTCCGAGGGCAGATTTTTGGCGCATACCGCGCCGTCCGGGAAGCGGGCCGGGGCGGCATGAGCGTCGTCTACGAGGGAGAGCGGATCGACGGCGACTTCGACAAGCGAGTGGCCATCAAGGTCGTTCTGGTTCAGGCGGCCGGCGAGACGAGAATCCTGGCCGGTTTGGAGCACCCGAACATCGCGAGGCTGCTGGATTCCGGGGTCACCGAGTTCGGCTTCCGCTATCTGGTGATGGAGTACGTCGACGGGGTTCCGATCGCGGAGTACTCGAAGCCGCACGGAACCGACCGCAAGCTCCGGTTGTTGCTGCAAGTGTGCGCCGGTGTTCAGTACGCGCACCGTTCGTTGGTGGTTCATCGCGATTTGAAGCCGGATAACATTCTGGTCACGGCCGATGGGACCGTGAAGCTGCTCGACTTCGGGATCGCCAAACTTCTGGAGAGCGGGGCCGCCGCGCAGACCACCGGCGTGCGCGCTTATACGGCCGACTACGCCAGTCCCGAACAGATTCTCGGAAAGCCGGTCACAACCGCGGCCGATGTGTATTCACTCGGCGTTCTGATGTGCGAACTGCTCGGCGGAAGCGTGCCCCGGAGGTTGACGGGTCTCGAGATCGGCGAAGTCGTGGAGCGGGTGGGCCAAGAAGAGGTGCGCGACGTTCCTATGACCGGCGATCTGGCCATTATCGCCAGAAAAGCTCTGCGGCGGTCGCCGGAGGAGCGCTACGACTCGGTCTCGGCGTTCGCGCGCGACATTGAGAACTACCTGAACCGCCTCCCGATCGAAGCCCGGCCGCCCAGCTTTGCCTACCAGTTCGGAAAGTTCGTTGCGCGAAACCGATGGGCTGTTGGAGCGGCGGCGGTGGCCGTAATAGCGTTAAGCGTCACGGGGGGCATTGCTTTCTGGCAAGCGCGGTTGGCCGCGGCCAGGTTCGATCAGGTGCACTCGCTGGCGCGCTCGGTGATGTTTGAGATGCATGACGCCGTGGAATCGCTGCCGGGCTCGCTGCCGGCGAGGCAGATGATCGTAACGCGCAGCTTGTCCTACCTCGACGCTCTGGCGAAGGACGAAAACGCACCGGAACAGGTGCAACTGGACGTCGTTCGGGGCTATTTGCGCATGGCGGACATCCAGGGGAAGGACCTGGGCGGCGCATCGATTGGCAAGACGGAGGACGCGCTAGCGAGCGCCCGCCAGGCTGTCGCCATCGCGCGGCGCTTGCAACGGCGCAGCTCGGATCCGGCGGTGCGGCGCGCTCTGGTGGAGGGACTGCGAGCCGTTTCCAGTGCGTCTACCCTGCGCGGTGATAGCGACGGAGCGATCGCCGCCGCGACTGAGTCCGTGGCGCTCGCTCGCGCCGGCACGGACCGGGGTCAACTGGCCTTCGCGCTGAAGCAGCTAGGGGATGCCCTCGCGCGAAAGCGAAAGGACAAGGAAGCGGTTGAACTGTTGCGTGAGTCGCTGGCGCTGCGCAAGGAACTTGCCGAGGCGGCGCCAAACGATCCGCGTGCGCAGCAGCGTCTCGCGGAGGCGCACCATTGGCTGGCGACTACGCTATTGAACGGCCGCGACTTCGCCGGGGCTGAGCCGCACGCGCGGGAGGCCTATAGACTCGACAAGATTCGCTTCGAGGGTCCCGACCGGCGTGCCGCGCGTGCGAATCTCGGGGTTGACATAGGTCTGCTGGCGGCGCTTGCCGGACGGAATGGCCGGCACGAGGAATCGCGGGTGCTGTACGTGGAGCAACTGGCCATTCGCAGAGAGATTTTGGCGGAGGATCCCAAGAGCGCTGTCGCGCGGATGCGTGTGGCTGCCTCGCTCGACCGGTTGGGCCGGGCTTCACTTGATTCCGGTCATAAGGCCGAGGCCGTGAAACACGGTGAGGAAGCGGCCGTCGAGTTCCGAGCGATGCGCGCCGCCGATCCAGGGAACCAGTCAATACGGTTGGAGGCCTTTTGGGCCTTCTCGGACCTGGCGCAGACCTACGACGGGCTCGGGAATCGTGCGAGAGCGTGTGGATTGGGCCGGGAGGTGCTGGCGGTGGTTGAGGGGAAGGCCACGGAGTCGTTCCGGGCCCAGACGGCGCCTGCTGTGAAACGGGCCAAAGCAATCGTGGCGAAGTGCCCGGGCGGCTAAGGCTTAAGGGTGTCTTCCAGGATATGGCTCAACTTGCGATGCTTGGACTCGGCGGTCCTGAGTTCGTCCGCCAGATGCATGCAGGCCAGAATCGCGATGCGCGAGGCGTCGGTGTTGGCGCCCCGCGCGATCTTGTTCATCAGCTCATCCACCCGGTGGGCGAGCTCTTCCACGTCGGCTTCATCTCCGGTTGTAGCCAGGGAGAACGACTGATTGAAAATGCTGACGCGTACTGTTTTCTTTTCTGGTGCCGCGCCGTTGGACATATTAGGTAGCGCTCAATAGGTCCATCTGTCCCAGCAACTTTTCGATGCGGGTCTTCACCTGCTTGCGTTCCGCCAGCAGAAGTTCTAACTCTTTTTCGGCTTTACCGCTGTTGGCTCTAAAGTCCGCCAGCACGGACTCCGCTTGTTCGCGCGCGGTGGTAGCGGCCTGCGCCATGGACTCGGCCGTGGCCAGCCGGGCTTTGAGCTGAGCGTTCTCTTCCTTGAGGGACGTTACAAGATTGACGGCCCGGAGGACACGATCCTCCAGGCCGCTCAACGAGTCTGCATCCTCCAGTTCGAAATCCATAGTGTGATTCCTCTGGGGTTGGGGTGTTAGGCGATCGCCGCTTTGGCCTTATCTACAAGCGATGTGAACGCGGCGGCGTCGTTGGTTGCGATGTCGGAAAGGATCTTCCGGTTGAGGTCGATGGAAGCCTTCTTCAGGCCGTCCATGAACTTTGAATAGGAGATGCCATTGGCGCGGCAACCGGCCGAAATGCGAACGATCCACAGCGAGCGGAAGTCGCGCTTCTTCAGGCGGCGGCCCTTGTAGCCGTATATCAGCGATTTTTCAACGGCTTCCTGCGCGAAGCGGTGCAGCTTCGATTTGTTGAGGAAAAAGCCTTTCGCAAGTTCGAGTGTTTTCTTGCGATTGTCGGTACGCTTTGTACCGCGTTTTACTCTGGGCACGTTTTACTCCTTGTTGTTTTTCGTTTCAGTAGGTATTACCGGCGGAACGGGCACGTGCCTCGCGCCTCGGCCGCTCGGGTGGTTTAGCCGGCTGCCTAGTAAGGCAGCATCCGCGCCATTTCCGGGGAATTGGCGGGATCCATGATCGTGCCTTGGGCAAGACGGCGCTTCCGGCCGGACGATTTGGAGGTCAGGATGTGGCGCGCGAAAGAATGACGGCGCTTAACCTTGCCCGTACCGGTCCGTTTGAAGCGCTTGGCGGCGCCTTTGTGGGTCTTCAACTTTGGCATGGATTGTATTCCTAAGAGGTGGGACGTGCGCAAAACGCACGTTCTCTTAGTATACCAGCCCTCGTTACTTCATGGAAGCGAGGGCTGCCAAACCGGCGGCGGCGATCTGACCGTCCTGCTGGGAGGTCACACCGCTGACGCCAATCGCTCCGATAAACGCGCCGTCCACGGTCAACGGCAAGCCACCTTCTACCGGCAATACGTCCGGCAGTTTCAGCACGGCGTTGCGGCCGCCGGCCACGGCGTCCTCAAGGACTTTGGATGGACGCTTCATTTTGATCGCGGTGCGAGCCTTCATCTGGGCGATGTCGACTGACCCGATCTGGGTGCCGTCCATCTTCTCCAAAAAGAGCAGGCTGGCGCCTTCATCGACCACGCAAATAACCACGTTCCAGTTGTTTTTCCGGGCTTCCGCTTCAGCTGCTGCAACGATCTTCTTGGCAGCTTCCAGGGTGAGTGTCTTCTTTGTTGCCAATTGGGGAAAGGCGGGCAGGGCAATCAGGCTGAGGGCTATGAGAAGTTTTCGCATGGTTTTGAGGGTATCAAATGGGGTCTCCGAACAATAACTAGATAAAAAGATCCGGTTATCGTATAATCGTCCTGGATGTTCTCAACCACTCTCGAATATGCGCTGCGGGCTGTAACGTGGCTAGCGGCGCACCCGGACGAACCGGCGACCGCGACACGCATCGCCGAGGCCACATTGGTGCCGGAGGACTACTTGTCGAAGGTCCTGCAACAATTGGCCCGGGCCGGCGTCGTGGATTCCCAGCGAGGCCGCAATGGCGGTTTCCGGCTGGCACGACCCGCATCGGAGATCTCGATGCTGACGGTGGTCAACGCGGTGGATCCGATTCCGCGTATTCAAACGTGCCCGCTGGGACTGAAGGAACATGGCGTGAACCTGTGTCCGCTGCACCGGCGGCTGGACGACGCATATTCCCTTGTGGAGCGGGCGTTTGCGTCGACGACGTTGGATGAACTGATCGCAGGCGGCAAACAGCATCTTCCGTTGTGCGCGACCGGATTGGAGGTGCTGCATGCGCGCTAGTTTTTGGTTTTTGTCCGTGGCCGCCTTCGCCGGGCTCGGCGGATCGTTCCTGGTCTCGCTCGATCACGAGGCGATCGAATACACGAAACGTCCGACGAATGACCCCATTACACGCCTGAATCGGAAGCTTGCCGACGGCCGCGAAAAACTCTCCTTTCGCGATGACGGCACCGGTTATCTGGCCGCCGTCCTGAAGGTGCTGGACGTGCCGGTCGAGTCGCAGGTCATGGTGTTTTCGAAGACCAGTTTCCAGGCGCCCCGCATCACACCGCGGATGCCCCGCGCTCTCTACTTCAACGACGACGTGACTGTCGGCTTTGTGCAGACAGGCGATGTTGTCGAAGTCACGTCGCTCGACCCGCAACAGGGTGTTATCTTTTATTCGCTCGATCAGGAAGATCTGGCCAAGCCTCGCTTTGAGCGCCGCGATACGTGCTTGCAGTGCCACCAATCCACGGCGACCTTGGGCGTGCCGGGCCTGGTCGTCCGAAGCGTAGTCTCGGAACCCTCCGGCTACCCCATGTTTCAGGCCGGCACGAAGATTACCGATCATCGCAGTCCCCTTGAGGATCGCTGGGGCGGCTGGTACGTAACCGGCAAACAGACCGGCAAACACATGGGGAATATGGTCGCGGTGGAGCGGGATAAGCCGGAGTCGCTGCAACAAATTCAAGGCCGCTTCGATCCGGCCCGGTACCTGACGCCGAATAGCGATGTCGTGGCACTAATGGTGCTGGAGCACCAGACGCAGATGACCAACCTGCTGGTCCGCGTGAACTTCGAGGTACGTCATGCACTGCACCACCAGCGGACGATGAACGGCATTTTCGGCGATCCGCCGGCCACCCGTTCCGATTCCACACGGCGCCGCATTCGCGAAGCGGCCGAAGAACTCGTCGACTACTTGCTGTTCGTCGAGGAGGCGCCGCTGCCGGGACCGGTCATCGGTTCCAGCGGCTTCGCAGAGAAGTTTTCTGGGAGAGGACCGTTCGACCCGCAGGGAAGGGGACTGCGCCAGTTAGACCTGACGAAGCGGTTGTTCCGTTTTCCGTGCAGTTACATGATCTACTCAGAGGCGTTCGACGGAATGCCGCCGGAGGCGCTCGACGCGGTGTACCGACGATTGCATACGGTTCTCACCGGCAACGCCATGGGCAAGAAGTACGCTGGATTGACCGTTGCGGATCGGCGCAATATTCTAGGCATCCTGAAGGCGACAAAGCAGGGGATGCCGGCGTACCTGAAAAACGCTACTCTCTAGGTGTGTGGGAAGCCCTGGAGCGGCGTCGGGCACTGCTGATCGCGCCCTTCGCTTTTGCCGGTTTGGTCGCGTTGACTTCGCGCCGCGGCACGGTGGAGACCGTTTTGCCCGGACCGGTGGAAATCGCCGAGTTCGACGATAACGACGGGCGGCCGCTCGGCGTGCAAACCGTGGAGAGAGTGGTGTTGGAGCCGGCCGATTGGCGAGCCCGTCTTTCGAACCAGGCATTTTATGTTTTGCGCCATGGCAGCACCGACACACCCTTTACCGGTACCCACCATGCCGCAAAGGAGCGAGGCCTTTACCGCTGCGCGGGCTGCGGAACGGCGCTGTTCCGCTCGACCGAAAAATTCGATTCCGGCACCGGCTGGCCGAGTTTCTGGGCGCCTGCCGACGCGCGCAACGTCCGCACTCGCACGGATGTGGAATTGGGGCTGGAGCGGATCGAGGTCGCCTGTCAGCGCTGCGGCGGACACCTCGGCCACGTCTTTCATGACGGTCCGGAGCCCAGCGGCCTTCGCTACTGTATCAACGAATCCGCGCTGCGATTCGTGGCCCAAGGGCGTATGATGTGAGGAGCATGGTCACACGCCGCATTCTACTCTCTACAGCGCCAGCCGTCTTGGCAGGTGCACCCAGAACCTGGGCCGAGGTGGAGAAGATCCTGGCGAGCGGGAATGTGAAGGGGAAACTTTTGAAAGAGGACCTGCCAACACCGTCGTTGGTCGTCGATCTGGATGCGCTGGAATCGAATATCTCGACGATGACGGGGTACCTGAAGCAGCAGGGCCGCGCGTTTCGTCCGCACGCGAAGACCCATAAATGCGCCGAGATTGCTCATCGCTGTCTGAAGGCGGGCGCCGTAGGCGCGTGCGCCGCCAAGATCGGCGAGGCCGAGGTGCTGGCCGATCGGGGAGTCGGTGGCCTGCTGCTCACGACAGCCATGGTGGGCCGGTACCGGATTGAGCGGGCCGTGCGGCTGGCCGCACGGAAGCCGGACACCATTTTCGTTGTCGACAACGCACAGAACACGACCGACCTGAATGAGGCGGCCCGGGCCGCCGGCAAGAAAATCAATGTCGCGGTGGACCTAGCCGTCGCGGGCCGCACCGGCATCACGCCCGGCGAGCCTGCCGCCGGCCTGGTGGAACATATTGTGAAGCAGCCGAACCTGAAGTTCAAAGGCATCCAGGCCTACGCGGGCCACTGCGCTCACATCTTGGGCTTCGAAAATCGCAAGAAGGGTTCCGAGGAGGCTATGGGCAAGGCAGTGGAGACCCGGCGCATCCTCGAGAAAAAGGGGATCGAGTGCTCCTGGCTGAGCGGCGGTTCCACTGGGACCTACAATATCGATTCCCACATCGACGGCATTACCGAGATTCAGCCCGGCAGCTTCCTGTTCATGGACATCGACTATAACCGCATCGGCAGCAAGGATGGCGGCGAATTCTACGGCGACTTCAAGAACTCGCTGACCGTCCTGGCCACCGCCTACAGCAAACCCAGCGACGATTTCGTGATCCTCGACGCTGGCCTAAAGGCGTTCTCCACCGACAAACCCTTCCCGCCGGAGGCCCGCGCGCTGAAAGGAACGAAATTCTCGTTTGGCGGCGACGAGCACGGAAAGCTCGACCTGCGCGGGGCCGCGAAAAAGGTAAACCTCGGTGATCGTGTGGAACTGGTTATCCCGCACTGCGATCCCAGTGTGAACCTCTACGATAAGATGATCGCAGTTCGCGGGCAGCAGGTGGAAGCCATTTGGGCGGTCGACGCCCGCGGCAAAGTGCAGTAACCGTTACGTTAACAGCCGAAGTACTAGCGCGCCGTAGATCCCGGCCGCCACATCGTCCATGACGATGCCAACGCCGCCGGGCAGCTTTTCAAACCACCGGACTGGCGGGGGTTTCAGGATGTCAAAGGCGCGAAAAAGGGCGAAAGCCATCAGCCAGGTCCATGGGGAGGCCAGGCTGGTTGCGCCCAGCAGCGTAATCCACTGTCCGATTACCTCGTCGGCCACTACTTCCTGCGGATCCTTCGCGCCGTTTCGCTTCGCGTAGGTATCGGCCGCCCAGATAAATGGCAGGAGGGTCCCAGCGACCAGCCACGGCATGTGGCCCGGCAGCAGACAGGCGACAGCCAGACCGCCCAGCGCCCCGGCGGTCCCGGGACCCTTCGGCACATAGCCGCAGCCGAACCATGTGGCGATCCACGTCGCCAGGCGTCCGCTCAATTCGGCTTCCCGTCGACCGGAAAGTTCTCCAGATCTTCCGGCGGAATCGGCGAGGAAATCACATATTTCTCCGACGCCCAATTCCCTAGGTCCAGCAGACGGCAGCGCGGGCTGCAGAACGGCATCTCCGGATCGGTGAATGCCACTTCCTTTTTGCAGATGGGACACTTCATACGAGCGATTTTAGCGATGCGGCAGGGCGTTCGGCACATTGTGCGCGGCCAGAATGGGGAACAGTGGACGCGGCGGCGCCGGCTGGGCCACGCCTGTATCCAGCAGTTCGCCTTCCAGATCGTAGTCGTGTGCCTTGGTCACACGCATCCGGCGGAACTGGCCGGGCGCCAGCGGTCCCTCGCCCGGATCGGTGATGTAGCAGACGCCGTCGATATCCGGGGCTTGCGTGGAAAGACGCGCCTCCCACAGTAGCTCCGATTCCTTCGACGGTCCTTCCACCAGCACTGTGCATTCGCTGCCCACCAGTTGCTTATTCCGGCGCAGGCTGATCTTGCGCTGCACGGCCATTAATTTCCGCTTGCGGTTATAGATGGTCTTCGCGTCCACCTTGCCGTCGAGCTTCCAGCTTTCGCTTGTGTCCTCATCGGAGTAGGTAAAGACGCCCAAACGGTCAAACCGGGCGGCCTCGGCGAATTGGCAGAGTTCCTCAAAATCGGCCGCCGATTCACCGGGAAAGCCTACGATCATCGACGTTCGAATCGCTACGCCCGGAATGGTGGCGCGGATTCGCTCTAGCAGTTTCAGGAACTGATCGCCGTTCGATCCGCGCTTCATGCGTTTCAATATGTTACGCGAGGCGTGCTGCAGCGGCATGTCGATGTACTTCACCAGCGCGGCGTTGGCGGCGATGGTGTCGAGCAGCTTCTGCGTGACGCGATTGGGATAGCAATACAGGAAGCGCACCCACTTTTCGTGATCCGTGGGGATCTGGGCCAAGCGCTCCAGCAGCACAGCCAGTCCGTCCTGCAGGCCCAGATCCTCGCCGTAACAGGTGGTATCCTGGCCGATCAGGTTGATCTCGCGCACACCTTCCTGAAATAGGTTCGTCGCCTCGGCGATCACGCTCTCGAACCGCCGGCTGCGAAACGCGCCGCGGTACTGTGGGATCACGCAGAAGGTGCAAGGATGATCACAGCCTTCGGCGATCTTCATGTAGGCGAAATGGCGCGGCGTGGTACGGACGCGCGGCGTCAGATCGTGATACAGATATGGCGCCGGGGTTTCGGCTTTTGGTGTCAGTCCCTCGCACAGAGCTGCGACCTTGTCGAGTTCGTTGGTGCCAAGTACCGCGTCCACTTCGGGAAGCTGTTCGGCGATCTCGTTCCGGAACCGCTCCACCAGACAGCCGGCCACAACCAGGCGCTGGGCGCGACCGGTTTTCTTGTACTCGGCCATCTCCAAAATCGTGTCGATCGATTCTTTTTTCGCGGGGTCAATGAAGCTGCACGTGTTGACGACAATAACGTCCGCTTCTTCCGGCGACGCGGTAAGCGTGTGGCCGGAGGAAGAGATGTTGCCCATCATCACCTCCGTGTCAACGAGGTTTTTAGGGCATCCGAGGCTAACGAATCCGATTTTCAAGCGAATACTCCAGCATAACAACTGGGTCGTGGGGCGCGGAAGAGGTTTGCGGCTGCCGGGCTGCCGGTAATGGCGTCAAAGTGCCCGGCGACCCGACTACTGCCGATCCTTGCCGCTGTGGCTTACCTGCGGTCCTCGCTCCTTCGCCTCGATAACCCACATGAATCGGACGGCGTCAGCCAATTCATCTCCATCTCGCTCGGAGTCCAAACGGGCGTCTGAGGCATGCGCGACGGCGATGTGGCCAGTCTCCGAGACGGGCCCGGGACCTCCCACTGTCGATATTCGACTCAAAACCAACAAACCTTGACTTACTCGACCGTCAACATCCCCGGCGCCGCGATGGCCACGGTCTCCGGCGCGTAGTAAAACCGCGCCGTGGCCGGTGGCACGGTAGCGATCATTCGCAGCGCGGGCAGCATCCGGAACTTGATCTCCTGCACTGCCGTTTGCGCCCACAGGTAGAAAGTGACGCGGTCCGGATAGGCTTCGTGGCGCGCGCGGCTCAAGTCGATCGACGATTCGTCGACGCGCGCGCCGGGCGGCAACGGTATGTCCACCAGCAGCATGTTCCCGTTGCAGCCGCCTTCACAGCGGACGCTCGTTGCCACCTCCACCGCTTCGTTCCGGCTTACCGTTTCTTTTCCAAGCCTGGATTCGACCGTCAACCGTAGCGCACCCAAACGTGCGGGCTGTGGCGCTTGCGGCCATGGGGCGCTGTACTCCCCCACCAACTGCGAGTCGAGAGGAGCGCTGGATCCGGATTCGATGACAATGACGTTCTCCCCGCCGTTGGCGAGATGGGTGAGCGACAGCGTGCGGGAATCCGCGGCGGAAAGTTTCACCGGTTCCATGGCCGTGCCGTTGGCGGTCACCCGGACAGCGATGTCTTCGGCCGCCGCTCTAGGCGTATGGCGGAGCAGAGTATCCATTGCCAGCACGGTCGTCTGCGAAGTTCTCCAGATTCCCTGGGAATCCCGAGCCCGCAGCAGCGCGCCGTGGGCGCGGCTCGTCAACTCCCGGTGGGCCGGGTCTGGCGAAGCGAATAGCGCCGCCGCCGCCCGTGCCGTTGTGTCCATGGACAGACGGCTGACGGAGTACCCAAAATACGAACGCTCCCCAGCGGGCCAGTACGTGTCCGCCCCGCTTTGCTCGGCAAGTTGGGCGATGCGCGCCAACCCTTTCGACGCGAACTTTTCGTCCCCCAAGATCTGCGCCGTCAGTGTTGCCAACACGATATCGTTACTGTTTGCATCACTTCCAACGGCTTTTGCAACCTGAGGCCACACACTCTTCGCGGCGTCCCTATGGCCGGTGACGGCCAGCGAGTACGTGACATAAGTATCGTCCGAGATCCGGCCCCACAATCCGTCCCGATTCCGTGCGGCCTCTAGAAATTTGCTGAATGAATCCACTAGTTCCCGCGCATTCGCGCGGTGGGCGAACTGCAATGCGTAGGCAGTGAGCACAAGGTCCGCGTTTCCGCCGGGCCAGTAGGACAGTCCGCCTTTCGAGCGGCGAGACGCCAAGCTTTGGACCGCCGATGCGATCGCCTGTCTCGCCCCTTCGGCTCGCCGCCCCTCCGGAAATTGCTCCAGATACAGAACGGACGAAAATGCGGTGGAGGTGATCTGCTCACCGCAACCGTGCGGCAGTTGGACCAACGCTTCGATAGCGGCTTCGAGCCGCGATTCCAGTCCGCTCCGCAGACGGAGTTCCAATTCCCCGCGCGTGGCCGGGAGCGTTACCCGCAGCTCCGACCGGCCGCCGCGATAGGTCGAGTCGGCGGTGAACAGCTTCGTGCCGCGAGGTTCCACCAGCAATCGCCTTGTCAGCGCGTCTGAGTGCGTGCTTCCCCTGGCCGTTACAGATAGGTCCGCGGCTTTCGTGGCCGCCCTCGCGGTCACCAGCAGAGGAAGGAGGGCCGACGCGCCGGCGTTCACCAGAGCCTGGCCGGGCGGTGATTCCACCCGCAGGCTCGGAGAAGCCTTTACGTCGATCTTCGATTTTTGCGCGGCGTCCGACAGATTGTGCAGTTGCGCCGGCAACTCGATGCGGTCGCCTTCCGTCAGCCGGACAGGCGGATCCAGCGTAAGGAAGTAGAGCAGGCGCGTGTCGAAGGCTGTGGTGGCGCTGGCGGAGCGGCCGAGCTCGTCCGAGGCAAACGCCTCCACATGCCAGGTTGTCAACGAGCCAGGCAGCCTCATCGATACCGAAGCGTTCCCGCGCTCGTCCGTTTCGAGCAGCGGTTGCCAGTGGATCACCTCGGGAAACTCGGTTCGAGGCAGGGGTGGCGGCGCGTTCTCAGTTGCCACCTCCGCCTGCGCCGATGCCGTTTGGGTGTCCACCTGCGGTGTTTCGCCGCTGACCTCGACGGACTGTGAGACCGTCCCTACGTCCAACTGCGCTTCGACGGGTGTGAGCGTGTTGGCATAGGCGGCGACATTATCGATCCGCAGAGTCCGGAAACCGGGTGCATAAAATTGAAGCGTGTAGACGCCGGGCTCGATCCGGACGAACGTGAACGAACCGGATTCGTTGGACTGGGTGGACGCGACACGTGCCGCCGGAACGCGATTCCCTCTGAACAGTTCGACTTTGGCGTTCGCGATAGCGGCGCCGGTCGCATCGACCACGTCACCGAAGACTGCTGCGCTCCCAGCCAGTACTCGTCCCGCCGCAGTTGCAGGCGCCTCAAGGATCGGTGCGCGAAATCGTGCGAGCAATGCGGGTTCGGCGCCCGTTGTCCAAATTTCGATCGTTCTCGCGTGTACCTCCGGATCGAAGTCGTAGCGTGCGCCGCCGTAGTCCATTCGCGTGATTCGCCGATGCAGACTCGCCGCTTCTTTGTCGGTTGCGAAGCGAACCGCCAGAGGAGCGCCGGTTGCGTCACGAGGAAGCGTGATCCTGTGACTAGACAGGTGCCCGTTCCATTCGGACTGGTTGCCCGGCGGGCGCGGATTCGCGATCAGGCTGGCCTGGATTCGGTTCGCCGTCGACTTGAACCATTGGAACGAAGCGTAGCCGACGTCCTCATTCGCGCTGTTCACAAGCCGGTGTCCGAAGTGCCGGCCGTTCGGGACGAAGATCACCCGCAATCGCTGCCCCATTTGATCGGAGTAGGCGGCGGCCGGAATCCGCTGGCGGCGTAACCACGCCATTAGGTCCCGCGTGTCACTCGGCGCGTTGCGCTCCACATACCGTTCCAACCCTTCATAGAGATTCCATTGGTACCTGGTGGCCTCGAAGTCGTCAAGCGTGTCTGGGGTCATGTCTGGTCCGCTTGACCTGAGGACGATCTCCGCGTAACGGCTACTCAGTTCGACGGAATACCGCAACGGCCGGCCCCAAGGATCGGCTGGGAGCGCGGCAAGCAGCTTGGTTCTCCTAAACAGAGCTTCGATTTGTGACCGGGTTCGAACCGGGTGGTAGACATCGTAGGTTGAGCGCTCTCGCTCCTCGTGAAGGGACATCCACACACGGTGCCGAAAGGCTCCGAACTCTCTCGAAATCCGAACCGAGGGGATCTCGACATCCGCAGGCCGGCGAGGAACCCGTCTGGCGCCGATCATCCACCGGGCGTACTGCTGCCAGGCCGGGTCGTTTCGCTGCGCATCGGTAACGGCGTCAAGCTCGGAGGTTCGAAGCTTCGAGTTCCAATCGAACCCGCCGCCGCGCTGAAGCAGGGCTTGGTCGACGATCGCCAAACCCACCGACGCCGGGCGCCCATCCGTGTCCAGGAGCAGATCGGCCGTTTCGCCGGGCCGGTAGGAGGCGCTGCCGGTTCTGATATTGAACGCCAACCCGCGTGGAACCGGCGCGTAAAGGTTCGCTTCCGCCTCATGGAACGAGCCAGCGTTCGCGGTCAACGTCATTAAGCCGCGCATCTCCGGTTTCCAGGGGATCTCGATCTTGTTCGCGCCGCGGTGCAACGGCATCCAGCGCAGAAAATACAGAGAATCGTTCGCCATCACCCGGACAATCACGGACGGCAGGTCGGTCTGGGCGACAAGCGTCGCGTGAATCGGCTCGCCTGGGATCACGAGCGATTCGCCCTGAATAGTCAAAGGTTCGCCGATGGACCAGTTGGGATCGAATCCTACCGTTGACGCCCGCCACTGACCGGAAACCGTGCCGGTAATCCCAGCGAGCCCGTAGCGAGACGTTCTGGCCGCCTCCACGCCGTTGCGGAAAATTGGAACACCTTCGGCGGGCCGGCCGTCTGGCGTCGTGACGAAGAGCATGTGCGTCCCCGCCATGGTTCTGGTGCGCACCCGAAGAGCCTCCCGGCTGGTTCGCCATCGTTCGATCCGCTTCTCCGTGCGCCCGGTCAGAGGGTCGGTCGCGGCAATCTTGAGCTCTTCGCTGCCTTCCGTCGCCGTGTGCCGTAAGGTGGCGGAACCCCGGTCATCCAGCACCGCCCGGCCGCCAAGCGAATCCTCGATGAGCATTCCTATTCCCGGCCGCCCGTCCAGGTGCTTCGCCTCCACGCGAATCTCGACGGCTTCACCGGGCCGGTAGAAGGGCCGGTTCTTCGCCGCGCTCAACGCGAAGAGCGGAAGTAGATACGGTTTCACGGGAAACGTGTGCGTCCCATCAAGTCCATCTCCGTCGATCTCGAGCCGAAATTCTCCGGCCTCGGCGTTTTTCGGGATCGCAAACTCCCCCGCCGCGGCGCCAAACCTGTTCGTCGTCACCCGCACCTCCGCAACGTCTTGGCCCTCAGCGTTTTCCAGGTTCACGTCGAGTTCCCGCCCCGGTGCTGGCCGGCCGTCGGCATGCCTGGCAATCAGCCGGAAGCGAAACCGGTCGCCAGGCTGATAGACCGGCTTGTCCGTTTGCACGACGACGGAGCCCTCGGCGGCCGGCGAGAGCCAGATCTGCCGCAGTTGCGAAATGCCGTCGAGGTTGGCCGTTAGCTCCATGTGAGGATGACTTCCCTCGATGACCGGACGCATGCGCAGAACGGCGATTCCGTCCTTACCGGTTTGGGCTTGGACTCGCTGGTTCTTATACCTAAGGGTCACCTCCACATCGGGCAAAGGTCGTCCAGATCCCGGATGGTAGGTCCGGGCATGCACTACCGCAAATCCCTCGCTGTCCATCGTTGCCGGATGCACGGCGTCGAGGGTAAAGAGGGAGCGTGATAATCGACTAAGAGAATCGATGCCCTCCAGGGTCTGGCCGCCAACGGAGACGGTCCAGCGAATCCGTTGCGTGAGCCCAAACTCGCCCATAGCGTCCTTCGGGTAGCGGAGAGGTACCCGGACCGTTCCGGGGACCGCCGCCTTCACCGTGGCGCCACTCCGCTCATTGTCCTCCGGCGACAGCCAGGCCGCTGTGAATGTCCCCTCGCCGGGCGGTCCGGTCACCGATAGGGTCAGCTCATCCGCAACCCAACCGGTGGCCGCCGCCTTCCACGGTTGCGCGCCCAGCGGCACGCAGCTCAGTACCAACAATCCCCGAAGCATCTTGGCAACAGTATAGGGTCGGAATTTTGTGTCCTTTGTAAAATTGGCGGCTTTCGCCGCCAGCAGGTAAAATCAGAGGTGGTGAGGATCCTTTCGCGCCTTGGCGCACTCCTGGCGTTGCCGCTGCTTCCGGCACAGCAACTGGCCGAAATCCGCAATCTTGGCAAGGCGTTCTTTGAGAATCCCACAACGCATAGAGAGGCCGTGGCGCAATTCGCGAAGGCCGTCGCACTTAACCCGCGCGAACCCAAGGACCGGCTGAATTACGGACTTGCCTTGCTTCGCGCCGGTATGACAAAGGAAGGCATGGCCGAGTTGGAGCAAGTGCAGAAGGACCGGCCGGACCTTCCTCACACTTGGTTCAACCTGGGCCTGCAATGGAAGAAATTCGGCGAGACCGATAAGGCGCTGGCCCAGTTCCGGCGTTTTCTCGCGCTAGTTCCCGACGACGCCCCGGGCCATTACAATCTCGGGGTACTGCTAAAGCAATCGGGTGACATCGCCGCAGCGGTCTCCGAGTTTCGACGCACGTTGGAACTCGACCCCCGCCTGTTTGGCCCTCACTTCCAGCTCTTCAATCTCTACAGGCAGCAAGGCAAGGCCGACGACGCTAAGCGCGAACTAGACGCCTTCCAAAGCTTGAAGAAAGAAAAGGAGGGCGAGGCGGTCCCAGAGGATTTGGAATGGGGATGGTACTCGGAAATTCTCGACGAAGTCGAGCCGCAGACCGCGCCTTCCGCGCTTGTGGCGAAGTTTGCTAGCACACCCGTGAAGGTTCCCGTCGACGCCGCGACGGCGCATTTGGAAGTTGTTCCGGACGGGTTGCTGCTATCTTCGAATGCCGGTGTCTATCTGGTCAACCGCCAGGGACTCACGCGCTGGCGGGCCGCCGGTTTTCGTGCGGCGGCGGGCGACGCGAACAACGACGGTGTGATCGATGCCGCCGTGTTGACACCGAAGGGCGTGGAGCTCTGGACCGCTGGAAAACTCAACCGGCGCCTGGACGACGGCGTCTATCGAAACGCATTCTGGCTTGACTACGATCACGATTACGATCTTGACCTTCTTCTGCTTGGCGCGAAGCCGAAGCTGCTTCGTAACGAAGGCGACCGCGGTTTCAACGCGCAGCCCTGGCCATTTGGCGCCGGTGAACCGGTCCAGGCCTTCGCGCTTCGCGTCGAACCGGATTCGAAGGCGACCGACGTCGCCATGTCCTACGCCGACGGCAGCGTGCGGCTCCATCGTGATCAGTTGGGCGGCAAGTTCGTCACCGGTGCTCCGGTGCGGGGAACGCTCGCGCCGCCCTTCGATCTCAAGTCGACTGGACTTTACGAGTTCCAGGGCGCATGGCACGGCGCCGGCGATTTCAATGGCGACGGCCATCTGGAGCCGGTGGAACACGCTGTGGCGGACGATATCGACCGCGATGGCCGGGTGGATCAATGGGCGGTGACAGCCACGGGCCTTGTGCGCCAGATCAACACCTCGCTGCCGCGTGGCAACTGGATCACGGTGCAACTGGAAGGTGTGAAGAACGCGAAGCTCGCGTTTGCCGCGGAGGTGGAAGTGAAGGCGGGCCGCCTTTATCAGAAGCGCTTCTACACGGGTTCGCCGCTTACTTTCTCGTTGGGCGCCGCGAAAAGCGCCGACACTGTGCGCATCACCTGGCCGAACGGTTTGATTCAGAACGAGACGCGCCAACCGGCAAACAAAGCGTATCTCTACAAGGAGGCGCAACGGCTTAGCGGATCCTGCCCCCACATTTGGACGTGGAACGGCCGCGAGTTCGTCTACATTACCGATGTGCTTGGCGTCGCACCGCTGGGAGCGTCTTCGGGCGACGGCGAGTATTTTCCAGTCGATCACGACGAGTACATTCAGATTCCGCCTGCGGCTCTGCAGCCGCGAGACGGCAAGTTCGAGATCCGCATTACAGAAGAGTTGAGCGAAGTCGCCTATCTGGACGAGGTCCAACTGCTCGCCGTAGACCATCCAGCCGGCACAGTGCTGCACGTCAACGATAAGTTCAAGGCGCCGCCGTTTCCGGCGTTCAAACTCTTCGCGACGCGCACGCGCATTCCCGCCCGGCGGACGGGCAACACCTTCGACTTCGGTCCTATCGTGCCCGCGCGATCGTTGCTGGTGCTGACGGGTTGGGTCGACTGGGCCGATGGTTCCAACTTCCTGCAAGCCGCCCAAACGCGCGGCCGGCAAATGCGCTTTCCCAAGCTGGAGGCGCAGAACCCGGACGGCACCTGGCGCACCATCGTGGAGGACATGGGTCTCCCCGCGGGCAAGCCAAAGACCATCGTGGTCGAGCTTGGCGAACTGCCGTCGGGCCGGCTTCGCATCGATACCAACCTGGACGTTCATTGGACCGATGCGTTCCTGTCGTCCGACGTGACGCCGCCGAAAACGGTCACTCACCGGTCCCGGTTGCTGGACGCCGATCTGCACTTCCGCGGATTTTCCGCTGTCACAATTCACCCCGCTCGGCGGGAGCCGGAGCGCTTTCACTATGAGCGCGTCGCAGCCTCGTCAATGTGGAACCCCACGCCGGGCTTATACACCCGCTATGGCGACGTGAACGAACTGGCCGCCTCCGTGGACGACAAGCTGATCATTATGGGCAGCGGCGACGAACTGACCCTTCAGTTCGACGCAAATCTGCCATCCGTTGCAGCCGGGTACACGAGATCGTATCTTCTCAAGGTGGATGGCTGGGCGAAAGACCGCGATCCAAATACCGCGCATTCGCAAACCGTGCTGCCGCTGCCGCACCATGGCATGAGCCGGTATCCGTACCCGGCGACGGAAGCGCACCCCGGCGGCGATTGGATAGAGCGTTACAACACCCGTCCGGCGCTTCGATTGACGCGTCCGCTGGTGACCCGCCGGTGAACCGCGCAATTGCCATTCTCTTTCTGATTCTGCTTGCGAACACCGCTTACATCGGTGCGTTTGCCGAAGCCAGCATCTTCTACATGACCAACGTGCTGCTCCACCTGGTTCTTGGCATCGTGGTCTTTGCCCTGGGTGTCCGGCTTCTGCGCGGTCCGTTGCGGTGGCTTTCTATTGGAGTCTTCGTCACCGGCGCTAGTTTGGCATATCTTGGCGCTACTTTTCCGCAACAGCAACTCCTGTGGACGCATATTGGAATCGGTGTTCTCACCGCACTGTTCGTCGCCGCCGAATGGCCCAAGCTGCGAAACGCGGTGGCCGCGTTGACGCTTGCCGGTGCCGTCCTGGCGCTGTTTCCGCGAAAGGAAGCCCGCATCGTGAACCCGGACATCGTCCCGGTCAGCATGGAGGAAGAAGGCGACGGTCCGTCCAGCCCCTTTTTCCCATCCAGCGCTACGACGAACGTGAAGACCACCATTCCGTCGGATTTCTTCATGGATTCGAAGCTCTGCGGCGAGTGCCACAAAGACATCTACGAGCAGTGGAACTCGTCGATGCACCATTTCGCCAGCTTCAACAACCAGTTCTACCGGAAGTCGATTGAGCATATGCAGGACTCCGTTGGGACCACGCCGAGCAAATGGTGCGCCGGCTGCCACGACCATGCAGTGTTCTTCAACGGCCGTTTCGAAAAGCCAATTAAGGAACAGGTGGAAACGCCCGAAGCGCAAAATGGACTTGGCTGCGTTTCGTGCCATTCGATCTCGCACGTCGATTCGTCCATGGGCAACGGCGGCTTCACGATCGAGTACCCGCCTTTGCACGAACTCGCTTCCAGCCGCAACCGATACATTCGGGCGCTCGACAAGTTCCTAACCTACCTGGATCCTGAGCCGCACCGAAAGACCTTTCTCAAGCCCTTCATGCGCAAGGACAACGCCGAGTACTGCTCGACGTGCCATAAAGTACACCTCGACGTTCCGGTGAATAACTACCGCTGGCTGCGCGGCTTCAACGATTACGACAACTGGCAGGCGTCCGGCGTCAGTGGGCAGGGCGCGCGCAGCTTCTATTACCCGCCCAAGTCCCAGACCTGCGGCGATTGCCACATGCCGCTCGTCAAGTCCAACGATCCGGGGAACCGCGGCGGAATGGTGCACAATCATCGCTTCGCGGCAGCGAACACGGCCGTGGCGCATGTGAACAACGACGCCAAGCAACTGGAGGAAACACAAAAATTCCTGCAATCCGGGTTTATCACCGTGGACCTGTTCGCGGCCTCCCCCGTTCGCGGCAATGAACCATCGGAGAGCCGCCGGGGAGCGGGCGAAGCGGCGCAGCAGGCCATGACGACGTTCGGAGTCGGCGAAGAGGCCGAACAGAACACGCAGGTCTTTCTCCGCGAAGTGGGTGATGTGGCCGCGCCGTTGGATCGCGCCGGCGTGCAGTTCCAGCCCGGCGACACAGTCCGTCTGGACGCCGTGATTCGAACACGCAAGATCGGCCACTTTTTCCCGGGCGGCACCGTTGACGCCTTCGATATCTGGCTTGAACTCATCGGCGTGGACGCGGCGGGCAAGACCGTCTTTCACAGCGGCCGCACCAAACCGGATGGCCCCGTGGATCCGGGCGCTCACTTCTACCGTTCCTACCTGCTGGACGCGGAAGGGAACCACATCAACAAGCGCAACGCCTGGCAGGCGCGCAGTTCGCTCTATGTGCGCCTGATTCCGCCCGGCGCCGCCGACGTGGTTCATTACAAGTTCAAAATCCCAAAGGATGCGAAGGGTCCCATCGATTTTCACTTGAAGTTGAACCACCGCAAGTTCAGTCATTTCTACACGAACTTCTCGTTTGAAACCAACCCGCCTGTTCTTCCGATCACCACCATCGCCGAGGCGAAAACGGCGCTTCCTGTCGGGGCGGCCAAGACCGTTTGGAAACCCGTGATTCGCAAGGAAGACCGTGAGCGCTGGAACGATTGGGGCATTGGAATGCTATTGCAGGGTGATTTGAAAGGCGCTGAGTACGCCTTCCGCCGTGTAACCGAAGCGGAACCTAGTTATGCGGACGGCTGGCTAAACGTCGCGCGTGCGCTTATTCAGGAGGGTGAAACCGAGGCCGCGAAACCGTTTCTGCAAAAGGCCCTCCAACTGCAGCCGCAGCTAGCTCGGGCCCATTTCTTCCACGCGCTGGTGCAGAAGGCCGATGGCGATTACGACGCCGCGCTGGCCAGTCTGGCGAAGGTCACGGAGCAGTACCCGCGCGATCGCGTCGCGCAGAACCAGGTGGCTCGAATTCAGTTTCTGAAGCGCGACTACAAAGCCAGCGTCGAGGCCGGCCGCCTGGTCCTTTCGATCGACCCGGAAGACGTGCAAGCCCACTACACGTTGATGCTCGCCTATCGCGGTCTGGGCGACACGGCGAAGGCCGAGCGCGAACAGAAGCTCTTTCAGCGGTTCAAGGCGGATGAGTCCTCTCAGGCTATCACGCAGAAAACGCGGCTCAACAGCAAGGAAGCCAATAACGAACGCCAGATGATTCACGATCACGAGTCCAGCCTGTGAGAATCGTTCTCCTCCTCTCGCTCAGCCTCGCGGCGCAGCCTGTTCAGTTCACCGACGCCACTGCAGCAGCCGGAATCGCCTTCACGCATAACGCGGGCAAGGCCGGAAAACGGTGGCTGCCAGAGACAATGGGAGCGGGTTGCGCTTTCATCGACGCGGATGGCGACGGCTGGCCGGACATCGTTTTCGTCAATAGCCGGGACTGGACGCCCCGCGGCCGCCGCTCCACCCACGCCCTCTATCGCAACAATCGCAACGGCACGTTCACCGACGTCACACGGGGCTCCGGCCTTGACGTAGAGGTCTACGGACTAGGTGTGGCCTTTGCCGATATCGACAACGACGGCCGCGACGATCTCTACATCACCGCGCTCGAAGGCGACCGGCTTTACCGCAACGAAGGCAACTTCAAATTCAAGGACATCACCGCCGCAAGCGGTATCGTTAACAAGGGCTTCGGCTCCAGTGCCGCGTTTTTCGATTACGACAAGGATGGCCGCGCCGATCTCTTCGTAGCCAACTACGTGCAGTGGACCGCCCAGGGCGATGTCCGCTGCTCGCTCGACGGGTCGCAAAAGTCCTACTGCACGCCGGAGAGTTACAAAGGCATTCCGGGTAAGCTGTACCGCAACGCCGGCGGCCGGTTTGAAGATGTCACGCTCAAAGCGGGCGTCGGCGACCCTGGCTCGAAAGCGCTTGGAATCGCGGTGTTCGATTTCAACAACGACGGGTATTCCGATCTTTTCGTCGCCAACGACACACAGCCCAACAAGCTCTACCGCAACAACCGGAACGGCACGTTCACCGACGTCGCCGTCCAGGCCGGCGTTGCGTTCAGCGAGGATGGCGTCGCTCGCGGCGCCATGGGCGTGGACGCCATCGATCACGATGGCAGCGGCCGCGCCCATATCCTGGTCGGGAATTTTTCGAACCAGATGCTGGGCCTCTACCACAACGAGGGCAACGGTCTGTTCGTCGACGAAGCTCCGCGCAGTCCCATCGGCCGCGCCAGTCTGCTTTCCCTCGCCTTTGGCGTCTTCTTCTTCGACTACGATCTCGACGGCCGTCCCGACATCTTCGCCGCGAATGGCCATATCGAGGAGGACATTGGGCGCGTGCAGCCGAAGGTTACCTTTCAGC
The DNA here is from genome assembly GCA_016871155.1 of Acidobacteriota bacterium. Taxonomy (GTDB): domain Bacteria; phylum Acidobacteriota; class Terriglobia; order Bryobacterales; family Bryobacteraceae. The sequence goes on along the minus strand of VFZO01000003.1, from coordinate 5,332 downwards.
AGCCGCCATTGCTCTTCCGGAACGAAGGGAAGAGCCGGTTCGCCGATGTCAGTAAGCAGGTGGGCCTCGCATTTACGCGGCCGCTGGTCGCCCGCGGCGCCGTCTACGCCGATTACGACCGTGACGGCGATTTGGACGTGCTGATTTCCAATAACAACGGCCGCGCCGTGCTGTATCGCAACGATGGCGGTAACCGGAATAATTATGTCTCGTTCCGGCTGAAGGGCACCACATCGAACCGCTCCGCGTTGGGCGCCATCGTTCGCATCGGCTCCCAGTGGCGTGCCGTGCACAGCGGTTCCAGCTATTGCAGCCAAAGCGACATCGCGCTCGTATTCGGTTTCGGTTCGGAAGCCCTGCTGCCGAAGGTGGAAATCGAGTGGCCCAGCGGCAAACGGCAGACCCTGACCAACGTTCGGACCCGCCAGCATCTCGACATCCGGGAGCCGTGATAGCATCCTCAGGATATGCGTTACGCACTGCCGGCCCTGTCCGCACTTTTGCTTTCCTGTAACCCGGAAGAACTGAAGAAGAAGGAGACGGAGGCAGATATCAAGCTGACCGTCGCGGCGAGCGTCGCCTTCACTGAGGGTCCCGCGAAGGGTCCAGACGGATTCATCTATTTCACCGATGTTGCGAACAACCGCATTATGCGCCACGATCCGGGGACGAAGAAGAACGACGTTTTCCGCGCCGACTCGAATCGCGCCAACGGGCTGTTGTTCGATGCGCAGGGCCGCCTGATCGCCTGCGAGGGCTCCGATCCGGAACACGCCGCCCCGCGCGTCACACGCACCGACATGAAGACAGGCAAGGTGGAAGTGATCGCCGGAACGTTCGAAGGCAAATCGTTCAACGCACCGAACGATGTGACCATCGACGGCAAGGGCCGGCTGTATTTTACCGATCCGGTTCCCGATGCCACTTCGCAGGCGCCGGTGCGCACGAAGAACGCCACTGGCGTTTCGGGCGTCTATCGCATCGATACCGATGGGAAGATCTCCCGCATCCTCGTAGCGCCGGACACGGAGTGGCCAAACGGCCCCATGATCTCACCCGACGACAAGACGTTCTATCTAATTGAGGCCCACAAGAAAGAAGGCGGCACGCGCGCGCTCCGCGCCTTCGATCTGGCCGCCGATGGCACGGTCTCAAACATGCGCGTCCACTACAACTTCTATCCGGGCCGCAGCGCCGATGGAATGGCCGTCGACGAAAAAGGGAACATCTATGCCGCCGCCGGCCTTCATCGAAAACGTGGCACGCCGGAGACACTCGACACGGAATGCGGGGTTTACGTAATCGCGCCGAATGGCACGCTGACGAAGTTCATCCCGATTCCTGAAGACACGATCACCAACACGGCGTTCGGAGGACCGGACAACAAGACTCTCTACGTTACCGCTGGCAAATCGTTATTCCAATATCCGGTCGATACGCCAGGCCTGATTCGCTAGCTCTACTGCCGCCCTTGCTTGCGCATGTAGACTTCGAACTTGCGTTTCGCCCGCGCGAGTTTCCAGTCGCGATACCAGCCTTGCGCGACAGCGAACGGGTCGATGTCCGGCCCGCGGCGCTTGCCGAAAAATCCCGTGCGAATCAACAAATAGCCCACTAGCATGCCGCCCAGGTGCGCAACGTAGCTGACCGCCGAACTGCGCTGGGCAATGCCGTCGATAATCTGCACGGTGCCGAGGATCAGGACGAACCACTTAGCTTTGATGATTCCGAAGAACAGGATGTCCGGATACAAAATTCCGTACGCGATGAGCAGTCCGAAAATCGCTCCGCTGCAGCCGATCGTGCTAATTGATTCGGTTCCGGTCAGGTAGCTGGCCGCGATGACAAGAATTCCCGTTCCCGCGCCGCACCACAGCCAATACCTCAGGAATGTGTTCCGGCCCCAACTCGCCTCCAACATTGGACCCGTGAAGAACAGCGAGACCATATTCCAAAGAACGTGGCTTGCACCGCCCACCGAGTGCAGAAACATGTACGAAAACGGCTGCCAGATGAATCCGCGCACCGTCTGCGAGGGAGTGAGCTTTAGAAAATCCAGGCCAATGCCGAAGCCGAAGTACAGAACAAACTGCACCAGGAACATGCCGACATTGGCTATCAGTAGCCATTTCACGCCCGTCGTCAGCATCCCAGACGAGGAGGATCCACCCTGCCAACTTCTTGATGTCGAACCCATCGCCGAAACTTGAGGATAGCGTAGTCCCCGCTATCTCTGTGCGCCAAGCCTCCAGGCGCCCACTTCCAGCGTGACGGCAATCAGCATCCATAAACGCCAATCGGCCAGCGCACCCTGGGAGATCGGAAACTGGCCGGCCACGGCCGTTTGCGCGAACAAGCCCCACAGAGCTAACGCGAATGCCACGGCCGCCATCGGCGCCAGGATCACTCCGGCCGCGGTAACGGCCTCCGACTGCATGATTAGGATTCTTCGTTTCATATAGCGCACTGCAACCTCTTACCCATTTGGATGCGGCACTCGCGCCGCTGGTTGCACTCACTACTTCTTATCGCGGAAAAGACGGAATTCTTTGCTCAACCCTCTCGCGAATTTTCGCCAAATCGGCTAAGAAAATACGCCCCGGTCTGCAAAATCAGCGCAAGCGCCAGCCAAGTCTGCCAGTGCGACAGCGGCCCTCGATCAATAAAGAACCGCGCCGTCACGTCCATGTCGGCTAGCAGACGCCATCCGCCCAGGCTGAACAGCCCCAATGATACAGGTGTTAAAAGCATCGATCCCGTCAGAGCGGCGGCTCGGGTCGCTTCCTTGCGGTGGCCCGCTACGCGGATTCGTATTCGCATCCGAAACGTCCAGTTTAGCCCACACTTGATAAAGTAGACGGAGTAGCGACATTCGAAAGGAAACAGAGCAACCATCTATGGCACGCATTCGTACGGCGATCATCGGAACCGGATTCATGGGAAGGGTACACACCGAAGGGGTTCGCCGGCTTGGCAATGTCGACGTAGCCGCCGTTGCGGGCTCCAGCGCCGAATCGGCCGCCAAGTTCGGTGCCTCAATTGGCGTCGAACAGACTACAGGCAACTACAAGGACATCCTGAAGGACCCGTCCATTCAAGCAGTTCACATTCTGACCCCCAACGCGCTCCACTATCCGATGTCGATGGCGGCTCTCGAAGCAGGCAAAGCCGTCCTTTGCGAAAAGCCGATGACCATGACCAGCAAGGAGGCCGACGGCATGGTGAAACTCGCCGCCAAGAAAAAGCTGCCAAACGCCGTTTGCCACAATCTCCGCTACTACCCGGTCGTTCAACACATCCGCCAGTACATCGCCGCTGGCGAACTCGGCGAGATCCTCCACGTGCAAGGCACCTACTCGCAGGACTGGCTGCTCTATGACACAGATTTCAATTGGCGGATCGACGCCAAGGCCAACGGCCGCCTCCGGGCAGTAGGTGATATCGGTTCGCACTGGATGGACATGATCCAGCACCTGACCGGCCTTTCCATCACCGGCCTTTGCGCCGATCTGGCCACGTTCCACAAGACCCGCCGCCGTCCCAAGGTCGCGATTCAAACCTTTGCCGGCAAGAAGTTGCAACCCTCCGATTATGAAGAGGTCAAGATCACGACCGAGGACTACGGCGGCGTCCTGCTCCACCTGGGCGACCGCGTCCACGGCGCCTATACGGTCAGCCAGGTGGCGGCAGGCAACAAGAACCGCTTCCAGTTCGAGATCTACGGCACCAAGGGCGGCGTGATGTGGAACCAGGAACGCCCCGACGAACTCTGGCTCGGCAACCGGAACGAACCGAACAAGATCATCATCAAGGACCCGTCCCTGCTGATGGGCTCGGCCGCCGGTTTCGCCGACCTTCCGGGGGGCCACTCCGAAGGTTACGACGACTCCCACAAGCAGTTGTATCGCCGGTTCTACGCGCACGTCGCCGATCCCAGCGCGCCTGTAGATTACCCGACCTTCGCCGACGGTCTCCGCGGCATGATCCTGCTGGAAGCCATCGTGGAAAGCGCTAAGAAGAAGGGTTGGGTGAAGGTCAAGACCAAGAAGTAACGAACATGCGTCTGGAACTCCTGGCCGCCGCCGCGGCCTCCGTCTGGGCAGTGGACTTCGCATCGGAAGTCCACCCCATCTTCGCCTCCCGCTGCGCCGGTTGCCACTCCGGCGCCAACGCGCAGGCCGGGTTGCGTGTCGACGATCGGGCCAGCGTGACCGCCACGAAGAGCAAGCTTGTGCCAAAGGTCCGCGGCGCAAGCGGCCTTCGCATGCCTCCCACTGGAGATCCGCTCACCGATCAGCAGATCGCGACGCTGGAGCGGTGGGTGGCCGAAGGTCTTCCTTGGACTGATGTGGGGCGCGCCAACGCGGCGAAATGGCAGGCGCCGCTCGCGCCGCGGACCGTGGCGCTTCCACCCGGCGATGAGCCGCATCCAATCGACCGGTTCACCGCCGCGCGCGGGTTGAAATTGGGGCCGGTCGTCGATAGCGCCACCTTCGCCAAGCGCGTGTATCTGGATTTGTGGGGCGTCACCCCGACGCTGGAGCAGATCCAAGCGGCCGGGGACCGCACGAAACTTGTCGACCAACTGCTCGCCAACCGGGAGAACTTTGCGGGCCATTGGATTAGCTTCTGGAACGACATGTTGCGCAACGACAACCGCGCCTATCACGGCGAGGCGAAACCGTATACGCCGTGGTTGAAGAAGGCGATCGTCGCAAACATGCCTTACGATGCGATGGTCCGCCAGCTCATCGATCCCACGGGTCCGGATGCGCCGGAAGGTTTCCTGATTGGGGTCAACTGGCGCGGCGACGTCAACGCCTCCCAACTGCCGCACATGCAGGCTGCCCAGAACACGGCCCAGGTATTTCTTGGCGTGAACCTGAAGTGCGCCTCCTGCCACGATTCGTTCATCAATAAGTACCAGCTTCGCCAGAGCTACGGGATGGCCGCCATCTTCGCGGCCGAGCCCCAATTGGAGCTGATCCGTTGCGACGCCAAAACCGGGCAGATGCAGGGGCCGGAGTTCCTCTTCCCCTCGCTTGGCGCCATCAAACCGAATGGCACGCTGGCGCAGCGCCGCGCCGCCGCCGCCGCGTTATTCACTCACAAGGACAATGGCCGCTTGAGCCGTACCTTCGTCAATCGCATCTGGGGCCGCCTGTTCGGCCGGGCGCTCGTAGAGCCCGTGGACGACATGGACGCGGAGCCGTCTAACCCCGATCTGCTCGACTGGCTTGCCGCCGATTTCGCCGCGCACAACTACGACATCAACTACCTGCTGCGCCTTCTGTTGACTTCGAAGTCCTGGCAGCAGCCCGCCGGCGCCTCA
>VFZO01000002.1 GCA_016871155.1 Acidobacteriota bacterium | reverse complement strand
CTGCGCCTTCGGAAGCGTGGCGGCCTCCGAGGCGGAGAAGATCATCACGGGGTTGAATTCGCTGCAACCCTGCATGTCGCCTTTCCCGCCGGCATCGGCGCCACCGGCCAGAAAGTCGCTCTTCTGGAGAGGCGTGGGCCAAAGGAAGGCCATATAGGCCGGAATTAACGCTTCCCGGGTCTTCGGCCCGGGGTCGCCGTCGTCCTTCAATCCCTTTGAGAGCTGAAATGCCTTTACAGCACCGGTGGAGGTAGCTGTCGGAACGCCGGTCGCGCCGCCGGTATCGAAGCCAACCGCCGTCAGCATCATCTGAGTCTCGCGAAGACCCCAGGTCTTCCCGGCCGGCGGCGATGTGTAGAATTTCAGCCAGGCGGCGGCGTTGTGAGTCAGAATGGCGTGGATCGCCTCGGCGCGGCGGCCGCTGAGATCCTTGTTGTAATTCTCGTCGCCGGTTGGATCGGCGTGGCCGAAGATCGAGAGGGGACATCCGGCGTGCACCTTCCGCAGAGCTTCCAACTCCTCGAACTCCGCTTTCGAATCCGGGTTGACGAAACAGGAATCGAATTCGAAGCGAATGTCGCTCAGTTTCCAGCAAGCGACCGTGACCAGATCCTCTCCGATCACGTTCTTTTCGCCGCCCGTCGCCGGGGAAACGAAAATCGGAAATGGCTCCACCGGCGGGTGGCTTGCGGCGTGGCCCCCGTTTAGCTTCTTATCTCCATAGCTCATATAACTAGCTGCCGTGAACTTCCTTCAACTTAGCTTGCGTATTTGGACCACAATCGCCATCAACGGTTAGCCCGTTGTCGCACTGAAACTCTTCGACGGCGCTGAGGAACGCCATGTCCTGATTATTCTCCGGCACGCCGGCGCGATAGCCGAGATTATTCAGCCGCCACGCCTGACCGCTCAACTCCTCCACGGGATCCAGGTGTCCTAACTTCAGACCTAACTCGTATCCCTTTACGAGTAACTTACCTTCCTTCTCACACCCGGGATCGATCTTCTTATTGACGCTGCCATCGCCCGCAGTCTTGATCTTTTCGCCCTTGTCAATCTGGATGTCGAGTTCCGTATCGACGATCGGATTGCCCGCCCAGTCGAGCACCACAATCTTCAACTGGACCGGATCGCCGATGGTTTGGTAGGTATGATACTCGCCGGTTGGGGCGCTGTCTTCCTTCTTCTGCTTGGCGGGGATTTCGATCACGTCGCCGGGGAACAACACGTTCGGGTTGCGCTTGGCCTTGATAGCGGAGTTTTTACCGTCGTCCCAGATCGTCTTCCAGGAAACGAATCCCGCATCGTGAGTAATACTCGCGATGTGGTCACCCTGCTTCACAGTATAGGGACCGGCTTTGATCTTCGCCGCGCCCTTGAACAGGTCCACGGCAGTGCCTTCGGCGAACTCGCCGGACTTGGACCACTCCCGGCCATCGATATCCGGGAACGTCACTTTGCATGTACCGGGATCGATACCGTCCAACCGGAACGATCCCTTGTCGTTGAGCGTGCCGTCCTGGGGGGTGCCGTCGGGCAGGGTGACGATCACCTTCACTCCCTTAATCGGACGCTTATCTTTGCCGATCAGCTCCACTTCGATCCAGTCGGTGGTCTTCTTTTTGTTCTTATCCTTGGAGCCTTTCCCGGCGCCCGCCTGCTGGGAATTCTCCTTGCCGGCGGCGACGACCGCAGCCGGCGGCGCGTCGACAACCGACATCGACCACTTTCCCGTCTCGATGCGTTTCGCCACTTCCTCCATGACGATCGAATCGGCCAAACGAGACACGGCAGGCCCGATCTCGCGGCTCAGCAGTTCCCGAAGCCGCGTCACCGATATGGGATCGAAGCGGGAGCGGCGCAGCATCGCGGCGTTCCCTGGATCGCCACCGCCGGGCCGGGGCGTAGAACTAACATGCACCAAGCGGCCGCCGACTCTTGTTGTGACTGTGTTCATCGTCTTCTCGGGGATCTTACCAGGGACTTGTCTATCCGTCCCGATCTCTCGTTACCCTACGCTATCAAAAGCGCGGATGCGGAGCAATTTCCATCAGTCCGAATTCAGTTTTCCACAGCAAGGTGGTTCTGTCCTGAAGTGGAAACAAATTGAAAGCGAAACGTTTTATCGTTGAAAAAAAAGGACTTGTTAACGAATTTTCCTCTTGTGTTCCGTCCGGGGACGTGTGCTAGACTAAGGGTCCTCTCATTCGTTTCACCTTCGCCAAACTTCGGATCCGCCGGTGAGACGTCAGCAGCACAAACTAGTACTCTCATAGTTTTCCACAACTGTGGAAATGTTGTGGGTTTGTTTTGTCCAAAAGAATGACGACCTGGGAACAGATTAAACAGCAACTGGCTCGCTCTGTCAGCGCGGAGAGCTTCCAGAACTGGCTGGCGCCCACCCAACAGCGCGATGAGTACGCGGGTACGCTAATCGTTTCGGTCCCGTCAGAAGCCGCGAAGACCTGGATGGAACAGGAGTATGCCGGCATGGTGCGCGCCGCCATCGCCTTCCTGCACTTCGATACGAAAAACGTGGTTTACGAAGTTGCCGCCGCACCGGCGCCGCTGGCCAACCTTGTCCCGAACCGGCCACCCTCGGAAATCCAATTCGCTTCCGCTTCGGCTCAGCTTAATCCCAAGTACAGTTTCGGTTCCTTTGTCGTCGGAACCTGCAACCAGTTCGCCCATGCCGCAGCCCGTGCCGTTTCCGACCATCCCGCCCAGCGCTACAACCCGCTGTTCATCTACGGCGGGGTGGGAATGGGCAAGACGCATCTGATGCATGCCATAGGCCGTGCCTTGGGGGAGCACCGCCCCGGCATGAAGATCGTTTACACCTCATCGGAGCGGTTCATGAACGAGATGATCGCCTGCATCCGCACTGATCGCATGAGCCAGTTTCATCAGCACTACCGTAATGCCGACGCGCTGCTTGTGGACGACATCCAGGTCCTGGCCGGCCGGGAGCGCACGCAGGAAGAGTTCTTCCATACTTTCAATGAGTTGCATGAACACGGCAAGCAGATTGTTCTGTCCTCCGACCAGCCTCCCAAGAACGTTTCCGGCCTTATGGACCGGCTCCGTTCGCGTTTTGAATGGGGCCTGATGGTCGATGTCCAGCCCCCGGACCTGGAAACCAAGATGGCCATCCTGGACAAGAAAGCCGAAGCGGAGGGCGTGCAGCTTCCCGAAGATGTCCGGATCCATATCGCCACGAAGACGAAATCCAACGTCCGGGAGTTGGAAGGGGCACTGGTCAAGCTCATCGCCTACTCCTCGGTGACCGAGACGCCAATAAACCTGATCATGGCCCAGCAGGTGCTGCGCAACCTATCCGCCAACATGGACCGCCGGGTTACCGTAGAGTCCATCATCAAGGCCGTGGCAGACAAGTTCAGCCTGCAGCCAAATCAGCTAAAGCTCAAGTCCAACGTCCAGAAGATCGCTTTTCCGCGCCAGATCGCGATGTACCTGGCGAAGGAGTTGACCCCGGCGTCCCTGCCGGAGATTGGCCGCCACTTCAACGGAAAGCACCACACAACGGTGTTGCATTCGATCCAGAAGATTGAGAACCAAAGGCAACGTGACGCGGATTTGAACAGACTAATCCACAGCATCACTGACGCGTTTTGAATGGGTTACAGCCATTCCCACAGCGGGTTAGACAATTGCATTGTGGATGGATGTGGATGGTTGGGTCCTAAGGTGTTTACCCTATTTCTTCCACTACAAAATCCAACAGCTTCTGTAGCGGGAAGCGCTTTGATTTAGTACAATTTAGAGAGAATTCAACATATCCACAACACCTACGATTCCGAGACCTTCCAAAATCGTTGAAAGATCTCAAATCGAGGGGGCAAAGGCGGCAACAATGGAATTCAAAATCAACCGGTCGGATCTCGTACGGGAGCTGGGTCTCTCGCAGGGTGTTGTCGAGCGCAAGTCGACGATTCCGATTCTATCGAACGTGCTGATCGAGGCGGAAGAAGACCGCGTTGTATTGACCACCACCGATCTTGAGCTCGGTGTTCGCACCTCCTGCCCGGCCAAGGTGAAGAAGGCCGGGACCGGCACCATACCCTCCAAAAAGCTGATGGATTATGTTCGCCTGCTGCCGGAGGGCGAGATCACGGTCAAATTCGCCGACAACCAATGGGCGTCACTGACTTGTGGCAAATCCCGCACTCGCATTGCCGGCATGAGCCGGGAGAGTTATCCGGAACTTCCGGAGATGCCCGCCACCATCGCCCAGATTCCCGTAAAAGCGCTGGCTGGAATGATTCAGCGGACGATTTTCGCCATTTCCGCCGAGGAGTCCCGTTTCACTCTCAATGGCGCTCTGCTGCTGGTGAAACCGGAAGGCCTGGTGATGGTTTCGACCGATAGCCACCGCCTGGCCACCGTTGAGGCGCCCGTTGCCATTGAACTTGAGGACGGCAAACCGTTCCGCGCCCTGCTGCCGCGCAAAGCGATGAACGAGCTGGTCAAGCTGGCCGCGGAGAGCGAAGACGGCGCCACGCTTTCGTTTTCCGGCGACGACAATCACCTGTTCTTCCGTCTGGGAGAACGATTACTGCTCTCCCGCAAACTGACCGGGAATTTCCCCGATTTTGAGCGCGTACTTCCCAAAGAGCACGCCAACTCCATCACGATGTCCCGCGACGAGCTCCGTGGCTCGCTCGAGCGCGTGATGCAGTTCGCCGACGAGCGTTCCCGCGCCATCAAGTTCCGGGCCAATGACGGCGAGATCACGCTGCATTCGTCGCTCTCGGAAACCGGCGAGTCCGAAGAGTCTCTATCCGTCGAATATACCGGTCCTAAAGCCGACATTGGTTTCAACGCGCAGTATCTCCTCGATTTCCTGCGGGCGATCGACGAGCCCGCGGTCACCTTCTTCTTCAAGGACGCCGGCGCGGCGGGCGAGCTCCGCCCCGCTGGCGACACGAACCTCAAGTACCGCTATGTCGTGATGCCCATGCGCATCTGACGGAAAGTTTTCCCTTGGCAACAACACCCAGCAACCCTAACGATTACGGCGCCAGCAGTATTAAAGTCCTGGAGGGTTTGGAGGCCGTACGGCTCCGCCCCGCCATGTACATCGGCTCGACCGGTGAGATGGGCCTGCATCACCTGGTCTACGAAGTGGTCGATAACTCCGTGGACGAATGCATGGCCGGGCACGCGACGAAGGTCAGCGTTATCGTTCGAACCGACAACTCCGTGACGGTTGAAGACGATGGGCGTGGCATCCCGGTGGATCTGCACCCGGACGAAGGCGTCTCGGCAGCGCAGGTGGTGCTCACCAAGCTCCACGCCGGCGGAAAATTCGACTCCAACTCGTATAAAGTCTCTGGCGGCCTCCACGGCGTCGGCGTAAGTTGCGTGAACGCGTTGTCGGAGCAGTTCGAAGTGGAGATCTGGCGTCAAGGCTACACCTGGACGCAAGAGTATTCGCGCGGAATACCCCTAGCCCCGTTGAAACAGGGCGGCAAGGCCGGCCGCAAGACCGGTACCAAAGTGACGTTCAAGCCGGATGCCACGGTGATGGACGCCACTGTGTTCAACTACGACACGCTGGCCGCCCGCTTGCGCCAACTGGCGTTTCTGAACCGCGGCCTGACAATTCAACTGACCGACGAACGCACCGAGATCCCCCACACGCAGGAGTTCCACTATGAAGGCGGCATCGCCGAATTCATCCGGCACCTGAACAAGAGCAAGAACGTTCTGCACGATAAGCCCATCTACTTCGAAGGCGACCGGGATCTGCCAAACGGCGGAAAGCTGTCAATCGAGGTGGCGTTTCAATACAACGATTCCTACTCCGACATCATCTTCACCTTCGCCAACAACATCCACACCGTGGACGGCGGCACGCATCTCTCCGGATTCCGCACCGCGCTGACGCGCACCATCAACGCCTACGGCCAAAGCGCGGGCCTGTTCAAGGACATGAAGGAGAGCCTGAGCGGCGACGATGTTCGCGAAGGTCTGACCGCGGTGGTGAGCGTGAAGATCCCGCAGCCCCAATTCGAAGGACAGACCAAGGGAAAGCTGAACTCCGACGTGAGCGGGGACGTGCAAAAGCTCATCAACGAAAAACTCGGCGAATATTTCGACAAGAACGCGAGCGTGATGAAGCGGATCGTGGGCAAGGCGATCGACGCCGCCCGCGCCCGCGAGGCCGCGCGCAAGGCCCGCGACCTGACCCGCCGCAAAGGCGCTCTGGACGGTGGCGGACTGCCGGGTAAATTGGCCGACTGCCAGGAGAAGGATCCCTCCCGCTGCGAGTTGTACCTGGTCGAGGGCGAATCGGCCGGCGGCACGGCGAAGACCGGCCGCGACCGCCGCTTCCAGGCCATCCTGCCGCTGAAGGGCAAGATTCTCAACGTCGAAAAAGCCCGCTACGACAAGATGCTGGGCCACGAAGAAATCCGGGCGATGATTACCGCGATCGGCGCTGGCATCGGCAAGGACGAGTTCGATCCGGTCAAGCTGCGTTACCACAAAATCATCATCATGACCGACGCGGACGTGGACGGCTCCCACATTCGCACGCTGCTGCTCACCTTCTTCTTCCGCCACATGCAGGAGCTGATCACCCGCGGCCACGTCTTCGTCGCGCAGCCGCCGCTGTACCGCATTAAAAAGGGCAAGGACGAGAAGTACATCAAGGATCAGAAGGAGTTCACCAAGGAGATCCTGCAGCGCGCCACCAAGGGCGTGACTCTAGAGTTCGGGCAAGAGGGCCAGCGCTCCACCATTGAAGGCACCGAGTGCCGGAACTTCCTGATCAGCCTGGACGACTACAATCAGGTGTACGACCAGATGGGCCGCCGGCTGCGCGACGCGCGCATCGTCGAGCAGATCGCCCGGCCAGAGCTGATTCTCGACACCAAGGCCGATTTCCAGAACAAAGCCAACGTCCAGGCGCTGCTGGCCGCGCTGGAACCACTGAAGGTGGGCGCCGCGCTGGTCCAGGACGAGTTGCACGACGCCTGGGGCGTTACCTACAACGACCCCACCAACATGGAACGCACGATCGGCATTGAGCTGGCGGCGCACGCGGATTTCCGCCGCTTGCGCGCGCTCGCCAAGCAGATCTCGAAATACAACCATGGACCGTTTGTCGTGGCGCGCGACGAGCGCAGAGAGACAAGGGCGGTGTGGAGCGAGTTGCTTGCCTACCTCAAGGAAGAGGGCATGCGCGACGCCTCTGTGCAGCGCTATAAAGGCCTGGGCGAAATGAACGCGGAGCAGCTCTGGGAGACGACCATGAATCCGGAAAAGCGCTCGCTTCTCCGAGTCGATCTTCAGGACATCACCGAATCGGACCAGATCTTCTCCACATTGATGGGAGAGGATGTGGAGAACCGGCGCAAGTTCATCGAGCAGAACGCGCTAGATGTTAGAAACCTGGATATTTAACCATACAGCGGGAATGTAAACACGGGAGTGTTGGCATTTGCCGGTGCAACTCATTATTATTGAAGTACGGGGCGACTACGCCCCGTTCAGTGAGGTTAGTGAATGAATCGTAATTTTACCACGCGGGCCCTCGCCTGCCTCGCGTTCGGATGCAGCCTTGTCGCGCAAACCTTTGGCGACATTTCCGGTGAAGTCCGCGACAGTTCCGGTGCAGTCATCGCCGGCGCTCGAGTGACCATCACCAACACTGGCACGGGAGGTGTTCGCGAGAACTTCTCCAACGACGCTGGGCTGTACGCCTTCCCGTCGCTCGCGCCCGGAACCTATAATCTACGCGCCGAAAAGCAAGGCTTCAAAGCCGCCCTCTCCAACAACGTCCAGATCCAGGTGCAGCAGAGCGCCCGGCTCGATTTGGAGTTGCAGATCGGCCAGGTTTCGGAGTCGATCGAAGTCTCGGCCGCCGCCGCAGTTCTCTCAACAGAGAACGCAACAATCGGCACCGTGATCGAAAACAAGCGCATCGTCGAACTTCCGCTGAACGGCCGCAACTATTTGCAGCTCGTTTCGCTCGCTCCCAACGTCAGCTTCGGCTTCCCGAATGCCGGTCAGGCCGGATCGCGGCAAGGCGGCATCCGGACGGAGCAGTCGATCGCGATCGGCGGCCAACGCGCCCAGTTCAACCGCTTCACGCTGGACGGCGTGGAGAACACCGATCCGAACTTCAACGCGTTCATCGTGCAGCCGTCCATCGACGCACTGCAGGAGTTTAAGGTCCAGACCGGCGTGTACCCCGCCGAGTACGGCCGTTCCGCTTCGCAGATCAACGTCTCGACCAAGCCCGGCGGCAACGACTACCATGGCACCCTGTTCGAGTTCGTTCGCAACGACAAATTCGACGCGAAGAACTACGCCTTCACCTCGGCGCGGCCGCCGAAAGATCCGTTCAAGTGGAATCAATATGGATTCACGTTTTCGGGTCCGGTGTACATTCCGAAGGTCTTTAACGGCAAGAACAAGCTCTTTTTCATGACGAACTACGAGTGGTTCCGGCAGCGCCGGTCCGTGCAGTCCGTCTACGACCTGCCGCTCGCGTCCATGCGCTCCGGCAGCTTCAACACCGCCGGCGTGAACCCGATCTTCGATCCGCGCACGCGCGCCCAGCAGGGGACTACGGTCACGGCCAACCCGTTCCCGAACAACACCATTCCCAACTCCCGCTTCCACCCTACGTCGGTCAAGCTACTGGAGTTCTACCCCGCCGCCAATCTCGAATCGGCCGGCTTGCGCCGCAATCACCAGATTGCCCGTTCGCTGCCAATCGATCGCGACCAGTTCGTCGTTCGCGGCGACTGGGTCGAGTCCTCGAAGTCCACCTGGTTCGGCCGCTACTCCTGGGGCGACGAAAATCAGTTGACTTCGCAGCTCTTCCAGAACGGCGACAAGATCATCACGAACTTCGACCAGTACATGGTGTCCAATACCCGGGTGCTGTCGCCGACGATGGTCAATGAAGCCCGTTTCGGTTTCACCCGTTTTTACAACACCACCGGTCCACAACTCGCATTCAGCCGCAATGTGGTTGGTGAGCTCGCGATTCCCGGCCTGGCGCCCGGACCGGCCGTGCAGTGGGGCATCCCCGCGATCGGCTTCGCCGGTGTGTACTCCGGCTTCGGCAACGGCTCGGAAGGTCCTTACGAAAATAACAACCGCGCCATCCAGGCTGTGAACAACCTGTCCCTGATCCGAGGCAAGCACACCTTCAAGATGGGTGGCGAAGTGCGCTGGGACAACTACTTCCAGGTTGGCAACCAGTTCGCCCGCGGCGAATTCCTGTTCAATTCCGACGCGACCCGGAACCCCGCCGTTGCCGGCGCGCGTGGAGACGCTTTTGCCGACTTCCTGCTCGGTGACATTCAGCAGGCGGAGGCGGCTGTCTCGATTGCCAACGCCAAGTTCCAGAACACCGGTTTCGCCGTCTTTTTCGACGATACCTGGAAGATCACCCAGAAGGTGACCATCAATTGGGGTCTGCGCTACGAACTGACGCCGCCCTGGAAAGATGCCACCGGCACCCTCTTCAACGGAATTGTCCGCAACGACGTTCGTCCAGGCGACTTCCGCAATGCGGTGGTCGCTGATCGCAGCCAGTATCCGTTCTTCATGCGCCAGGGCGCCGCGTCCCAGGACCCTTACGCCGGCATCCGCCTGCGCTGGCCCGACATCGAAGTTCGCCAGGATGGCACGCTGGGCGACCGGCTGGTCGCCATGGACAAGAACGACTTCGCACCGCGCTTCGGCATTAGCTGGAACCCGAGCGCAAAGTGGGTGATTCGCGCGGGCGGCGGCGTCTTCTACAACCAGGACACCGGCAACCCCCGCTTCGATATGGCTCGCAATCTCGCCGGCCGGCTTCGGGACAACTCCAACTCGTTGTTCCCGAATCTCACCTGGGCCAATGGTCTGGCAGCGATCGCGGGCGGCGTAGCGCAAGTGCCGCGTCCCTACACCTTCGCCAACCCCTATGACCGCCGCACGACGTACTCCACCCAGTACATCCTGAACGTGCAGCGCGAATTCCTGGGCGGCACGCTGTTCGAAGCCGGCTACATGGGCAGTGTCAGCCACCGGCTGGAATCCCTCCGCGCCGTCAACGAGACGGTACCGGCTCCGCGCTCCACCGGCCTGTCGCTTGCGCAGCGTTCTCCGTTCCCGAACTTCGGCCGCATCCAGTTGGTCGACAACGGCGGTAACGGAAACTACAACTCGCTGGGCGCCAAGCTCACCAAGCGCTACTCCAGCGGCATCACCTACCTGATGAGCTATACGTACGCCAAGTCGCTCGACACGGCCACCGCCATTCGTAATCAGGGTGGCGATACGCTGTTCCCGCAGAACAGCTACTGCCGCACCTGCGAATACGCGCGTTCCAGCCACGACACCCGCCACCGTTTCGTAACGTCCGCGCTGTGGGACGTGCCGGTTGGCAAGGGCCGAAAGATCGATATTGAGAACGGCTTTGCCAACGCCATAATCGGCGGCTGGCAGTTGGGCTCGATCGTCACTCTGCAATCGGGTTTCCCGATCACCGTGACCGTTTCCGGCGATCCTTCCAACACCGGCGGACAGTTCGACCGTCCGATGGCCACGGGCGCAGCCGTGGCCCTGGACAACGGCAACCCGTCGCAGTGGTTCAACTGGCAGGCGTTCACCCGGCCGGTTGACGGCACCTTTGGCAACGTTGGCCGCAACACGCTGAATAGCCCCGGAATCTTCGGCTGGGACTTCTCGGTCCTGAAGAATTTCCCCATGGGCTTCTCGGAGAAGCACAATCTCCAGTTCCGGTTTGAAGCATTCAACTTCCCCAACCATCCGAATTGGGGCAACCCCAACACGAACCTCGCCAGCGCCATCTTCCCGGCGGGCAGCCTGGTTCCGTCTTCGCAAGGTTCGTTCGCGACCATCACTGGTACGCGCACCAACATGCGCAACCTGCAGTTCGCTCTGAAGTACAGCTTCTAAGCGATTCCCAAGCAATGCAAAGACCCGGACCCTCGCGGTCCGGGTCTTTTGTTGTTACCGGCTCACGCCTTCCATCGGGCTCGAGGCGGTGGCGTACAACTTCTTCCCCATGCGCCCGGCTTCGAAGGCTAGCCGCCCGGCTGTGACCGCGTACTTCATCGCTTCCGCCATCTTTGGCGCATCGCCGGCCGAGGCGATCGCCGTGTTCATCAGAATTCCGTCGTAGCCCAACTCCATGGCGATCGCGGCGTCGGATGCCGTGCCTACACCGGCATCGACAATCAACGGTACAGAGGTAATCTTTTCACGCAGTATACGCAGGTTCGTCGTATTCTGAATGCCCAAACCGCTGCCGATCGGCGCGGCCAGCGGCATCACGGCAGCCGCTCCGGCGTCGATGAGCTTGCGCGCGTTGATCAAATCGTCGGTGGTGTAGGGCAGCACCACGAATCCCTCCTTCGCGAGCACGCGGGTGGCTTCGACGAGCCCTTCGTTGTCGGGAAAAAGCGTCTCCGGATCGCCGATTACCTCGAGTTTTACCCAGTTCGAGAGTCCGACTTCATGCGCCAGTCTGGCCGTGCGAATCGCATCATCAGCGGTGAAGCAGGCGGCCGTATTCGGCAGCAGAAAGTACTTATCGCGAGGAATGTAGTCGAGCAGCGACTCGGTGTTTCCGCTCAGGTCCACGCGCCGCACCGCGACGGTCACGACCTCCGCGCCCGAGGCCTCATGGCAACGCGCCATCTCCTGATTCGACCGGTACTTCCCGGTCCCGACAAACAACCGCGAGACGAAGGTTCGCCCGGCGATTGTGATTCCGGATTGCATGAAGACTATTGTAGCGGCGGGATTCTCTCAGAACCGAATCCGCAGCCCCAACTGCACGTTCCTCGAGAAGTTTAACTGCTGCACCGGCAGAATTCCGAACTGCGCGTCGGTGGGATTTCCGGCGGGCGGGTCGCCGCGCAACGGCGTGTTCGTCGCGTTGAACGCCTCGCCGCGGAACTCGACCTGCCATCGTTCGTTGATGTTCATCTTCTTGGAGAGCATCAGATCCAACTGCGGCGCCGTGTGGCCGCGAATCGAATGGAAGCGCTCCGGCAGCACTGTGTATTCAAAGGGCCGGAGCTGGCGCCAACACTGCGAGGTCCGCGACCGGTCGTTGAAAAACCAACTCGTCTCGGTGCGGGTTCCGGCCAGCGGATCGCCGCACAGCGCCTCCCAGCCCCGCCACGATCCCAGAGGAACGCCCGACTGATACACCAGGTTCGCGTTGAAGGTCCAGCCGCCTACAACGTTGTCCACCGGCCTGGGCAGCGCGTTGAGGAAGCCGCGGCCTTTGCCGACGGGGACATCCCAAATCACAGCCGTCGTCAGGTTGTGCGAACGGTCGATACCGGTGACTTGCTGGAACGGCCGGCGCCATTCAAAGCTGAACGCGTCATACCAAGACCGCTCCATTTGCTTCGACCACGTGTACGCCGTTACCCAGGTCAACGCGCCGGCCTTGCGATCGCCGAAGGCGCGTTTTTCAAAGCGCGTTTGCAGGCCGTGATAGCGTACGCGGCCGACGGGCAAAATGTTGTTCGTAACACCCGCGAACTGCGGAATGCGGCGCAGCAGGTCGCGGCGCTGAATGGTGGCGGCGGTGCCGAAGGTGGTGGCCGCCGGCAACACGCCCTGCCATGGGTTTGGCAGCGCCTGCTGGAAGAACGCCGGGGTCGTCTGGGCGGCGTCCCAGTTCGCCTGATTCATCTCGCCGATCTGGAAAGCGACGGGTTCCTTCACCGTTGTGCTGCCGACGTAGGAAACCTCCAGCACCATCTTTCCGGGCAACTCCCGCTCCACCGTGAACGACCACTGATTCGTCCGCGGGATTCGGCGGTTCGGCGGGTCGAAACTCACGCCGTTTCCGACGTTAGTCGCGATGCCCAATTGGCTTCCGAACGGCCGGTTTACGCCATCCGGGAATGGATCTTCCAGCGAGTAGCCGCCTGTCAGCCGCGCCGACCGCGGAAACTGCCCGCCATCCACCGAGTTCAAATAGTTTGTGTTGATGGAGAAACCGGTTGTGAGTCCGTTCTGCGTCGCCGTGCGGTAGAACATTCCCATTCCGCCTCGCAGGACGGTCTTTGGCGTGACGCTGTAGGCGAACCCGATCCGCGGCTGCCAGTTCGTGAGATCGAAATTGTAGATGTTTCGCGGTCTTCCGCCCACTCCCGCGAACGTCAAACCGCCAACAATGGCGCTAGGCGCCGCTGGGTAGTTGGCGGTTGACGCACCGAGCTGCCGCCAACGGTTTACGACCTGATCGGAGAAAGCCTGGCGCGAGGTGTAGTCGAAATCGCCGTTCACGCGATTGTGGAGTTCGGTAAACGGAAACTGGACGTCCCAACGCAGGCCGAGATTCAGCGTGAACTTCGAATTCACCTTCCAGTCGTCCTGGAAGAAAAGGCCCAAGTACGGCTCACGGCGGAAAAACGTGTCGTTGTAATTGATCACGCCGCTATTCAAGTTGCCGAGCAGCAGATCCGCCACGCCATTGCCGTCCAGCGTGTCCACGCGCACGCCGCGGAACTGGCGGCTCCAAACGTTATCGAAACCCAGTTGGCCGCCAGCCCGGCCCGCCGACCGGTTATGCCGCATCAACCGCGCCACTTCGGCGCCATACTTCATCGAGTGGCGGCCCCGCAGTTCGCTTACGTTGCCTTGCAAGTTCAGTTGCTGGCGGGAACTCTCGTTGATGAATTGGTTGCCGAAAATATCGTTGTACCCGGATACGGTTACGCGCGGGGTGAGCCGCGTGGGGAAGGTGTCCACCACTGGAAGGCGGCGGATCCCGATCTTGTCGTAGGTGAACTCGTAGTCCGATACGTCGGGGAAATTCTCCTGGAACCGGTTGTAGCTCGCCTGGATGTGGAACAGGCGCGTGGGCGTCATGGTCCGGTCGTAACTCAGAACGTAGTTCATGTCGCGGCGCACGGTGCCGGGCATGTTGCCGGTCTGCGCGGGCGCGTCGAAGCCGTTGCCATTGCGGAATTCGGAACCGTCCTGAAAGGTGAAGAGAAAATACAGCCGGTCGTTCGAGGTTAGGATCTTGTCGTAGCGCGCCATCGGCTGCTCATAGCGGTATTTGCCCAGATTGTCCGCGCGGACGAAATTCTGCGCCAACGACTGCGGGTTGAAGTTGGGCCGGGGATAGTAGCCCAGAATCGCGCGGCCGATGGGACTCTGCCGCGCCATCGGAATGACGTTGCCTGGGAACGGCTGCCGGATAAACAAGGCGCCGGCCCGGCACTGGCTGGAAACGGAGGGGTCGGCGCAGGAGACCGAAGTGAGAGGATCGAACACGCGGATCGGGCCGCTGAAACCGGCGGGCCGCAGGTTGAAATCGCCGTTGCGAATCTCCGCCGGCGGGACAGTGGTGACCGACGGAAACGGCACGCGCTCCTGCCAGCCTTCGAAGGAGAAGAAAACGAAGTCCTTGTCCTTGCGAATCGGGCCGCCAATCACGCCGCCATATTGGTGCTGATTCCGGAATCCGCGCCTGGCGCCCGAGGCGTTGTTCTGCCGCGTGTTGGCGTCGAGAATCCGGTTGCGCCAGAAGTCGAACATGGAACCGTGCCAATCGTTCGTCCCGGCCTTCAACGTCGTGGACACCGTGCCGCCGCCGGTGCGGCCGTACTGCGAATCGTAGGTGTTCACCATCACCTTCATCTCCTGCACGGCCTCGACGTTCGGGGAAACGTTGAACGTCCCGTTGGTCGAAATCGGCGCGCCGTTCAACAGGAACTGATTCGTGCCGGCGCGGCCGCCGTTCATCGTAAAGGAGCCGTTGACGTCCCAGCCGCGAGTGCCCGAGAAGCCGGAGGATCCGAACGTTCGCTGCGTAAACATCACGCCTGGCGAAAGGCGCATCAGCATGTAGGCCTGGCGGCCGTTCAGCGGGATCTCCTGCATCTTGATCGGATCGAAGACCAGGCCGCGCGACGCGGTGGCCGTTTGGATGATCTCCTGTTCGCCGACGATAGTCACTTCCTGCGTCGTCACACCGACCTCAAGGGTCACCGGCAGGTTCAGCTTCTGCGCCGTCTGCAATACCAACTGAGACCGCACCGAGGTGCGAAAGCCGTTGGCTGTGATGGAGACCGTGTAGGTGCCCGGGTCGAGGCCGATCAAGGCGTAGATGCCTTCGGTGTTGGTCACCGTCTCCTTTGGAACGTTCGTGCCGTCCTTCGTAGCGCGGACCGTGGCGCCGGGAATGGCGGATCCGGATGGGTCGGTGATCTGGCCCAGAATGCTGGCGCGGTATTCCTGTCCGGAGACTGCGAAACCAGCAAGCAAAATCGTAGCGATTCGTGTAAACATGAACACCTCTTCTCCAACGGAGATTTGTTTACATTAAGCCTGTCGCGGGCCGAACGCAAGGGGGCGAGCGTTCTTTTCTGGCTTTACGCGTGCTGCTTTTTGGCACCGGGCAGGACCGTGGCTAGCTTGATCTTTTCGATTTCACGGCGCGCGATGTTCGCCCACTGGGAGGCCGGGTCTAGTTTCAGGTACTGCTGCCAATGCGAGAGCGCCCGCATGCTGTCGCCTTGACCCTGGTGGAGCAAGGCCAAGTTGTAATGCGCATCGGCATACTTGGGGTGCAGCCGGAGGGCCTCCTGGTAGTGCCGGTAGGCCTTGGCGGAGTCGTTGCGCTCGTCGTACAGGTTCCCTAAGTTGTAGTGCGCCAGTGCGTAGTTTGGATCGGCTGCGACGGCCGCCGCGTAGTATTGCTCGCTCTTTGCCCAGTCCCTTTTGTGAAAGAAAATCGTTCCGAGATTTACGAGAGCGCCGGCCGCGTTCGGATTCTGCTCGATGGCCTTCGAATACGCATCGATGGCCTGCTCCACTGGAGCGCCCGTCTGCTCCAACTCCAAGCCCTTTTGGAACCAGAAGTCCGCCTGCTCCCGCTGCCTGGGCGGATCCGGTTTCTGTGCCATCAGACGGGGCCCTTCGACGCGAGTGTCGAAATCCAGGAAGAGCTGGCCGCTCACCGGCTCCATCTTCACCCCGGCGAACTGCACGCCGATCCGCCTTCCTTCGGCCGAAATCTTGACGGCCGCCAACGGGTTTTCCAGATGCGGAAGGCGGTCACGCAGCGAGAGAAACGAGGCGCGAATCTGCTTGAGCGGAACACGCTGATCCTTGAGCGCCCGCAACGTCTTGATGGTCAGGAAATCGGTAAAGGCATAGCTCTCCGAAGGGTGTAGAAGACCCTGTTTCTCCCAGGTTCGAAGCTGACGCTCCTGCAGGGAGAGGACCCTGCAGAGTTCTTTCCGTGACCAGGACTGCTGGCTTACAGGAGCCACGGAGGAATGATAACACGCCCGGTTGTGGAGTAAATGTGGAAAACGCCTATCTATTGTGGATAAGTAGCGACCCTAGCCCCCGATATACCGATTGTAGAGGGCGCGGGCCAGACCCGGGTCGATAGTGCCTTTGATGATCGCCCTGCCATCTGGGAAGATCGTCAACTCATAAGGAGCCGGGAAGAACCGCAGGGCGAACTCGTTCACCTTGACCGGAGCGATCTTTTCAAGCTTGGCGGCGAGGTCCGGCAGGTGAAGCGGGTTGTGCCGCTCATGAATTTGAACGGCGTCCCGGCCGCACATTGAAATCGGCGCCCGGCGGTCTCCATTCAGATACTCGTAGTCGGGATTTCCTCCGCAGGAAGGGCAGGCCGGATCTCGAGCTGGCTGGTCGATCTGCCTTACCTGCCCGTTCCAAACGTCAACTGTAGTAATTACATGGTTCGCGGGATGGCCGGTCAGCAACCGAAGAGCGCCGGCAACTTGAATAGCCGCGACTGTGGCGGTTATTGAACCGAGAACGCCCTCGGTATCGCAGGTTGGTTGGGCTCCTTGGGGTGGTTCCGGGTAGAGGCAGCGGAGGCAACTCGATTGACCCGGCAGGATCGGGAGAGTGATTCCGTAGCTTCCCACCGCTGCACCGTAGATCCACGGTAGTATATGACTACAACAATAGTCATTAATGAGGTATCTGGTCTCGAAATTGTCTGTACCATCGAGAATCAAGTCGATGCCACCCAGTAATTCCTCTATATTTGTACTATTTAAATCAACCACGAGCGAGCGAACGTTGACACCGGAGTTGATTCGCTCCACGGCCCTGGCGGCTGCGACCGCTTTTGGCAGGGCGGCCTCGGCGTCCCGTTCGTCGAACAGCCACTGACGTTGGAGGTTCGAGGGTTCGACGTAGTCCCTATCGACTACTACAATAGTTCCTACGCCCGCCCTGGCCAAGGCTGCGACCTGAAACGTGCCAAGTGCGCCACAGCCGACAATAGCAACTGATGACAATAATAGTTTTTCCTGACCCGTTTCCCCTATGGGCGGAAACAGGATCTGCCGGGAATAGCGTAGCCGCTGCTCGGGGTCCATTGTAGACGGACGGCTACTTCGGCCGTTCGGCGGTAAGTTGATGATGCAGCCATGCGCGGGCCATGCGCCACTCGCGCTCCACTGTGGCGGTCGAGACGCCGATGACCTCGGCGACCTCTTCCACGGTCAGCCCGCCGAAAAACCGCAACTCGACGATCCGTGCCTGCCCGGCGTCCAACGCCTGCAACCGGCTCAGGGCCTCATCCAGCTCGTCGAAGGCGACCTCATTGACCGACGGCATCCCGATAGACTCGTCAATAGACAGAACCTGCTGGTTCCCGCCGCGCTTCTGCGCCCCCTGGTTCCGGGCGTGATCCACGAGGATGCGCCGCATCAGTTGGGCCGCCACGCCGAAGAAGTGGGCGCGGTTCTGCCAGTTGACCCTTGATTGATCCACCAACTGCATATAGGCTTCATGCACTAGTGCGGTGGCCTGCAGAGTGTGGTCCGACCGTTCGCGGCGCATATAGTTCGCAGCGATCCTCTTCAATTCGTTGTACACGATGGAAAAGAGTTGATCGTGCGCTCCGGGTGCGCCACTGCGGGCGTCGGAGAGGAGTTGGGTGACTTCTCCGGAAGGTTGCGGTGTCACTATAGTTTTCCGTGTGGTGGGGACGGGCAGATTCGAACTGCCGGCCTGTCGCTTAGGAGGCGACCGCTCTATCCAACTGAGCTACGTCCCCACGACCACATTCATTCTACCAACGCTTCAACCCCTTCTTGCCAATATCTTTTCGATACTGCATACCATCGAAGCGCACTTCCCCGGCCGCGCGATAGGCGGCCGTAATTGCCTCCGTCAGAGTCGCGCCAGAGGCCGTCACCGCCAACACACGGCCGCCGCTGGTCACCAAATCGCGACCCTCCCACCGGGTTCCGGCTTGGAACACCTTGGCTCCCAAGGCCTCCGCGGCGGCGATGCCGGTTATGGAATCGCCCGTTTGGACCTTGCCCGGATATCCAGCCGCCGCCAGCACCACCGCGACCGAAGGTTCGGGAGCCCAGTCCAGAACTACATCTTTCAAACCACCCGTAGCACCCGCGTGCAAAACCGCAGCAAGGTCCGAACGAAGACGATACAGAATCGGCTGGGTTTCCGGGTCGCCCAACCGGACA
This sequence comes from Acidobacteriota bacterium, assembly GCA_016871155.1. Classification (GTDB taxonomy): domain Bacteria; phylum Acidobacteriota; class Terriglobia; order Bryobacterales; family Bryobacteraceae. The sequence goes on along the minus strand of VFZO01000002.1, from coordinate 71,305 downwards.
TTGAACTCCAGCGTCTTCGGGCCATCCGCGGTCATCATCAAACCGGCGTACAAGAAACCAGTGAACGGAGACCCCTCACGCCGCATTCCTTCGAGAGCCGGGCGCATCACCGTACGCATGACCGTTTCCACCTGTTCCGCCGTCAGGATTCGCTCGTCGACATAGGCGCCCATGCCCCCCGTGTTGGGCCCCCGATCTCCGTCGAAGATCGCTTTATGATCCTGCGCGGGCAGAAGCGGAACCAGATTCTCGCCATCCGCGAGGGCGATGAAACTCACTTCTTCGCCCATCAAGAACTCCTCGATCACCAGGCGGCGGCCTGCGTCCCCCACCAGCTCCCCGGCCATGAACTGCCGCACCGTTGTCCGCGCTTCGTCCATCGACTGCGCGATTACAACACCCTTGCCCGCCGCCAAACCGTCCGCCTTCAACACCACAGGCGCCGTGAAATCGTCCAGCGCCGCCAGGCCCTCCTCCAAACTCTCCGCCGTGCGGTAACGCGCCGTGGGAATTGAATACTTCGCAAAGAAGTTCTTCGAGAAAATCTTGCTGCCTTCCAGTTGCGCCGCGCCAGCCACGGGACCGAAGATGGCCCGCCCCGCATCGCGAAAGCGATCCACGACGCCCTCCATCAGCGGCGCCTCCGGGCCCACCACGGTCAGGTCCACGCCGTGATCGACCGCAGCGCGCAGGTAGCCGGGGGACGCGACGCACTCCGCTACTTCCCCGATGCCCGGATTTCCGGGCATCGCGATCACCTTCGTCACTGAAGGACTCCGCCGAAGCCGCCAAGCGAGCGCATGCTCACGCCCGCCGGAGCCAATTACAAGGACATTCATCCTACTAGTCTAGATGCCGGGCTAGTAGATAGGCCGATCCTTCCCATCGCCGGTCCACTTCCCGAGTGGCTTCAGCAGGTTTTCGGCGCCGGTGCGCAGCAGCACGGTCTCGGCGGGACCCTGGAAAAAGTTGAAGCCTTCCTTCATCAGTTCCTGCACCTGAGCCGCCGAAGCGGCAGGCCGGCCCACTGCCTTCCCGTTCTTCTTAGCGGCGGCGATCACCTTGCGAACCGCCTCCTTGTGGCTGGGATCGTCGGTCTTTCCGCGCAGCCCCAGCGAGAACGACAGATCGTTTGTGCCGATGAACAACACATCGATACCCGGCGTCGCGGCGATCTTCTCGATGTTCTCGACGGCACGCACCTCCTCGATGATCGCGATGACGACCACGTTCTTGTCGGCGAAATCGGCGTAGCCCTCGGGAGCCGGCCAGCGGAACGTGGCCAGCCCAGGGCCCGCACCGCGCCGGCCCACCGGCGGATACTTCGCCGCATCGGCGGCCTGCTTGGCCAACTCCGGCGTGGAGGTGAATGGATTCACAACGCCTAGCGCGCCGATGTCCAAAGCGCGCTTCGCGGTCCACAGTTCATTGACCGGCACCCGGATGAAGGGCACGGCCTTCAATCCGCGGGTGGCCAGAATCATATTGCGCGCGGTCTCCAGCGTTATGGGGCTGTGCTCCATCTCGATCCAAAGAAAGTCGAACCCCATCGAAGCGGCCTGGGCGGCAATTTCCGGGCTGGCCACGGTAATCGTTGCGCCAATCACGGGCTTTCCCTCGCGGATCAACTTTTTAACAGGGTTTTCCCAATCCGTCTGCGCCGCCAACGAAAGGGCGAAAAGCGAAATCATCAATGGAAGTTTCATGGGCACCGGCGATGCTATCACATCCGCCGCCTATCATGGATGAAGATGCGTCTCTTCCTCCTGCTCGCCGTCTCCGTGTCCGCGCAGACCCCTGCCGTGAAGAAGATGCTCGGCCTTTTTAACGAACTTACTCAGGCGCAACAGTCCAAGAAAAAAGTGCGCTTCCAGCTCACCGAGAGTGAGGTGAACGACTACCTCCGGCACGCCGCAACTGTGAATCCCAGGCCCGGGTTGGAGAGCATGACGGTAAAGTTCTTCGCAGGAAATTACATCTCCACACTTACCGTTGTCGACTTCGACATGGTTGAAAAAACCAGGCCGGGCACCGTGCCGGCGCTGTTGAAGCCGGTGCTAAACGGAAAGAAAGAGATCTGGGTGGACATCCGCCTGAACGCGGCGAACGGCACCGGCACCTTTACCGTCGAGAAGGCCTATTTCCAGAGCATACGCCTGCCGGCGTTCATGGTCGAAAAGATGATCAACACTATCGGGGCGCGGCAACGGGAGAAGTTCGACACCTCGAAACCGGTACCGCTGCCGTTCGGGCTGCAACGGATCACCACTGCGGACAAAACAGTGGCGGGCGAGAACTAGGCCGTCTTCCAGACCAGGCCTTGGCCGGTTGGCAAAGCGAGAATCGAGGTGCCGCACTCAACAGCGACCGCGTCCAGCGCTTGCGTGAGCGAATCGTGCCCGGAGTAGGTATAGTCGTCGAACAGTACGACACCGCCCGGCGTCAGTCGCGGCCAGAAATGCCGGAACGCCTCGCGTTCGGGAAACGCGCAGTGCATGTCCACGTGCAGGAATGCGACGCGCTCCGCGCCGAGTTCCGCGAGCACGTCGGGAACCACGCCCTGCACGACCCTCGCCGCCGGCCACTCCGCGAAATTTGCAATCGCCCGCTCGACGTTGGTGACGTAGGAACCGGCCGCCATCGCCGTGCGCACCGCCGACAACTGCCGGTCCTCGGTGCCGGCAAACTGCGCCATCACGGGACCGGCGAAGGTATCGACGAGATGAAACGTCCGACCCTCCAGCCCGCCGCCAAGGTAGGTAAGAATCGCCGAGCTGACAAAGCCGGCGTTGACGCCGCACTCGACGAAGTCGCCGGCGGCGTGGAGGGCGCGTTCGGCCGCCCACAGCGCCGTGTGCACGCGCCAATGGGTGTTGGGATTGTACCCCGCGCTGGCGGCCACGCCGCGGGCGTACGCTCGCTGGAACCGCGCGCAAGCGAGGAAAGGCTGCCGGTGATACGTGAAGAGGCCGTCGCGCGCGTACAGGCCGGGCGCCGAGGTGTTAAACACCTGATAGCCCGCCCTGGCGAGCCACTCCCGCAACATGCGCCGCATGGCTCCATTTTAGGGCCCCTTGACGCCACCGGACATATCCAGTCAGGATAGGCATAGCTTATCTATGCCTAGAGAAACTGGTGTCCCGTCCGGAACGCTCATCATGATGGTCCTGCAGGTGCTGCGCCACGGGCCGTTGCACGGATACGCGATCGCGCAGCGGATTCATCTGCTCTCGAAGGACGCGTTGCGCGTGGAAGAGGGGTCGCTGTACCCGGCGCTCCAGAAACTGTTGATGGAAGGCTGGGTGAAGGCGGAGTGGGCGGTTTCCGACTCCGGACGAAAGGTTCGCGAATACAGCCTGACGGCCGCGGGGCGCAAACAGTGCGAGGCGGAGGTGGCCGAGTACGAGCGGCTCTCCTCGGCCGTGCGCGCGGTGTTGAAGGGGGCCAAATGAACTGGCGGCGCTTGCAGTTTTTATGGAACCGGAACCGCATGGAGCGGGACCTGGCCGAGGAGATGGAGGCACACCGGGCGATGATGGACACTCCCGCGCACTTCGGCAATGTCACAAGGCTGCGCGAAGAGGCCGCCGACCTATGGGGCTTTCGATGGCTGGACGAGTTTCTGCAAGACGCGCGGCACGGTGCGCGCGTTTTCCGGCGTTCGCCCAGCTTCACGCTCACCGCCGTTGCGGTTCTGACGCTTGGCTTTGGCGTTAATCTCGCTCTATTCCAGGTCATCAACGCAACGCTTATTCAACCGTTGCGCCTTCGCGATCCAGGGACGATAATCCGTCTGTTTCAAAACGCGAGTGGCGCTCGCTCCAGTGGTGTGGCATATCCCGTGGCGGAGTATCTGCGGAACAATAGTGAGGTTTTTTCGGCCATGCTCATGGTCCAGAATCTCGCCCTGCCTTGGGGAGAGGCCACGAGCGATAAACTAGCCGCCAGTTTCGTTTCGGCGAATTACTTCTCCGAACTTGGCGCCGGAATGGCACTTGGCCGTGCGATTCAAGCCGATGAGGCCGGCACGGCGGCCGTGTTGAGCCATCAATTCTGGCAAACCCGGCTGGGCGGCGATCCAGGCGTTGTGGGTTCTTCGATTCGCTTGAACGGCCGTGCAGTGCCGGTCATCGGTGTAGCGGCGGCGAACTTTACTGGGCCGTCCTTGAGTCCAGTCCAAGTCTGGCTTCCACTTGAAAATCTGGACAGCCTGTACCCGGGCAGCCGTTGGAAAACAGCATGGGGAGATCGCGGATTCAATATCTACGCGCGGTTGAAGCCGGGCGTAACGGAGACCGCCGCGCGCGAGGCGCTGCGGACACCGATGGCGGAACTAGGGCGCCTGTACCCGAACGAAGTAGGAGATGAGCCTTGGATTGGCACGGCCTCCGGCGATGCACATTTCCGGCGGGATCGGGACAAGCAGGAGGCGCTCATGGCCGTTGTGCTCCTGCTGGGTATCTCCACACTGATGCTGGCCATTGCCTGTTCGAACCTGGCCAGCCTGACGATCGCGCACATCAGCGCAAGAGCGGGCGAATTCAAGATGCGCACGGCGCTGGGCGCGGGCCAAGGCCGCGTTCTCCGGCAACTGATGGCGGAGTCTTCCCTGTTGGTCGCTGCCGGGCTGATCGGCGGCTGGGCCTGCGGGTATGCCGCCGCACAGGCGCTGCTTGCCGAGTTCGAGACGCCGGTGACTATCGCCCCTTGGCCGGAGTGGCGGCTGGCACTTGGGGCGGCGGCCCTCGCGTTCTTCGCGCTCTTTTTCGTGGCGTTACCGCCCGCGCTCCGGCTTCGAAACCGCGGCGCGCGAACGGGAATGCAGCAGGCGTTGGTGGGCGTGCAGGTGATGGGAAGCTGCGTACTGCTCCTTTTCGGCGGGATGATGACCCGCAAACTGCAATCCGTGATCAGCGAGGATCTCGGTTTCCAGTTCGAAAAGGTGGCGATTCTGGAAGCCTCGCTCGACCGTTATGGATTGAACCCTGCCGCGGTCACCGCCTATTGGTCGGCCATGCGGGACGCGGTGGCAGCCGATCCGCGGATGACCGGAGTGGCGCTTTCCACGACAGCGCCGCTCGGCAATGCCATCAATCAGAGCCGCTACCGGGACGCTCCGGGTTTGAGCGTCACCGTCGTGCGCGCCGACGCCGCATTCTTCGACCTTTTGAAGATCCCGTTGCTTGCCGGGCGGACGTTTCAACCTGGCGACAAGCCCGGGACCTCGGTGATTGTCAGCCAGCGTTTGGCCCAGGCCATGTACGGCACTCTGAACGTGCTGGGCCAAGGATTTCCGAAGACCGCCGAAGGCCAGCGCGCCACGATCATCGGCGTGGCAGCCGACGCGCGGCTGATCCAGATCGCGGCGACCGATGGCGCGGAATGCTATTACCCGTTGACGCTTTCCTCCATGCCGCATGCGTTGCTGATGACGCGTGTGTCCACGAGTCAACTGGATCCTTTGTACGCCGCGGCGCGTCAAGTGAATCCCGCCATCACGCCGAGCGTTACCTGGATGCGGGCCGGTTTTGAGAAAAAACTGCAAGCGCCAATGGCCGCCGGTCTGTTGGCCACGGTATTGGCCGCGCTGGGACTGGGGTTGACCGCGATCGGGATCTTTGGACTGCTGGCCTACTCGGTCTCTCTTCGAACGAAAGAGATTGGAATCCGAATGGCTCTGGGAGCGCCCCGCACCGGCGTACTGTGGCTGGTTGTGAAGAAGCTGGCGATTCCTGTGGGAGCGGGAGCGTTGACCGGTCTGCTTGTTGTCAGAGGCGGCCTGTCCAAAATGTTGTCCGGTGAGCCGCTCTACGTCGACCCGGCCGATCCGCTCACGTTGGCGGTGGCGATGGGAACGCTGCTGGCCGCGGCGTTCACGGCTTGCCTGGGGCCGGTCGCGCGGGCCGTGCGCATCTCGCCCTCCTCAGCCCTGCGCGAGTAGTAGAGACTCAATTCCCGCCTGGCCTTTCTCCACGGCTTCGACAGACTTCTCACCGCTAAGGCCGCCTTTCGACGGCGCCTTCCAGGAACGCACAATGGACTTGAAAGCCCAGCCGTTCGTAAACTCGCCGGGCGGTTGCATTCTCGCGGCGGACGTTCAGCACTACAAGCGGCATGCCCCGATCCAGAGCCTCAGAGGCAACGGCACTCGTTGTTCGCGCGGCCAGGCCCCGGCACCGGCGGTCGCGGCGCGTATAGACGTTCCCGATCGCCGCGACGCCTTCGCTGTCGACGGCCAGGTGGGTGCCGGCGACAGCGATCAACTCGCCTTCCTCGCGGACGCCGTAATAGATACCGTTGGCGATCATTGCCTCAAAGAAAAAGTCGGGCGCTTCGTGGTGGGCGTCGCCGTCTCGGTAAAGCGCCTCGACGGCGGGAACGTCGGCTGGCCCCAGACGCTCCACACCGGTGAGCGGCAAGCTTCGAAAGGCTCCAATGTCCAGACGCATGCGCCACATACTCTGCAAATTTCCTGTGTGAAAGTACCTGGAAAGCTCGTCGCGCGCGGACTCCCGCATTGTGACCGAAATCCGATCCGCTGTCCGCAGAGTTTCAAGAGCGCCGGCGAAGCTCCCGCCCAGCGCCCACACCACGGGAGATCCAAAGGCGCTGAGAATCAGTGCGATCTCGCCGCCGTCGACAAACCACTCGCAGTGTGGCGCCATCGCCGGCCCCAAATCGCCGATCGCGTACGCCGCCCAGGCTGCGTCGCTATCCAGCCGGCTCCTCACGGCTTCCCGATTCGTTCCCTTCACAAAGTCCATGCTAACGCTGGCGCCGGTTTTAACGTCAGAGTATTCCATATGACCCGCGATCTCCTGTACGCACTTCGCTCTATCCGGCGGCAGCCCGCGTTTTTTGCCATCGCCGTCGCCACGCTGGCCTTGGGCATCGGCTCCACCACGGCCATATTCACGCTGTTTCATCAGGTCCTGCTGCGGACCCTGCCCGTTGCCGCGCCCCAGGAGCTGGTGGTGCTGCATCAGGAAGGCTTCGACATTCCAGGTGGCGTGTCCAAAGACAATTTCGAGGCTGTGTTCTCGTACCCGATGTATGTTCGGCTTCGCGACGGACTCGCGGGTTGGCGCGGCGTGGCCGCGAGAACGGGCACTGGCGGACAGGTGGTGATCGACGGCGTACCCGCGCAAGTGCGGGCGGAAATCGTCTCCGGAAACTTCTTTTCGACCCTCGGTATCCAGCCCGCCTATGGGCGGCTGTTGGCGCCCTCCGACGATGTGACCCGCGGCGGTCATCCCGTGGCGGTGATTTCGCACGGATTCTTTCTGTCCCGTTTTGGCGGAAAGGCGGAAGCCGTCGGCAAGAAAATCGTGTTCGCCGGGCAGCCGTTTGAAATCGCCGGCGTTACGCCTGCCGCCTTCCGCGGGCTGATTACCGGCAACTCGCCAGACCTCTTCATTCCTTTGGCGATGCGCGGCGCGATAACGCCCGGCTGGAACAACTTCGACCGGCCCACCAGCCGTTGGCTGAATATTCTTGGCCGGCTGCCCGGCGGGGCGCAGGCCGGTGACGTAAAGGTGGCGTTGCAGACGCTCTTCACCAACGTGGCGCGCGAACACGCCGCGCCGCTGCGGATGCCGGAAACCGCGCGGGCGCGAGCCGTCGCGGCCACGATCGACGCGTTGCCCGCCGCTTCCGGTCTGAATACGCTGGCCCGGCAGTGGAGCGAGCCGCTGTGGGTGCTGTTCGCGATGGTGCTGGTGCTGCTGCTGGTAGCCTGCGCGAATCTGGCGAACCTGCTGCTGGCGCGCGGGGTGAATCGCGCGAAGGAGATCGCCATTCGCGTCTCCATGGGCGCGTCCAGAGTCCAGGTGGTGAAGCTGCTGTTGACCGAAACGCTTGTGGTCAGCGTGTTGGGCGCCGCACTGGGCGCGGGCGCAGCGCCGTTGCTTGCCAACGCCATCATTCGTACGATCTCCGACGATGGCGCCGGCGGGTGGATTACCGGCGCCGTCAACGCGCCGATGCTGGGCTTTGCCGTGGTCCTGGCAATGGTGGCGACCCTGGCGGCCGGCGTTGCGCCCGCCTGGAAGATCTCGCGCGGCAACAACGAACTGGCTACGCGTTCGCCGCTTCACGCACGATCCCGCAAGTTTTTCATCGCGACGCAGATCGCCATGTCGCTGGTACTGCTGGCCGTTGCCGGCCTGTTTGGAAAGAGTCTGCTGCGCCTAATGGAGTTCCGGCCGGGCTTCGTGGCGAGCCAGCTTTCGATGTTCACGATCAACCCCGGCAGCGCGGGGTACGATCCGGCGCGAGGAGCGGCGCTGCTGCGCGACACACGCGCGCGGCTGGCGGCCCTGGGCGGGGTCACCGCCGTTTCGGCGGCGGACACAGGACCGCTTTCCGGTTCCACTTCCTCCTCGAACGTGGAGGTGGAAGGTTATCGCCATCCGGACGACGAAAACATGGACGTGAACGTGATGGCGGTAGGCCCGGCCTATGCCGCGGCGATGGGAACGCGGCTGGTGGCTGGCCGCGATATCAGCGAGCGGGACACGATGGAGTCGCCGAGGGTCGCCCTTGTGAACCAGGCGTTTGTGAAGCGTTTCCTGAAAGACCCGAACGCGCCGATCGTGGGACGCCATATGTCGCAGGGCAGCGGCGGCCCGTTGGATATCGAGATCGTCGGGGTGGTGGAAGACTCGAAACACCAGAATCTGCGTGAAGCCGTGGATCCTGCGGTCTTCGTATCGATGGAGCAACACTGGAGGGGCCAACCGCGGGCCGGCCGGCTGACATTCTATGTGCGCTCGTCTCGCGACGTGATGGGCGAGTTCCGCAAAGTGGCGGCACAAGCGGACGCGCATTTGCCGGTAACCAATGTCCAGACGATGATCACAGTTGTCGAAAACACCATCTCCACCGACCGGCTGCTGGCGCGGCTGGCCACCGCATTTGGACTGCTGGCATTGCTCATCACGGCGATGGGTCTCTATGGGGTGCTGAGCTACCTGACGCGCCGGCGTACGGCCGAGATTGGAATCCGCATGGCGCTGGGCGCCACACGCGGGAACATTCTGGCCATGATCGGCCGGGAGGTTGTGCTGCTGATCGGCGCGGGAGTGGCGGTAGGACTGGCGGGCGCGTTCTTGGCGGGCCGGGCGGTCGAATCGCAGCTCTTCGGCGTGAAGGGGCTGGACGGCATCGTGCTGGCCGGCGCGATCGGCGTGTTACTCGCAGTTGCGGCCATGGCCGCCGCCGTACCGTCGGCGCGGGCGGCAAGCGTGCAGCCTGTCGAGGCGCTTCGCCATGAGTAGCGGTTACCTGCGCTTCGACAGATCCGCGCTTACAAACCGGAGCAGCGCCTCAATCAGCGCGCCGCGCGGATAGCGCGTCTTGTCCATGCCGCTCTTGATCGTCGAATCGGAGGACTTGTTGAACGGCAGCGCCACGGCGAAGTGGTCGCCCTTGGCGATCCCAAGGTATGTGCTGCCGGGCACGATCGCGTCGGCCCGCGTGAGTTGGCCATCCTGCAGACCGTCGTAGGTGACCAGCAACTGCCACGTCTGCATCAGTGCCTTCGATGTGTTGGCGCGATCCGAGGCGGCGATGATCGAGTACGTCGGCACGAACGGATTGGGATAGTTCGCGAGGAACTGTCCGCGAATCGTCTTGCTCAAGCTTTTGAAGCCCTGGGCCATGTCGCCCTGGCAGGTGGGCTTGATCTTGTACTGGTTCATGTACTTGTCGACCATGCCCGGAATGGCATCGGCGATGTTGGAACCACCCGACGCGCCGGCGACGCTAATGAACGCGGCCGACATGCGGCGCAGCTCCGGATAGCGGGCCAGTGCCTCCTGCAGGTCGGGCGTGCCCTTGCTGTACCCGACCAGAATCCACTTCCGTGCGTCGCCTTTCGACTTTTCCAGCAGAAAATCAGCGATCATCTTCGCATTCAGTTCCGAAGCGTCGTTGGGCACCTGCAAGTACTCGACATTCAATCCGTACTTTTCGCGAAGCACCGGCAGCCCTTCGTTGAATGCGGGGCTGTCGGCGAAGCAGGAGCTCATGAACCCGGGCACAATCAGTACGCGATAGTCCTTGGAGAGGCCGGGCAGGGCGGCGTTGGTCGAACCGCCGCCGTCGACATAGGCGTCGCACTTGTCCCACTTTTCGTCGTCGGGGTTGTTCTTCGCGAGCACGGTGCAGAACAGATCGCTGAACTCCTTCGAGTTGTCCGCTTCATCCGGCTTCAGGTAGATCACCAGGGTCCGGCCGTCTGAGAAGTAGCGCGCGCCGTGGGCCGTTTTCGCCTCCTTCACGGGGTCCTTGCGCATCATGTAGTCGAGCGTCAGAACCTCGCCGGTCTCCTGCAGGCTGCGGCCGATGTAATCGCGTTCCTTGTCGGTCTCGGGGTCGATCTTGTGCGTGATTTTCCCGTTCCGCTGATCTTTCTCGAAGCCGATATCGTGCGTGCCGGCGCCTACCCAGACGGTACGGCCGCCCGCGGTGAAAGGCGCCTTCCAAATTCGGAAATGATGGCGGGCGGCGATGACCTTCAAGGGGTCGCCTTGCGCCCAGCCGTAGTCCTGCGCGCGGTCGAACACCATCAACTCGCTCATTGGCAGAGTCACGTACGCTTGCTTGGAGAGACTCACCAGAACGCCGCGGAAAATCGTGTCCTTGACCGAACGATCTACTTTGACCCAGCCGGCCTTTTCCAGCGCTGAAACCACATGCAACTCCGAGCCGACGATCATGAAATTCGTGCGGTCGCCCTCGGTGCCGTCCTTATCCACCACGCGGCGCGGCACGCCTTCCAACTGCGCGGGCGTGATCTTCGTCAGTTTCTTCAGCAGGTCCGCTTCGTCGCGCACCGGCGTGGCGCTTTTGCTGCGGACGATCTTCACGCGGAACGAACCCGTGGCCCGGTCCATGGGGGACTGGTTGATGCCCAAGAACAAACGGCCCTTCACATTCACATTGCGCTCGGTGCGCGCGCCGATCAGGAACGGGCGCGTGGCGTCGCTGCTGCCGATCCGGCCGATCAACGCGCCGCGCTTCGCGTCGTTCAACGGAAAGGCGCGGATCATGTCCATCCAGCCGCGCACCATACCTTCCGGCCCGGTCTCCTTGCCAAGATAAGAGACTTTGCCGTCGGCTTCGACGGCGATCATTTCGCCGGGTTCCACGTCCAGGTTGGTGTCCATCCATTGCTTGTCGGCGGGGACGTCAAACTCCTGCGCACCCAACGCCAGGGCGAGAACGGCTAAAGAAAGTAGATTCTTCATTGTGTGAACTCTTTTCCGAGCGACGCTTCGAGGATTAGATTCTCAATGCGCGACCAAAGGAGCGGATCGGCCTCCATGCGTGCGTGGGCACCTCCGAAGACGCGGCGCGGCCACGATTCGGGCCACGTATGGACCTTCCATAGAGGATATTCGAATTCATAGTTGCCAAGGATACGCGTGCGGGCCGGGTCCTTGGCGCGAATCTGATTCTCGCCCCGGATTGTGAACCAGTGGTGCTGAAAATAGTTAGCCGCCACTTTGACATTGGCCGGAATCACGCCGTCGCGAAATCCGAACGAATCCACCTGCACAGTTAGTAGAACCGGGACGTTTTTCGAGTGAAGAAACCGTGCCAAGGCCACCGTGGCCCCGCCGCCCATCGACTGGCCGAAGATCACGACACGCGCGCCGGCCGCTTCATCCGGATCGATCCGGTTGTTGCCGTTGCGGTCCAGCGCACCCGTCACCGCCTTCTTTGCGGTTCGAAGGCTGTGGTTTGCGAAGGTCTCCGCCTCAAAGCCCCGTTCGCGCAGGCGAAGGGCCAGCTTCCGGACGTTGCGATGTTCGTCGTCCCAGCGCTCCCACGCCCCCAGAAAGCCGATCGCGATGATCTTGCCCTCAGGGGCGGGGCGGGCCAAGGTGAGCTGTTTCAGCGACTGCGCACCCGCGCCGGCCGTCAGCGAAATCGAAAGAAAAAGACGAATGACCACCGCTCACTTAGATTCTACGGCGTCCGGCAACGTTTCAGCGACGCTACCATGAGGACATGCCTGCCCTGCTGCTAGCCCTGGCCCTCGGCGTTGACCCGCCTGCTCTGGCCGAGTGGCTGCGCAAGGGCGACAGCCGGGCCGAGAGGATCACAGGCGTTGCGAAATCGGCGGATGTACGCCTCTTCTTCGCCCAATTGGACGATGACGAACCGGAAGAAGCGGTCTTGCGGTACGACGGCGACCAGAAAGTCGAGGCATTAGTTTTCGACCGGACCGCCGCTGGATGGGTTGTGGCCGGCAAGTTCAGCGACTGGTGGAACTATAAGCCCGAATACCGCGACGGTTTCATCGAGTTGCGAGCGGTGACCCGGGCAGGCCGGGCCGAATTGATTGTCCGGACGCACAGCGGCGGCACCGAGGAGGATGCCATCGACATCGAAATCTTCCAACTTCGCGCCGGCAAGTTGGTGGCGGTTTTGAAGGGCAACGAATATACGTCGAAAATGGAGCACCCGAGCGGAAAGGTCGTGACCGCCGTGACACGGTTTGAGTATCCGGCGGCCGGAGTGGTGGTCATGCGCGGGGCCATAAACTGCCGCGCCATGCGCTGGGCGGGCGAGGTGTTTGTCGAGTCGCCATGCCCTTGACCGGTCGGATACAATCACCCCAATGACTCGCCGTCAGTGGCTTTCGTTCTCTTCCGCCTCACTGGCCGGTCAACCACCGGCAAGGCCGAATATCATCTGGATGATGGCCGACGATATGGGCGTTGGCGACCTGGGCTGCTACGGTCAGAAGTTCATCAAGACGCCGAATATCGATCGCGCCGCCGCGCAGGGAATGCGCTTCACGTCGGCGTATGCGGGTTCGGCGGTCTGCGCGCCGTCGAGAAGCTGTCTGATGACCGGGCTGCACTCCGGTCATACGCGTGTGCGGTGGAACCATTCGGTGAAGACCGGTGAGCGCGTGCCGCTTCGTCCGGAGGACGTTACGGTTGCCGAAGTGCTGAAGAAGGCCGGCTACGCCACGGGCATTACAGGCAAGTGGGGCCTTGGCGAGCCCGAAACGACCGGCGTTCCGACGAAAAAGGGCTTTGACAGTTGGTTCGGGTTTCTCAATCAAGATCACGCGCTGGAGTACTACACCGGCCACCTTTGGCGGAACGAAACGAAGGAGCCGCAGAAGGGAACCTACGTTACGGACCTGTTTACGGACGAAGCGCTTCGATTCATCCGCGTGAACCGGGCCCGGGCGTTCTACCTGTACTTCACGCCCACCACGCCGCACGCCCCCATGGAGATTCCGTCCACTGGCGAGTATTCGAACGCACCGATGAACGAGGCCCAGAAGAAGTACGCGGCGATGGTGGCGAGTTTCGACGCGGCCGTTGGGAAAATTCTCGACACGCTCAAGAATCTCCAGATCGATCAACGGACGATCGTGTTCATCACGTCGGACAACGGCAACGGCAACAAAGAGCGCGAGTTCTTCCGCGGGACCCTCCACTACCGCGCCCAGAAGGGCGACCCCTATGAAGGCGGTCATCGCGTCCCGATGATCGTTCGCTGGCCGGGCCGCGTGAAGGCGGGCGTGACCAGCGATTTCCCCTGGGCGTTCTGGGACTTTCTGCCGACGGCCGCCGAGTTGGCCGGGGCGAAGCCGCCCGCAAACATCGACGGCATCTCCATTTTGCCGGCGCTGCTCGGCAAGGGTGAGCAGGCCAAGAGGCCGTACTTTTATTGGGAGACGCACTCCGACGGTTTTCACCAGGCGATTCGCGATGGCCAATGGAAGGCGGTGCGCCACGAGCTGGAGGGCGAAGTGGAGCTCTACGATCTCTCGATCGACGAAAGCGAAACTCGCAACCTTGCGGCGGCGAATCCGGATATAACGGCCCGGATGCGGCGCTGGATGGACGAAGCGCGCACGCCGAACGAAGATTATCCGCCCAAGCGCCCGCCCCGAAGGAGGAAGAAATAATGATCCGCTTGATCCCGTTTTTGTGCGCCGCCGCCTATGCCGCGGAATTAAAGGTGGCCGCAGTGCAGATGCGGTCTGCATTCGATGTCGCCGCGAATGCCGCGAAGATTATCGCGTCGCTGGAAAAGCTGGCCGGGGAGGGTGTGCAAGTCGCTGCGTTTCCGGAGTGCGCTCTAACCGGCTACACTACGGCAGCCGGTTTCAAGGTCTCCGCCGATGAAGTGCTGAAGGCCGAGAACCAGATCGCCGCCGTGTGTGCGCGCCGGCGCATCGCGGCCGTTGTCGGCACCGTGTATCAGGCGAACGGCAAAGTGTTCAACGCGGCGCTGGTGATCAACTCCAAGGGAGAGACGGTGGAGCGGTTCGGCAAGCTCCAATTGGCTGGCGAAAAGTGGGCGACGCCCGGGAACCACATGGCGTTGTTCGATCTGGAAGGCGTTCCTTCGACGTTGATTATCTGCCACGACGAGCGTTATCCGGAGTTCGTGCGCCTGCCAGCCATCGCCGGGGCCCGGGTGGTCTATTACATCAGTCACGAATCGAGTATGAAGAACGAGAGCAAGCTGCCTGGCTATCGCGCGCAGATGATGGCCCGCGCGGTGGAGAATGGAATCCACGCCGTAGCGGCCAACGCGCCCGGGAACGTGGCAGACAATAGCGGCTCCCACGGCCACAGCCGCATCATCAAGGACGACGGGAACATTCTGAAGGAAGCGTCGATTTACGGCGAGGATGTGCTGGTTGAAACGCTGACGATCCGGCCAGGGAAGTTAACACGCCCGCTGGAAGGCGTGACCGGCGCGTGGTGGAAACTGGGCTTGGAGCAACTGATGCGGGAGCGCACCCGGCGGCTCGGCGAGTAGCCGCTATGCGTGCGGCTCGAACTTCCAAGTGGGCGGCGTGATCTCGGCCACGCGGAGGTAGGAGACTATTTGGCCCCGGTGGTGGGCCGTGTGCATGTAAGCGCGGAGGAAGATGTCAACGGTGGAATGGGGCTTCTGGCGCGGACTCCAGCGGATATCCGTTTTGACGACATGCTCCTGCGTCATCCTGGCCAGCACAGCGCTAGTAAAGTCGAAATGCGCGACCAGGTACTCGCGGACGGCGGTTTTGTCGGCCGGGTCCGGAGCCTTCAGGGCCGGCGGCTCGGCCAGCTCAAAGCCGCGGAAATAGGCGGTATTGGCGCCGGCGATGTGAATCAGTTGCTCGCCAAAGGTCCGCTGCGCGGGGTTGGCCTTGACGGTGAACTTGCCGGCCGGCATGGCGTCCAGTACGTTGAGCGTGTACTCCCGCGTGTCCTTCCAGTGTTCCAGGAAACTCTTCAAGAATGACTGCGCGAACGGGTTTGTCCATTGCGCCTGGGAGGGAAGCGCGGCGGCGGCCGCGGCGACAATCGCGTGACGTCGTTTCATGCAGAAAAGTGTACAAGGTGCGATAATCAAACGAAACGGCCTATCCGGGGCGCGGTAGCCAAGTGGTAAGGCCAGGGTCTGCAAAACCCTCATTCGTCGGTTCGATTCCGACCCGCGCCTCCAGCATTCCAGACTCGCTATCCTAGTTGTTTCCCTAATGGCCAAAATCGAACGGGCTTTGCTGAGCCTCACTGACAAAACTGGCGCCGTCGCCTTTGCACAAGGACTCCGCGCTCTTCAAATTGACCTGATCTCCACGGGCGGCACCGCGCGCCTGCTGAAAGACGCCGGCGTGACCGTTCACGACGTCAGCGACGTGACGCACTTTCCGGAGATGCTGGACGGCCGCGTGAAGACGATTCACCCGAACATCGCTGGCGGAATTCTGGCCATCCGTTCGAAGGAAGAGCACATGGAGGCGCTGGAGCAGCACGCGATTCCAACGATCGATCTGGTCGCCGTCAATTTGTACGCCTTCGAAACGATTGCCGCGAAGAAAGACGCACACTTCGAAGAGATCGTGGAGAACATCGACATTGGCGGCCCCACGATGATCCGCGCGGCGGCAAAGAACTGGCAGGACGTCGCCATAGTCACAGATCCCGCCGACTATCCGGCAGTTCTGGACGAGCTCCAGAACAACGGCGGGGCGCTCTCCCGCAAGACCCTCTGGAACCTCGCCGTGAAAGCCTTCGAGCGGACGGCAGCCTATGACCGGGCCATTGCCAACCGCCTCGCCAACATCACCGTCGACGGCGATACGGTGACCGATCAACCCTCTGAGCTGCCGCGAACGCTCGACCTTCGCGTGCCCCGCGCGATCGATATGCGCTACGGCGAAAACCCGCACCAGAAAGCGGCGCTGTACGCGCACGGCGGCGCCGGCGTGGCGGGCGGCCGCCAGCTCCAGGGTAAGGAGCTGAGCTACAACAATCTGGTGGACCTGGACGCAGCCTGGCTTCTGGTCCAAGAGTTCTCAAACCCGGCCAGTGTCATCATCAAACACACGAATCCGTGCGGGTGCGCGGAACAGGACACACTAGCCGAAAGCTATCGGAAAGCTTTTGATTCCGACCCCGTTTCCGCGTTCGGCGGCGTGCTGGCCTTCAACCGGGAGTTGGACGGAGAGACGGCGGCCGAAGTCGCCAAGACCTTTATTGAAGCCATCGCCGCGCCGGCCTACTCGGAGGAGGCGCAACGAATCCTTGCCAGCAAGAAGAACCTGCGGCTGGTGGAGGTTGCGGCGCAGGGCGACGCACTTGTTGTGAAATCCATCAATGGCGGCTTCCTGGTGCAGACAACCGATTCGGCGAAACTGGATCGCGCCACGGCTAAGGTCGTCACCGAACGCCAGCCCTCCGAGGACGAATGGCGCAATCTGGAGTTCGCCTGGAAGTGCGTGAAGCACGTGAAGTCCAACGCGATCGTCTATGCGCGAGGCGGCCAATTGCTCGCGGCGGGCGCCGGGCAGATGTCGCGCGTGTTCAGTGTGGAGATCGGCGCGATGAAGTCGGTGCTTCCGCTTGATCGATGCGTGCTGGCGTCCGATGCATTCTTCCCGTTCCCAGACGGTCTGGAAGGCGCGGCCAAACACGGAATTACAGCCGCCATTCAACCGGGCGGTTCGGTGAAGGATCAGGAAGTGATCGACGCCGCGAACCGTCTGGGGCTTGCGATGATTTTTACCGGAGTAAGGCACTTCCGGCATTAAGCTATTGACATGAAGTCCTGGTTGCTTTTCTTCGCGCTGATTGTCCACGGGCAAGGCGTTTGGGAGCGCCGAGCACCCTACCCTATTTCCGCCACCGAGGTTTCGGCGGCGGAAATCGCCGGCAAAATCTACGCCGTCTGCGGGTTGACCCAACAGGGGCCGGTCTCGTCGCTCTTCATTTACGACCCCCACATCGACGAATGGCGGCCCGGCGCGCCTGCGCCGATCGCGCAAGGCGCCGATCACTGCAACGTGGCCGCGGCCGGAGGTAAGCTCTATCTGCTTGGCGCCATCCGTATCGGTTCGGCCTTCGTGGAATCGAACACCTACGAGTACGATCCCGTGCGTGACCGTTGGAGCACCGCAGGCCAGATGCCCACTCCTCGCGGCGCCAGCGGCGTAGCCTCAGATGGCCGCCGAATCTACGTGGCGGGTGGCAGCGGCGCGGCTGGCGCCGGCACGGCTTTTGAAGTGTTCGACACGCAAACCCGCGAGTGGTCCCGCCTGCCCGCGATGCCAACGTCCCGTAACCACCTGACCGCGCAATTTGTGGGCGGCAAGTTCTACGCCATCGCCGGGCGCGAGGCGCGCGATGTGAACCTCGTAGAGGAGTTCGATCCGGCGACTTCGCAATGGCGCGCCCGGCGGCCGGCGCCGACCACGCGCGGCGGACTGGCCAGCGCCGTCGTCAACGGCAAGATCTATGTGATGGGCGGCGAGGGCAACAGCGGCACACCGCAGGCTACGTTTCGCCAGAACGAAGAGTACGATCCCGTAGCCGACACTTGGCGCTCCCTGCCGGATATGCCGACGCCACGCCACGGGCTCTACGCCGCGGCCGTCGGTAACGTCATCTTCACACCCAGCGGCGGTCCAGTGGCCGGCGCGACTTATTCGAACGTGAATGAAGCCTACATCGTCCCGCCGGCCGCACCGCCTTCGTTCGCCGGAGGCCCCGTGCACGCCGCCAGCTATTCGCCGGAGCTCGCCGAAGGGACGCTGTTGACCTGGTTCGGGCGCAACCTGGCTCCGGCGTCCCAGGTTGCGACCCGCGCGTCAACCGGGATGATGGGGACGCGCGTGACACTGAACGGCACGGCACTGCCGCTGGTCTTCATCTCCCCTGGTCAACTCGCCTTTCTGTTGCCGCAGGGGGCGAGCCCGGGCGAACTGAAGACTTCGAATGCCGGAGTGGAGTCCGCAGGCTTCCAGGTGACCTCAATCGCCA
The DNA here is from genome assembly GCA_016871155.1 of Acidobacteriota bacterium. Lineage (GTDB taxonomy): Bacteria > Acidobacteriota > Terriglobia > Bryobacterales > Bryobacteraceae. The sequence continues at coordinate 53,012 of VFZO01000002.1, read as the reverse complement.
ACGCGAATCCGGGAATTTTTTCGCTGAGCCAGGACGGCAAAGGGCAAGGCGCGATCCTCGTCGCCGGTGCGGGTCTGATCGCCAGGCTCACGCGCGATGCCTTTTCGCAGCCGGCGCGGCGCGGTGGAGCAGTCGAGATTTACTGCACCGGTCTGGGTGCGACGGCTCCTTCGGCCGATGGGCTGATTCGCGTTCGGGCCACCGTGACCGCCGAGGTGGGCGGCCGCAACGCGGAGGTACTATTCGCCGGGCTGGCGCCAGGATTGTTGGGCGTTTACCAAGTAAATGTTCGCGTTCCGGAGGACTCGCCGATTGGACTAGGCGTGGAAGTGAAGATCCGCGCGGGAGGCGCGGTGAGCAACACAGTTACGATGGGAGTATCGGACTAAAGCCTCACATGAAAGAATCCCGCCGGATTTCCGGCCGTTACGTCGTCTACTTCATCGCCGCGTTCGCCGTGTTCTGCGCCGCCTTCGCTACCTGGGGGATTCGGGTGTTGAGGAAATACCCGCGGCCGGCCTCGCCCCTCTCGACGCCCACTCCGCCCCAGCCAGGACAATCATCGACGCCAGGAAGCTTACCAGCACGATGATCACGGCCCAATAGAACGGCCCATACTCCACCTGGAGCTTAGTTAGGAACCACGGCCAAATCGCCTTCATCAGGTATTTGAAGGCCTCCAGAATCAATCCCACAGCCATGGCCACAGGCACCATGCGGCGCCAGCCGACCTCCGTGTTGGGCAATTTCCAATAGATGAGCAGCAGCGCCAGCATCAGGACCGGCAGCGCCGCCATCTTGTAAAAGAACACGCTGATTACGGCCGCAATGCTCGATTCTCCATTCGCCCTCAGCGACTCAATGTTCGCGGCGCTCAAGACAATCGACAACAGCGCCAGCGAACCACAGGCGAAGATCAACCCCATGCTGACCACCTGGTTCATCAGAAACGACCGGTGCTTCGTGACTCCCCAACAGCGGTTGAGCGCCACCTCCATCGGTTCGAAGATTCCGTTGGCGGTGAATAGTAACAACAGCAACGATGTGTAGCTGAAGTGGCGAAAACGGTTGGGGATCCAGTTGATGCCGTGCCGTAACTGTTGCTCCACCTCTCTTCCGAACAGGTCACCCATGCCGAAGTAGACCGCCTGCTCCGCCGCGTCCCAACCGATGGAACGGCAAAACCACACCAGCACCAGGAAAAACGGAAAAAAGCTGAGAAGCACGTTGGCGGCGATGGAGAAGCCGAACACATGCACCTCCACTTCCATCCAATACTTCACCGTCGGCCAGAACGGCCGCAGAAATCGCACTACACCTCCCCCTTCTTCATCCGTTCCGCCAGGCGCTCACTCGCGCGCATGGCGAGGGCCAGAATCGTCAAAGTCGGATTCTGGTTGCCGGCGGTCACGAACGTGGCGGCGTCGTTGATCAGCAGGTTGGGAACATCGTGCGAAACATTCCATTCGTCTGTCACCGACACGCGCGGATCCCGTCCCATGCGAGCCGTGCCAACGTAATGAATCGAGTGCCCGTGGGCCATCGGCCTCGGATTGGGCGGCTTGAAGTATTCGGCCCCTGCCTTTTGCAGGAGCTCCTCGCCGACCTCCATCATGTCGCGGAACATCGCGTCCTCATTCGCCGCCCATTTGTAATGGAAACGGATACCCGGGATCCCCGCAGAGTCCTTTATGGCCGGATCAATCTCAATGCGGTTGTCCTTGTAGGGCAGCACCTCGCCTTGAAACAACACCGAGACGCCAGCCGTATGGTAGGCGCGAATATTCTTTTTCCATTCCTGGCCGAAGCCGGGCAGGCTCTTGCCAACGAAGGTTGTCTCGCCCATGCCGCCATTGGGAAAGATCTGGTAGCCGCGAATGAATTTTCCGCCGCGCCAGTTTGCCGTTAGGTCCGGTATGAAGGAGTGTGCGCCGTTGCCGTCTTCGTTGGAGATCCGCCGGTTCATCAACTGCGGCAGGTGACCGCCAATGGCGGCGTACAGGTGTTCGGAAAGATACCGGCCCACCAGCCCGCTGGAATTCGCGATCCCCGAGTTGAGCAATATATGCGCCGATTCAATGGCGCCGGCGGCCACGACGAACACCTTCGCCCGCAGCTCCCGCCAGGTCATCGCTGTGCTGTCGAAGTAGTGGGCCTTAATTGCGCGGCCATCTTTCGTCTCCACGCTGCGCACCTTCGCGTTGGGGTACAACGTTAGCTTTCCAGTCCTCTCGGCGGCCTGGACCAGGACGCGGAGCGAGTCGAATTTCGATCCGCTATCGCAGCCTTTCCAACAAGGGCCGCAGTAGTGGCACGCCGGCCGGCCGCGATGGTCCTTGGTCAGGATCGCCTTCGGAACCGGGATCATTTTCAGCCCCTTGCCAAGCGAACCGCAGACCCGGGCGAACTCCAACTCCGCGGCCTTCGGCCGAAGCGGCGGCAGGCCGTTGTTCAACGGAAAGGCGCCCAGGGGCTCACCGGACGACGACACGCCGATCAACTCTTCCACCTTGTCGTACCAGGGCGCGACGGTCTCGTAGGGGAATGGCCAGGGAGTATCGAAACCGTCCTTGGGTTGAAACTCCTTGGGGCCGAATCGAGGCGTTACGCCCGCCCAAAAGAGACTCTTGCCTCCCACGGCCTTCACCTGCACGAACTGAAACGGGTCCTTCCCTTCCCAAGAATACGGCTCGTTGCTCAGGAAATTCGTATGTTCCAAATACTCCTGAAAATAGTCGCCGCGCAAACCGCGAAATGGCAGATTCCACCGGCGCACGCGATGCACCGGAAACTCCTCCGGCCTGCGGCGCGGGCCTGCTTCGAGCATCGCCACGTCCAGACCCAGCCGCGTCAGCACATACCCCGTCATGCCGCCGGCCGCGCCGGATCCGATCACGCAGACGTCGTAGACCTTGCTCTGTTCGAGAATCTGCACGGTCAGCTGCGCTGCCTCAGCATCGGTCGATAGTCCGGGGGACGTTTCACTTCCGCCATGTTGGCCAAAGGAAACTCGCGCAAGTACGTGTAGCCTCGATAGCCAAGCTCTTTTTCGATGCCCTCGCGAGAGGTGTAGAACCCTTCGACCGCGGCATCCTTCAACATCACGAAGAACCGCTCATCCGGTGTTCTGGGTTGGAATTCGTTCGCAGCCACCACGCGTAGCGCGGCCTCGTCCTTTTTGGCGAAACGCCTCAAGCCGTCGCGCCAGGCTTTTCGCACGGGCGCCGTTGCGAAGCGCAAGACGTGGTCCACGTACTCGTCCACTTTGGCCGCAGGGGCTCCGCCGCTTCGCTCATCCGCGGGGATTAGGATCGCAGTTAGGCGGCGCAGCGAGGCCGCCTCGCGGGCATTCAGAACCGCGAACCGGTATGCGGCGCTCTCCGCGGGCGGCGCGGCATGTTCATGCGCGCGAACCACGGCGGCCGCCCATAGCGCGGCCAGCGTCTTCCTGCGAGTTGGCATCAGAGTTTCAGGGTAACAACGATGCTGCGCTCCATGGCGAAAATTTTGGGTCGATGCGGTCGCCGGCTGCCCTCCTTGTCGATCGATTTCGCATCCCCGACGATGTCGTCGATTTCGCGATTCGGATCGTCCTGCGGCGAGAAGAGATTCTGTGGGCCGAACCCCTCCACGCTCCACCGGGACCCCCTCGACGGGCTCCGAGACGCGCGGATTCTCACCATGTCCGGCGAGGGGCGGAACCCGTAACAAGCGGTCTCGTCGGGGTTTCTGAGAGAATACTAGATCAGACCCCATGGTCATTGACGGTATCTACTACGCGCTCGGTTTTCTAGCCGGCGGAGCATTGGCCGGCTATCTCACGAAGCCGGCGTTTTCCATTCCCTTCGTGATTCTGGCGATATTCTGCCTTTGGTTCTTCCGGGATCCGGAGCGGTCTATTCCGGATGGCCCCGTGGCGGTTTCGCCAGCCGACGGGAAGGTGGTCGCTATCAAGCCGGAAGGCGAGCGAACCCGGATTTCGATTTTCCTGAACGTATTCGACGTTCACGTAAACCGGTCTCCGATCGCCGGGAAAATCACGGACGTCACCTACAAAACCGGCAAGTTTCTGGTGGCGAGCAAGGAAGAAGCCACCACGGACAACGAGCAGAATTTCATCACCGTCGAAGGCCCGCAAGGCAAGGTTGTCTTCTCGCAGATCGCCGGGCTCATCGCCCGCCGGATTATCTGCTACAAGAAGCCCGGTGATGCCGTTGCCGCAGGGGACCGCGTCGGATACATCAAGTTCGGTTCGCGCGTCGACGTTTTTCTGGGTCCGGAATGGTCGGTGACGGTAAAGGAGGGCCAGCGGGTCTCCGCCGGCTCCGACGTCATTGCCCGCAGAAAGGGCTAACTTAAAGTGCCTCGCTTTAATCTTGCCGAACGGCTTGTGGATCCCAAATCACCGGACCGACGTCCGCGGCGCGCCGCATATGCGCTGCCCACGCTGTTCACGTCGGGTAACATTCTGCTCGGATTCCTGGCGATTATGGAATCGTTCCAGGGCGCCATCGCTTACCAGACGGCGCCCGTGCAGGCGGCGAAGCATTTTGAACTGGCCTGCATCATGATTGGCATCTCCGTGTTCCTCGATGGTCTGGACGGTCGCATCGCCCGGATGACCAACACCGTTTCCGACTTTGGCCGCGAGCTCGACTCCCTGGCCGACGTCATTTCGTTCGGCCTCGCGCCCGGTGTGCTGGCCTACGCCTGGGGCGTGCAGTTTGTCGATTGGTCGGTACTGCCTGACGCCGGTACCCGTACCCATCTGCTTCGCGCCAGCTACCTGGTGACGTTTCTCTTCCTGGTTTGCGGCGCGGCCCGCCTGGCGCGCTTCAACGTAACCACGAATCCCGTACCCATGAATCCCGGCCGGCCGGACCGCAAATACTTCGTCGGTCTTCCCATTCCCGCCGCCGCCGCCATGGTGGCCAGTGTGATCTACGCATTGGATTCGCGCCCAGTGCAGCACTGGCTGGCGGCCGTTGTCTGGCTGGGCCTGCTGGGCCTGCTTTCGTTTCTGATGGTCTCCGCCTGGCGGTATCGAAGCTTTAAGGATTTCAATCTGCTGAGTCCCCGTTCTTTCAAGTCGGTCATTTCGCTGGCTTGTTTTATCTACCTGATCCTCTACTTCTCGCAGCAGGTTCTGCTGGCCATGGCCGCGACCTATGTGGCCAGCGGCATACTCGTGCGCCTGGGCGGCCTACTACAGCGCAGCGTCAAAACGCCGCCTCCAGCGCCGGAGACTCAGATTGGCTAGTGTCCTGCTGGTCGGCGCGGATACCCTTCTTGGCAAAGAGGTTCGCGAGGTCTACGACGCGAAACCCCGGCTCCAACTGGCGACGCTTGCCACGGGCGCGGGCGCCGTATTTGCCGCCACAGAAGAAGAAATCGAGGTTGTCGCGGCCTTGGACGACGACATGCTCGAGGACTGTGCCGCGATCGTCGTGGCGGCAAGCGGACCGGCTGCCGCCGCCCGGTTGCGCGGCGTGGACCGGCCCGTAGTCGATCTCACCGGGGAGATTCCTGACGCCAAACGGCGCATTCCTCATCCGGCCGCGGGGCTGGTACGGCAATTTCTTGAGGATTTAGACCAACCCGTACTTCGAGCCGTAGTCACGGCACATGAGCCGGCCAGCGCCGAAGGCCGCGCGGGCATTGGAGAGCTGCAAAAACAGACCGTCGCCTTGCTCTCTTTCAAACCGGTTCCCAAGGACGTTTTCGACGCGCAGCTGGCGTTTAACTTGCTCGCCGCCGCCCCGCGGCAGGCCGGTCTGCGCGTCGCGCTGCAGGGAGTACCTGTTTCCATAAAGCTCGTTCGCGCGCCAACGTTCCACGGTCTCACGATGTCGCTGTGGGTGGAGTTTCCCTCGCGGCCGAACCTTGCCTCTGTGGCTGCGAAGTTGCGCGACAACGGCGTCGACGTTCGCGACGCGGATCTGGACCCTCCCGACAATACCGGAATGGCCGGCATGAGCGGCTATGCCGCCGGCGCCATGGAGCTCGACCCGGCCAACGCCAACGCGGCCTGGTTCTGGCTTGCCGCCGACAATCTCCGCTGGCAGGCGGATGCCGCCATGGAGGCTTTAAAGGAGCTGCTATGAAGTACGCGGCGGCGCTTTGTTTGTTGCTCGGCGGCTGCGGTTACCACGTTGGTGGCAAGGCCGATCTGCTTCCGAAATCCGTGCAAACCATTGCCGTCGCTAACTTCGGAAACCTGTCGGCGCGCTACAAGCTCCCCGACAAACTCGCCGAAGCCATCACCAGGGAGTTCATCACACGCACCCGCTATCAGGTGATCTCCGACCGTACGCAGGCCGACGCGGTTCTCTCCGGCGCCGTCACGAACTACGTCGCGTTTCCGACCATTTTCGACGCGAACACAGGCCGGGCTGCCGGCGTCACTGTGCAGGTGCTGATGCAGTTGACGCTCACTGAGCGCGCCACTGGAAAGGTGCTTTACACGCGTCCCAACCTCGAGGTCCGCGAGCGCTACGAAATCTCGGTGGACCAGGCACAATACTTTGAGGAGTCCGACCAGGCGCTGGACCGCCTGAGCCGCGATGTGGCCCGGTCGGTTGTTTCCGCCGTTCTCTCTTCGTTCTAGCCATGAGCCCCGACGAACTGCTCTCGCAACTCAAAGCCGGCAAAGTCCAGCCTGTATACCTGTTTTTGGGACCCGATGCCTGGAAACGCGATGAGTGCCGGCGTGCGCTACTGGAAAAGGCGCTGCCGGAGGAAGATCGCGAGCAGGGCTATGTGCGCCACGATCTGGACGAGGTGGACTTCAACGAGGCCATCGACGACGCCTGCTCCTTTTCGCTGTTTGCCGCCAACCGCCTGATCTGGATCACGGGCGCCGAGGGGGCATTGCCCAAGGGAGACGCCACCGAACCCCCCGCGGCGCTCGTTCGCTACGCGGGGAATCCCACACCCGGTGTGACCCTGGTGCTGCAGAGCGGCCGTTACGATTTCGGCGCCGACGACAAGACCAAGATCGAGCGAATTCGCAAGTACTTCGCGCCGGTCAAGGCGGTTGTGGAGTTCCCCCATCCAACGCCGATGGAAGCGCGCGTCCTGGCGCAGCGTCTGGCCAAGCAGCGGGGATTGGTCATCGCCAACGACGCATTGGAGCTGCTGGTGGAGGCCACGGGAGCCAATGCGTCGCGAATCTCGAACGAGATCGACAAACTCCGCCTGCTGACCAGCGACGCGAACGTGGAGCATGTTCGAAAGCTCGTGCCCGACGCACGGGAAGCGACTATCTTCAATCTTGTCGCCGCACTGGGCCGGCGTGATCGAAAGACGTCGCTTGAAATTCTCGACACGCTGGTTCGCGACGGCGAGTATCTGCCGCTGGCTCTCAATTTTCTCGCGACGCAGTTTCGCTTTGCCATCACCGCCCGCGAGGCGCGGCTGTCCAACGCCAACGCCGTTCAAGCGCATTTTTCCAAACAGGGCGTGCCCATGTGGCGCGCCCGCGCCGAGCAGATACACCAAACGGCGGCCGCTTTCCAGGTTTCCCAGATGCGTGCCGCCGTTCGTTGGATCTTCGAAGCCGACCGGGGGCTTCGCGATGTTCGCCCCGATGACCGGACGGTCATGGAGCAGTTCATTCTCCGCCTGACTCAGGGCGCCAGAGTGTAGTTCACGTCCACGATTGTCTGAATTTCAATAGGATCTCCATTCAACAGTGTGGGCGAGTACTTCCACTGCGTCACCGCTTCCATCGCGGACCGGGCCAGCTCCGCCGAAGGCGAAGTCAACAGGGTCAAACCCATCACATTGCCCTCCTTGCTTACCACCATCTGCATGCGGACAGTCCCCTGCACACCGGCGGCCTTGGCTTCCTTGGGGTAGACCGGGTTGACCTTGCTCAGCAGTTTGGCCGCTTGAATGTTGCCGCTCACCCGAATGCGCTTCGGACCGGAATCGGACGCGGACGTGGCGGCGGCTGAGTCGCGCTTCCCGCCGTCCACGGTAACGGTCTCGCGGATTCTGCCGATCTCGAGGAAAAAGTCGGCCAGCCGTATCTTGGACGTAATCGACAGTTTTCCCAGGGAATTCGCTGCGTATCCGGGCTTCAACACCTCTACGCTGTAGCTGCCCTCTGGCAGACCCTTCACCGCATACAGTCCATCCGGCCCCGACTCGAACTCGTAAGCCGCGCCATCCCCATTGAGTCTTAGGACGACCTTTGCACCCGGAATCACGCCGACCATATCGCGCACCGCGCCCTTCATCTGCGCACCGGATGCGTCCTGCCACGCGGCCAGGGGCGTTACCGCCATCAGGCCAAGCACCAGCGACATCGCCGCAACCAGCACGCCGGATCCACCGCGCCGGCGCCCGTTGTCCAGCACCGCTACCAGACGGCCCTCCAACTCGTTCGGCTTCGCCATCGCCATCAGCGCGGCCGGCGTAGCGTGTCCGGACGCTTCCCGCGCCACCGCTAACAGGCCTTCCGCATAGGCGGCCGGCGCCGTATGTGTATTTAGAACTCGATCATCGCAAGACATTTCGCTCTCTCTCCTTTGTTGTGCCAAGGCCCACCAGGCCAAGGGATGAAACCAATACACGCAGCAGGCGATCGTACCGATCAGCCGCCACAACAGATCCCAGCGGCGCACGTGCCCCAGCTCGTGCGTCAACACCATCTCCAACCGTTCGGAGGGCCAGCTTGCCGCCGCCTCCGGAATCAGAATTACGGGACCGGCCGCGACCGCCGGCATTCGCAGCCCCGCGCACATCCGCACCGCCACACCGTCATGCGTCGAATGCTCCGACGAAGCGGCCACCATCCCCGCTACCCTCACAAACCCGAACAGCCACCACCCACCCACCGCCGCCATGCCCGCCCACCACAGCATCTTCGGCCAATCCACCGGCGCGGCCGGGGTTTGCGGCGTCACCGTGATGAACACGCGCTGCATCTCGATCACGTTTTTTCCCACAATGGTCTCCACTGGCGGGGACCATTGCAGCAGCCAAGGTAAGGTCATCGACAGTCCCAGAGCCACGGTCCAGATGCAGTGCCTTTGCGCCGCGGAAAGCCTTAGCCGCGTGGCAAGCCCAGCGGCCAACGTCAGGACCGTTACTCCGAACAGACAGCGCAATTCCAACATCACCGGCCTCCCTTCCGCGCCTTTGCGATCAACTCCTGCATGCGGTCCAACTCCTCCCGCGAGAGTTTCGCCGCGTCATCGTCCAAAAGCGCCGCCATCGCCCCAGCGGCGGAACCTTCGAAAAACGTGTCCAACACGTGGCGCAGCGCCGACCGGCTAGCCGAAGCCGTCTCGGCCGCGGGTAGATAGACGTAGCGCGGCCCGTCTTCGCGATGACGGACGTGCCCCTTGTCTTCCATGATCCGCAGCAGCGCCCGCACCGCCGAATAGCTGGGTGCGTCCGGCAGCGCCGTTTGGATCTCGGCCGCCGTCGCCTCGCGAAGCCGGAAGAGCGCATCCAGTATCTGCCGTTCCCGCCTTGACACCGTGTGTTGCGTTGTCATGCTAAAAACTTAGCACCTCCTGCTAGTTTTTTAGCATACCAGCCGTTCCGTGTAAAGAACTTTTTTGTACCATTACGTCAGAACGCCTATGGCCATGAAACCCGTCGAGACCGTCGACGCGTACCTCGCCGCCCAACCGGAAGCCGCCCGAGCGATACTTGCACGGGTCCGCGCCACGATTCGTAAGGCGATGCCCAACGCCGAGGAAAGGATCTCCTACAACATACCCGCGTACCGGCTGAACAATAGGAATGTGCTCTACTTTGCCGGGTTCAAGGAGCACTTTTCCATCTACCCCATCGGCGCGGAGCTTTTGGAAGCGATGGGCGACGGCATCAAGCCGTACATCGCCAGCAAGGGAACGCTGCGATTTTCGTTGACGAAAAAGCCCCCCTATCCCTCATCCGGCGCATCGCCCAATTCCGGCATTCGATTTCCCGCTGAACCTCTACCTTCGTTCCACTGGATTTCGGGAGGGCCGCTGCCCGCCGCCTGGCTCGAAGATCGTACTCCAGCCGCTCCAACCATCTGAGTAGTTGCGGACGCGCCGCAATCCCAACCTGCGCGCGTACAGGTAGGCGAGGCTGGACCGCCAGCCGCTTCCGCAATAGAAAATCACCTCACCTCCCGTCAGTATTCCAGTGCGCTGCCACAAGGCACGAATCTCCTCCGCGCGGCGCAGCGTGCCGTCCGGATTCTGGTAGAGCCTTGTCGCGTCATCGGCGTTGCCGGCCGAGATCGCACCAGGAATCCGGCCTTTGGCGTCCAGATAGGAGTAGCCGCTGGTCTCGCCGCGAAACTCGGCAACGCTTCGAACATCCGCCAGAACCGCGTTTCGCGCCTGCCGCACCCGCGCAGTGGTCGCCAACACCTGGGGCCGGGGCCGGCCGGAGAATCGCACCGGTGGCAAGAAAACGGTCGCGGTGTCCGCAGGCAGGCCGGCGCGCTTCCAAGCCCCCAACCCGCCGTCCAGGTATCGCACATCCCGCACGCCGGCGTATTCCATCACCCACCACACCCGCGCCGCCGCGATGGTCTGTTGACTATAGACGACCACCGTCGTTTCCGGGCCGATTCCCAGGCGGCCCAGCGCTGCGTGCAACTCCGGCACTGGCCGCAAATGCCAGCTCGGCCGGCCGTTCTCGAATACATCGGTGTTGATATGAATCGCACCGGGAATGTGCCCCGCGGCGTACTGCGGCGCCGAACCATCGGCCGCCCAACTCGCCTCCGCTACAACCAAACGCGCCCCCAGCCGCCGCTGCGCCGCGCGCAGCCATTCGACGTCCACAACAGGATCAGCCTGGCACGCCAGGCCGGCCAGCAGTACCCACGCGCGCATACTCTACATTCTCATGCCGCTTGACTACAATCGTTGGTGTCAGATGATCCACGAGTTCGGTCCGTTTCGCTACGATTCAGATCAGCGGCTCCTTTTTAGAGGCGCCGACCGGCTTCCGCTCGTGCCCAAGGTCCTGGAGACACTCCACGTTCTGATTGAACGCCGAGGCCAGGTGGTTGAAAAGCAGGAACTGATGCGCCTGGTCTGGCCGGACACTACGGTTGAGGAAATCGGCCTGGCCCGCAACATCTCCCTGCTGCGAAAAACGCTGGAAGACGACGGCGGCGAGCCGGTTTGGATTGAGACGATTCCGCGCCGCGGCTACCGGTTCGCTCCAGCCGCCGTTTCGAGGCCCGCAGGGCGTCGCCGCCTTCTTCTCCTGCTTCCCGCCGTCGCCGTCGTGGCCACTGTCTATTACCAGTTCTACGTGCCTTCGCGGTTCGTGCCGCAAACCAGCGGAGCGGCCCTCGCTGTCGTGCCTTTCGAATGCATCTGCCCCGGCGAAGATGGCCAGTCGTATGTCAACGCCTTCACCGATCTGCTGGCTGCCGAGCTCTCCAAGCTTCCCTCCGTGCAAGTGACCGCGCCGAGCACCGTGCAACGTCACCGCCGTGCCGGGCTCTCAATGGGCCTGATGGGCCGGTTGCTCGGACTCGACATGCTGGTGGAGGGTTCGATCCACCGGCTCACCGCCGGTCGCCGGTTCACCGTCCGTCTGGTTGACGTTCACACCGGCAAGATGATTTGGGCCGAGTCCTATGAACAATCAGACCAAGCCGTCGCACAGGCGGCCGCCGTCGAAATCGGAAAACGTCTAAACCGTTGATTTCCCATCCGCGAAGCGTTTCCGAAACAATTCCGAAAGACCTTTCCGCCGTGAATTCGGAGATTCTGGCCTCGCCATGACACTCGCCTCACTCCAATGGATCGCCCGGCTCGCCGGCAGCCTGCTGTTTTTATTCTTCGCCGTCTTTGTCGTTGCGGATGGCCCTCCTCCGTTCCTCACGATGACGGCACGGGAGAACTTCTATGCACTCGCGCTGTTCAGCCTGTTTACCGGGCTAGCCGTCGCTTGGTCCTGGCCGCTTTCCGGCGGAGGGCTGACCGTTCTCGGTTGGCTTCTCCTCGCCGCACTCGCCCGCAGGCAGCCGTTGGATTGGCCCTTGTCCGCGCCCGCCGCCGTCGGTCTGGTCAATCTGTTCGTCGGCTGGCGCCTTCGGAGTCGGCCCGCGCCGCCCCGCCCGAAGTGGGTCGCCATCGCGACCCTTGGACCGCTTCCGCTTTTCCTGCTCATCGCCGGTAACGAGATTCTCGGAGATCCCCCGCTGTTTGCTGGATTTCCGGAGCCGGTCGCGGTTATCGCCGGAGAGTGGATAGCGCAATCGCCCCAGGCCCAATTGCTCATCGCCCCTGATGGATCGGTGACCGGGCGAATCGATGGAATCGAGATCAACGGTGGCCGTCTGCGGCCCAATCGAAGTCCGTTCGGCCGTCTTGTCGACTGGAGAACCGACTATCTCGTGCGCGGCGTGGGAATTTCGATTCCCCTGAATCATTCGGGCGGCACGCTGCGCGGCAGCTTCTCCCGGCAAAACGGAAGCGGGCGCCCGCTCGTGCTCCTGCGCAAACAAGGCGTGTAGTTCGCCACAATGGAAGCGGGAACTGCCGAAGACACCTCCCGCCCGGCTCGACGTGATCCTCGCCCGAAACGCTCCCACTGGAGTTGCCATTCGCCATGGGACCGCTAAGTCAGTTTGCACACTGAAATGGAACCGCGTCGACGACACGTTTCGCCTGGGACAGTGGATGCGCGGCCGGATTGAATCGCCGTTCTGCGATCTGTCACCCTCCGGACGGCACGTTATCATCTACCGGGCCTCCAAATATCGCATTGAGCAGATCGGCTGGACCGTGGTCTCGCGGGCGCCCTATCTGAAGGCCGTCGCCTACTATCCAGATTGTTGGTCTGGCGGCTGGTTTCTCGACGACAAACGATACGCAATCCTGCAGGCTTTGCCCACCAGGCAGTCGCGAGAATGCGACGAGGTGCGCCGCATTGCCGGCGAGTATCCTCGGACCTCGCGGCTCTACCTGGCCCGCCTGCTTCGCGATGGATGGCCGCTGCGCGAAGGCCACTTCCACAAGCCGGCCGCCCGCGGTTGGGAGATACGCCAGACCGTAGGCCTCTATCGCACCTACGCACTGGTTCGCGGTGATCTGGTGCACGAAAAAGGCGGCTGGGACTGGGCGGACATGGATCGCGGCCGCCTGGCCTGGGCGGCGCAGGGAAAACTGTGGACGGCCGCGTTGGCCGGGCACGCGCTCGGCGAAGCCCTTTGCCTGCACGACTTCAACGGAATGCCGTTCCAAGCCCTCAAAGCGCCATACGACGTTCGCCAGAAGCCGCCCAACGCGCCTAAGTAAGTTTCGCGCGGGACTCTGCGCGATCCGTCTCAGGACGGCGGCCAGTCCCATCGCGTACACTGAGATTGGAACATGCTTAAGTACCTTTTGCTCGCCGCCGCTGTAGCGCTACCTTGCTTCCCGGCGGGAGAGCTATCCGGGCGCCGGGCGCCGGGTTTCGCGTTGGTCGATTTGAACCTCAACTACCACGATCTGCTCGATCATCGAGGCCAGGTCGTGGTCGTCGACATCATGAAAACCGACTGTCCGCACTGCCTGGGCGTGTCCAAGAATCTCGAGCGGATCAAGGCCAAATTCGGAAATCGCGTTGCGATTCTGAGCGTGGTCACTCCTCCCGACACCCAACTGACGGTCAAGAATTTTCTGATCAACAACAAGCTCACCACACCCATTTTGTTCGACTGCGGCCAAGTCGCCGCATCGTACATGAAGCTCGACTTTAAAAAACCGTCGTTCGACATCCCCCACGTGTTCCTAATCGATGCGCAGGGCATGATCCGCAACGACTTCGGGTATACGCCACAGACCGAAGCGCTCTTGACCGGCGACGCCTTGGCCACCGAAATCGAAAAGCTGTTGGCGGCGCGCCCCGCGGCGGCGCCGAAAAAATCCGCCAAATAACCCGATTCCAAGAATTCGATAAGCTGAATCTTTCCTCCACTCACGCATGCCTGCCTCGACGCTAACGATTACTGACAACCGAACCGGTAAGACTTTCGAGATTCCGATCCAAGACGACACGATACGCGCCGTCGACCTGCGCCAAATCAAAGAGAATCCCTCGGATTTCGGTCTGATGACCTACGATCCGGCATACATGAACACAGCATCGTGCAAGAGCACGATCACGTTCATCGATGGCGACGTGGGCATCCTGAACTACCGCGGATATCCGATCGAGCAGTTAGCGGAAGACGGCAGCTACCTCGAAACCGCGTACCTGCTCTGGCATGGGGAACTGCCTACCGCGGCACAAATGGAGGAGTTCACCGCGTCGATCAACGCGAACCTGAACTTGCCGGATAGCTTCGACCATTTCTACGACGGCTTCGGCCGCGACGCCCACCCCATGTCGATGCTCATGGCCGGCTACGCCGGTTTGGCTTCCATCTACACCGATGCGAAGAAGGTGCTGGATGCGGAGAACCGCAAGAAGCAGATCTTCCGCGGTATCGCGCAATCGATGACGCTTGGCGCGTACGGATATCGCTTTCGCAAGAACCTGCCGTTCATCAAGCCCGATCCAAAGCTCTCCTTCGCCGGTAACTTTTTGAACATGCTGTTCGGCAAAGAGGCGGATCCCCGGCTGGTGCAGGCCATCGATATTCTTTTTATCCTGCACGCCGATCACGAACAGAACTGTTCCACTTCCACCATGCGCCTGGTGGGCAGCTCCCAGGCCGATCCCTTCTCGTCGCTAGCCGCGGCCGCCGCGGCGCTGTACGGCCCGCTGCACGGAGGTGCCAACGAAGCCGTGTTAAAGATGCTGCGCCAGATTGGTTCGGTCGATAACATTCCCGGTTTCATCGAGAAGGTAAAGGCCGGAGAAGGCCGCCTGATGGGCTTCGGCCACCGCGTCTATAAGAACTACGACCCGCGCGCCCGCATCATCAAGAAAGCCGCGGAGGACGTCTTCGAAGTGACCGGCAAGAACCCGTTGCTCGATGTGGCCACGGAGCTGGAGCGCATCGCCCTGCACGACGAGTATTTCATCAAGCGCAAGCTGTATCCGAACGTCGACTTTTACTCCGGACTGATCTATGAGGCGCTTGGCTTCCCGGCGGAGATGTTCACCGTGCTCTTTGCGATTCCGCGCGCCAGCGGCTGGCTCTCGCAATGGGAGGAGTTGATGCGCGACGAGGATCAGAAGATCGGCCGTCCGCGCCAGATCTACCTTGGGGAAGGAAAGCGCGACTACGTTCCCGTGGCGAATCGCAAGTAGTCTATTCGCGGCGTCGCTCGCCCTGGCGAGCGAACTGCATACGGCCGCCCGCGCGGGCGACGTGGAACGTGTGAAGCATCTTCTCGCCTCGGGTATCGCCGTCTCCGCGCACGATACATTGGGCGGAACCGCGCTGCACGATGCCGCCTGGGCCGGCCATCTGGATGTCGTGACGCTGCTTATGGCGGCGGGCGCGGACGTGAATGCGCGCCACACCGAGGGCGGTTCCACCCCGTTGCACTATGCCGTCATCACGAACCGCCGGGATCTGGTCCGGCTGCTGCTTGCGAATGGAGCGGCGATCGACGCGCGGGATCGAGCCGGCGCCGGTGTGCTGCACCTCGCCGCCAACCGCGGCTATGACGATCTGTTTCGCGACCTCGTGGCCAATGGAGCGAAGGCCGATGCGGTGGACCTGAGCGGTTCCACACCGCTCGAAGAGGCCTGCTGGCGCGGGCAGACCGCAATCGTGGATATCATCTTGCGCCTGGGCATCTCGCCCTTGCGCCGCAATCCGAAGACCGGGCAGGATCCGATCCACGTCGCGGCCCGCCGCGGCAATGCGGAGCTTGTCGCGCTGCTGCTGAAGGCAGGCGCGGACGCGGCTAAGGCCGGCAATGGTGGCGAAACGCCCATCGACATCGCGTTGGCGTCCCGCAACATTGGCATTGCCGATGCGCTGATTGCCGGCGGAGCGAAGCTTGACCGCCCTGACGCAAGGCTGCACACGGCCATCAACAACGGGCAGACGGATCTGGTCCGCTGGCTGCTGCTGAAGGGAATCCCGCCGGGCCCGGCCGTGCTCCACGACGCGGCGCTCAAGGGACACATTGAAACGATCCGCCTGCTCATCGAAAACGGGGCGAGCGTGACCGGCGTGAACGACGGCGGCGCAACGGCGCTGCATGACGCCGCGCTGGCCGGCCACGCCGCGGCCGTCGACCTGCTGCTGGCGAAAGGAGCGGTCATCGACGCCCGCGACTCCGGCGGCCGCACGCCGCTGTTTCTAGCCGCCTCCTGGGGCCGCCGTGCCGCGGTGGAACTGCTGTTGGAGCGCGGCGCTTCCAAATTGACTCGTGACAACTCCGGCAAATCCCCGCGCGAAGCGGCGCTGGAAAATAGTCATAAGGAAGTGGCGGAGGCGCTCCGGTGATTGCAAATTACTGACGGGGACGCCGGAACACTACTTCCCCAGCCGAATCTCCAGCGTTGAAGATGCGATCTTCCCCGTCCAAACACGTTCCACCGCCTCGCCGGCCGTGGTCCGGTTCAGAGAACTCTCAAATTCGGCGCGCACCCGGATCGGCCCCGCAGGCAATCCGGAGTAGACAAACTCCCCCCAACGGATCACATAGCGGCCCGCGCCATCCGGGGTGAATCTTCCTTCGCCGGCCGGGATTGTTCCTCCCTGCGGAATGGTCTGAAAATCGGACCGCCGCACAGTCCGGTCGAACTTCGCCCGGGTCCGGTTGTCGAAGCCGGGTATCTCTTTTCCATCCGCTCCCAGGATGACCAACCGGCTGGGCTGGAGCCTTGGCGACAGCAGCACGCGGCATTCTTCCGGCGTCCGGTTCCGAAGGACCGCGCGGATCCCGGAGGCGTCACCCGTAAGTTCCAGTCGCATTCCTTGCCCCCATGCCGCCATCGCCAATCCCAGCACCAGCAATCGCATTGTACGGACTCCTATCCTAAGCTCGGATGCGCCGCCAGCGCCGGCAGTTTCTCACCCACGCGCCGCCGCTGGAATTGCACGAACCGGAACCCGTGCTCGCGCCGGTACAATCCGACGTACACCTGTTTGGGCGCGCACATGACTGGGTGGAAGCGCTCCTCACCCGTCGCTACCAGGTGCGGTCCGCGTTCTTCGGACATGTAGTACAGCGCCTGCCTGTTGGTTGACACCAGCAGGTGAAACCGTCCCCGGAAATCGCAGTCGAAACTATACTCACGCGGCTCGCCGCCGAAAGGCAGCTTGTCCATCGAGTACGTATTCAGCGAATCCTTGCGGAAGTCGGCGCAGACCATTTGCATCATCGGCCCTTTGCCCGCTTCAGTAAACAATGCCCTCACCCGGCCGTCCGGGCTTTCGGAGTGAACTAGTTTCAGTTGCAGCCGGGACCGGAACACATGCAGCCTCTGCTCGAGCGTTCCACGCCACCGCAACCGGTCCACCAGAAGCCCGCGCCATCCGGAAACGACCTGAATACCTCCGGCATCCGCGCTCACCGCCACCGGCGACTCCCCTTCGCTTCGAAGGGTGTGGTCGAACACCCGCTCTAAGCTCCCACGTTCCAACCTCTGGCACGACAGACCCGTCCCCTTGGTACGGAAGAAAATGTAGAGTTCCTCGTGCCGGGTCCAAACCGCGGCGCGAAGGAGTTCGGCTCCTGCGGGTAGCTCGGCCTTTCGTAAAGTCGATAGATCCATCACGCCGTCCTGCACGGCGGCCGCCGCCGCGGCGCCGTCTTCCAGCCAAACCACCCACTTCCGGTAGGCTAAGTCCAACGACTCGGCCTGATAGAACCCAGCCGCCGCCACGAACGCGCTGGCAGCGTTTCGCTCCGCCAGAACTCTTCGGGAATACCATGCACCCAGCGGCCGCCCGGCGTTGTGCTGGCGCAGATAATACTCTACTCCATCGTCCCCTTGCACCGTGAACAGCAACGTCTGCGCGTCCAGAATCGGGTTGTCCCGGGTCACTTCGATACGCAGCGGACGCTGCTCACGGACGTTCAGTTCCACCGGCTCCGACTGCTCGTCGCCGCACTCGGCCCGCAACAGATACTCTCCGGGCGGGACCGGATAGTGAAAAGAGGCCAGGTCGATCTTCGTCCGCCAACCCTCACCGGGCTCCAGGACCTGCGTATCCGCTGTCGTATCCACGCGACCGGTATTCAGCATCTTCTGCCGCGTCTGCCGGTCCATTCTGCGCAGAGGCTCCTCGGCCGAGCTCAGCAGAGCCAGCCCAAACGCGCCGCTGCGGTCGAACGGTCCGGGAGCTTCCACTCCGGTCTCCGCGTCGTTTGTCAAACGGCACACCACACGCGGCTCTTCGAACGTCGAAATAGATTCGGAATCGAGTTGGAGGTCCAAACGCATTGTGTCTAGTTCCGCAGCTTCCGGGCCTGTTGAATGGCCTGACGGATCTCCTTCGCCTCGGCGTCTCCAAGGCTTTTTTCGAAGCGGTCCAGAAGGTCGACTCTTCCCAGCAGGCCGGCCACGCGCACCGCCACATGCTTCTCCGGAAAGGACTCGCCAGCGTAGAGTGCCGTTACAATTCCTTCCGCCGCCTTTGCGTCCCGCTGCGACAGCCCGTAGTAGATCATGTCGCCATCGCTGCCTCCGGCCGCCTCGGCCCGGGCGAATGCCGTCACCCAACCCGGCTCGCCTTCCCGTGTGAGCAGCACCACCAACCCGTCCCGCTCATTAGCTTGGGGCGGGGCCGCCGTCTTCTCGCCGCCTGTGACGATCGCGCGCAACCGTTCCAGCTCCGCCTGTGTCCAGCCCGCCACCATTGGGGCGACACGCGCGGCATCCCGCGCAAAGTATCCCGGCGCTTCGATGAGCAGCTTCACCACGTATTCCCGCAAGGCGGCGCCTTCCTCGGGCGCTTCGGCCCAGCTACGCAGGTACCGTGCATACACCGCCCGTTGCCCTTCCGGAATCGTCACCGGGCGCGACAGGGGCGTCAAGGCGTAGGCTCCTTCGCGCCGCGCACCGAGATAGAAGACGTACTCCCGGCCGGGCTCCAATTGGGCGGTTTCTCGCCCCGAGTTTGCTATGTCGACTTCGAACGAGGCGTCTTGTGTCTGGCCCCCGATCGCCTCCACTACCCGCACCGTGCGCCGGAAGTAGGGGACTCCCGCCACAATGCGTTCTGTCACCGTCTCCTGCACCGTACCAATGGCCACACCGCTGGAATTTCTTACGAACGACTGGATGGAATCAATTTTCACCGGTGCACCTCGGAGCTGCGGATTCAGGGCGAGTGCCGTAACAACGTATATCCATTTAGTTGTCCTTCGGGTCATGGGGCACCACATCGGCCAGGTAGCGGGCGTTCGTGGCATTGAAGACCTGCTGAACGCCCGTGTTTTCAATGCGGCGAGCAAAGCTTCGCGCGCTTCCAGCATCCAGAATATTTGTGTTGGCCGTCACTCTGTTGTGCGCCCCGTTGTCTCCGTTCAATGGCGACCTAACAAGCGTTCCGGACACATTAAATTGGTTCCCCGCGTCGTTTGGAGCGACGGCGCCTAAACCGTGCGCGCCCTCATGGTTAATTGTATTGCCGACAAACCGGATGAAGGCCCGCATCGCGGCTTGAATCTGAGCCGCCCGTGCCGCGGGTACCTTGGTCAAGTCGGTTGAGACCACGGTCGGAATACCATTGGCGTCAAGGGCCACTGTCACATTGCCGCTATCCATCGCCGTTGTCGCTCCCGTAACATTCCCCGCGCCATCGACAGCCCTGGCGGACGCAGCACCGGGCGCGGCGACCGTTGCTGCGTTTCCAACTCCAAGCGGATTGAACAGGCTTCGAAACAGAGGCTGGTCCACAGCCGCATTTGCTCCGCCGCCGGCGTTGAACAAAAAGAACGTCGACGGAAAGGCGGTGATGTCGGCTCCCAAACCTTCGCGAATCGCGAACAGATTGTCGGTTGGCGATACACCGGTCGGGGTCGAGCCGAACAGTCCGCCCGCCGCCGGGTCAGGACCGCCAACGGATACGCGGATCGAGTTTGCGTTCGAGATTGCCGCGTTGCTGATCATCCGGACGTTGATGCGGTTCGTAAGGGTGGCATCGTTGACTTTGAAGTCTCTCTCGCCGTATTTGAGCAACGCTCTTTGAATATCCGCCGCGAACGCCGAAAGTCCATACGCGGTCAAATCCGTTGCCCAGTTGGCATTGAAGTTCAGATTTATCAGAATTGGCACACTCAACCCAAAATCCACCGGCCGCAACTTCGCCACCTCGCCATTGGAGGGGTCGACCAGCGAGATTTGGTCGATCACGTAGCGCCCGTGCGGCACAGGGTTGCCGCTCGTGATCGCACCCACAGGTATGTTGACGTCATTATTTGTATTTCTGTTGCGCGTCCTTCGTATGCTGAGTTCCATCGCCACCGCGGCAGTGGCGTTGCCATCCCAATCGGCTTTAACCGTCTGCGGAGACGCCGCCGCCGCCGCAATGTTCACCGCCGTATCGTTTTCCGCCGCCAGCGAGAACGCTCCATTCACCATCGGGTTTGAGCCTTTAGCCTTGTTGTTCAACCTGCCGTAGTGGATTCGAAGTGTACCCTTGAACCCGCCTAGCGGTCCTTCCATCTTCACTGTGGCGCGCAGCTTCTCTCCCAGCCGGGGCGCGAAGTCGTCGTCGGGCTCAAACTTCGTCGCATCCGCCCGCGAGGTCGATTCGAGCTTATCGAGTTTCAACTCGATACAGGTGATCTTCACCTCATCGACTCCCTCATCGACGCCGTCCACATCCAGAAGAACACCGGTGTCCATGGCTTTGGCACTCACTTTCTTGCCCTCGGCGAAGAATTCCAGTCCGTCGGCCGGGATCTTCGACACATCCACTTCGTGGGGGTTTTTCAGTGGCGAGTTCTTCTTCTTTGCCTGCGTATCCTCGACTCCGAATAGCTCCACGGCGTCCGTGGCCGGCCGGAGCTTTAGCTTCCCCTTAAATGCCGACGGCTTCACCTGCTTGACCACCAGCCGCGCCCGAAGCTGAGTCTTGTCCTTGTCCTGCGCACCAAGAATGCGGCCGGGATCCAGTTTCTTGGCATCGGTCATCTCCGCCGGTTTGGCAGGCGGCGGCGCCGTGCGTGGATCGCAGATGGCGAGCTTGGCCTCAATGACCGTGGCTGTAACGAAGTCGGCCGGTTTCGCGTCTCCTTCCAGTCCGATCTCCAGCCCCGTGTCTCTCAGCGCGCCACTGACGGTCGTACCTTCCAGGAAGAAGACCTTACCGTCCTTTTTCACGGTCGTAGCGGCGAAGGCATGCGGCAAAGTCACTTCCGTACCCTTGGTTTCGGCGTCGAACAGCTTGACGGCGCCGCTGCCGGTTCCATGCACGCGCAACTCAAGTTTTTCGGCGAAAGTGTTCGGTTTGCACTCTCTGACAATCACCTTTGCGCGCGCGCGCTGGCCCGCCGCGTTCTGGAGGTGAATGGCCCGGCCGGGCGCAATCTTGTTCTTCTCGGTGAGTTCAACGGCGTCGCCGGCTTTCGGCTTCATACCGAAGATGTCGAGCGTCACCTCCACCGCGGTCAACTTGATTTTTACGGGTGGACCCGGCGTCTTGCTGCCGCCCTTGATGCTCAGTTCCAGCTCGACATCGTCTTTCGTCGCGCTGCCCTTCGCGCCTTCCACGAAGATCGTGACGCCGAGGGGGCTGCTTAGGTCCGCGCCCGGAATCGAGTTTCCGCCGCTCGACAGCTTCTTGCCGTTGAACTTCAATTCCTTGCCGCCGGTGGCCGCCGCGAAGAGTTTGACCGCGTTACTCGACCGCGTGATGGCGCCAGTTCCGTCGAAGGCCACGTCGGTCTTCAGCACGACAGGGATACGCGTGGTTTCGGTGTGCTTCTTCCGCACCAGTACTTCGCGCTTGGCCGCCGTGATCAGCGGGAAGACCGCTGGAGGTCCGGCTGGCGCCTTGGAGCCCTTCGTCTTGCTCTTTTCGCCCAGGTTCGCCGAGGTCACGTCCCAACCGCGCAGCGCCAGGTTGCATTTCCCGCAGAAGTGCGGCGCGTAGACGCCCGGTTTCTGGTGGGCCGGTCCCTTTGACGTCGAATAGCTCATCGAGCAGTTCTTGTCGCTCTGGTCGTGGTTCTTCTGGTTGTTCTCGCCCGTGTTCTCCCAGTGCAGCAGGTAGAAGTTGTGGCCCATCTCGTGGGAAATCACGTAGTAGACCAGGTCCGGGTCCTTCATGTCGGCCAGGATTACGGAGTCGGCCAGTCCGATCGAACCGGCCCAATGTACGAAGTCCTTGTTTGCCGCCGAGACGTCGGTCTTTCCGTTAGCCGGATCCGTTTGGATGTCAATCGGTTTGTGTGCCAGCAGGTTGACCACAATAAAGCCGGCCGGATCGACCGGCCGGACCTTCTTCGACAGCAACTCCCCGAGCGGCGTCTGCACCAAACTATTGAACTCATCGCCGGTAAAAGTGGAAAGAAACGCCTTGTAATCGTCGGCGTTCCGGTTCCCCTGCGCCGGAATGTCCACGCCCACCAGGCAATCGTCGGTCAGCTTGATCTTCGATTTGTCGGTGTGTTTCGTATTGGCCGCTACCAAGTCTTTGTACTCGGCCTCGGTGATCACCGCCGAGATCTTCTGCGACTTCATGCCCTTTGTGTCGAAGTCGTTGAAGGCTTTTTCGAACTCGGTGACGATCTTGGGCAGCTCTTCGTCCAGATGCACCTTCGCCTTCGCCGCGAGAGGACTCTTCCGGCCTGGCCAGTCGATGATCGTCGCCAGACGGTTGAACCGGTGGACGGTCAGTTTGCCCGTCTTCGCCTGAATCTTGGTTTTTTCGTCGGCCGTAATGCCGTGGAACTTTTCAAGGTCGGCCTTATTAGGCAGTCCCGTGAAGTCGAGCTCCGCCTTATACTGATAGTCGTCGCCGGCGATGAACGAGGGCCGCAGCATCACGCCCGCCTTGCCCAACCGTTTCGGGAATTTCGCTTTGTCGGCCGAGGCGAGGCTGAACACGCTCTTGGTGGCGCTATCTTCCTTCACGTCGTGCGGAACGTAGTTATCGCCGAGCAGGAATGCTGTCTTGAAGTTCTCGGCGTCGTCGCGGATGCCGCCGAACTCTCGCGGACAGTTGTCCCCGTTTCCGGTGCGGCCACCATGTTGTTTCAACTCCTGTTCGATGAACCGCTTGGTCCGGCTGGGGGAACCGGGCGCGTCGTCGAACTGCGGCGTCAGATCCTCATCGGTGTCGTTGAATCTCCAGGAGATTCGCGCCGGCCCGACGGCCTCCGGTTCCAACGCCTTGCTGTCGTCCTTCTTCTTTAGAAATATCGTCGCTTCCACGGGAACCAGCGGACGGTTCAAACGCAGCTTGTCCTTCGGTGGGCGCGTTGTGCCGAACTCGTCGGCGCTGGCGCCAGTCCGCTCGTAGGTCAACGACTCCACCATCAGCTTGGAGGTCTTCGACGGATCGGAGATCGCCTCCACCTGTCCGAATTTCCGGTCGTTCTCCTTCGCCTTCAGCGCCGCTTTCAATTCCGGCGTGATCGTGTCGTCGTAATCGCCGATAAACTTCTTGCGGAACTTGGCATGGTTGGCTTTGTAGCGGATGATGGCCTTCTTGAGGTAATCGTCCACATCCTTCTCGACCGGTCCACCCCAGTAGCCGAGCTCGTTGAGCCTGTGAGCGACGAAGCGTTGGTCGTCGCCTTCAGGCGGCTCCTGTTCGTCGGGAGTTTGCGGCCCCGGCTTCAACTCAATGGAATGATAGAGGACCTTGAATTCGAGCGAACCCTGATTGGCGTCGTCGTGCCGGAGTGTAACCGTGTACGGTGAGAAGAGTGGATGGATGAACTTGTCCTTCCACTCCGGAGCCGCCGAGGTCGCTTTCCCGTCCCACTGGAAGGTGTGTTTGCCATCGGATTTCTCCGGATCGGTCAGCTCCTTCTCGAAAATCGGGTTGCCGGGAGCGCCTTTTCCGGTGATGGTGAGCGTGACCTTCTTGCTCGCGAAGCCGCGCAGCGAGTAGACGATGTCCAGTTTCTCCTGGTTAGGACAAAAATGGTCGTCGACGCTGAGTAGCACCAGCGCGCCCTTTGCCGGCGCGCCGCCATCGCAAGGGGAATGGACGACCAGCCTATGGTAAAAGCGGCAAGCGAAGGTGTCCTGCGTGTCTTTGAACTCCCTGCGCGCATCCTGATTGCCCCGGCGCTTGTCGCCGTCGGACCAGAACCGCTTCCGGCATCCTTCGGTGCCTTCTCCAGTCCGTGGACAGGGCCACTTCGCTGCCGGTACCGTGATTCCGGGCCGGAACAGTAAAACCATCACGCGGCGGTTCACGCCGTTCTGTTCGTCGCGCTCGCCCTTCTTGGACGGGTTTGTGAACGCCTGTTGCTCGGCCTTGGAAAACACCATGACCGGATTGAACTCTCCGCAACCCTGGAAATCGCCCTTTCCGCCTGCGTCGGAACCCTTAAACAGGAAATCCGTCTTTTCGAGCTTGGTTGGCCACAGGAACTTCATGTAGACGGCAAACAGCTTGGCCCGTGTGTTCTTGCCGGCCACGCCGTCGGAGGTTAAGCCATTCTTCGTCTGAAAGCTCTTTATGGCGGCAGTGGTTTGAGCATTGCCGGCGCCGGTGACCGGACCCGGGTCCTCGCCTGCCGCCTTCAACATGTGCTGAATGGCGCCCGTTCCCCAGCCCTCGCTTGAACCGGTGGAGCTGTAGAGTTTCTCCCAACGGTCCGTATCGTGCAGCAGGACGGCGTAAATGGACTCGGACCGGTGGTCGCTAAGGCGTTTGTTAAAGACGTCGTCGCTGACCGGATCGGCGTGGCCGAAAACCGAGAGGCCGGCGCCCGGATGTTCTTTTCGCAATCCGGCCAATTCGTCGAATTCGCCTTTTGACTCGGGCAGCACGAATGAAGAGCCGAACTCGAACCGCATGTCGTTCAGGCGCCAACACGCCACCGGAATCAACTCCATTCGCAGCGTGTTCTTCTCTTTACCTGACGTAGAAGGGGCCACGAGAGCCGCGAACGACTCCTCCGGTTCGTGAGAGGCGGCTAAACCACCCTTCGTCTTGTCATCTTCGCCCGCCATTCGGTGTCTACGGAGCGCCCTTCAATACCGTAAGCGTAGTCTACTCCAAATCCCCATCAACGCAAACATCCCGAAGCTCTCAGCACGAGAAACCTCCCTTGCTGGACCTCCGCCTCGTGTCAATAAGGAAGCCGAAACTGTCTACAATCGGCCCACCTGGTTGAATCTACAGAAACCAAACCACTTCTTGAATTGGTTGCGGGGGCAAGATTTGAACTTGCGACCTTTGGGTTATGAGCCCAACGAGCTACCAGGCTGCTCCACCCCGCACTAGTATGTTACCAAGCGCTCGCGGGGTTTCGCAACAAATCGTCCTAACGAACCACGACCGCCGTTCCCGACGCCGAAACCATCAGCATCTCGCCGCCTACCGAAATCGTCTCGTAATCCAGGTCGATGCCGATCACTGCGTTGGCGCCCAACCGGACCGCTTGCTCCCGCATCTCCGCCAGCGCGATCTCCTTCGCCTTGCGCAGCTCGCCTTCATAGGCCGCCGACCGGCCGCCCACGATGTCTCGGATGCCGGCGAAAAAATCTTTGAAAATGTTCGCGCCCAGGATCGCTTCTCCGGTGACCAATCCCAAATACTCGATCTGCCGGCCTTCGATTGTACCTGTCGTACTCAGTAACATGGCTCTCCTTGGAAACTACTTCTTGAGCAGCGGCTCAATGACTTGCATTACGTTGCGCGCCACCAGTTTGTTCCCTTCGGCGTTCGGGTGGATCTCGTCGCGCTGCATCAGGCCGGGCTGCATCGCCACACCCTCCAACAGGAACCGGATCCGCCTCGCCTTATATTTCTTTTCAATTTCCGGATAGATCTGTTCGAACTCGCGGATGTAGTCCGGACCGTAGTTTCGCGGCAGTGTCAACCCGGCCAGCACCACCAGCGCGCCGGCCTTTTGGAATTCAACCGTCATCTTGTCGAGATTCTCCCGCGTCACACGCAAGGGCAGTCCGCGCAGCCCGTCGTTCCCTCCCAGTTCCAGCACCACCAAATACGGCTTCATTTCCAGGCCCTGCGAAATGCGGGCCAGGCCGCCGCTTGTGGTGTCGCCGCTCAATCCCTGGTTCACCACGCGGTAGGAATACCCTTTCGCGTCGAGCTCCTTTTGAAGAAAATCGGGATACGACAAGCCCGCGTCGACGCCGAAACCGGCCGACAGGCTGTCGCCAAAGGCCAGAATGACGGGACGGCCATCCGGTTTCTCCACCCGCTCGGCGGGCGGGGGCGCGGAAATTGACGGAGGGTCCGGACTCTTCGTACCGCAACCGGCCGCAAGAAGCATCAAACTAAGAAGAAGTACTCTCGTCACGCACCTTCCATCCTACCCATGGCTTCCACGAATTCCCAACCGGCGATCCGCGTCCGCGACTTGTACAAGTCCATCGCCACCTCCACGCACACGGTGGATATTTTGCGCGGCATCTCGTTCGACGTGCCGCAGGGCCAGTTCCTGGCCATCATGGGCGCATCCGGCAGCGGCAAGAGCACCCTGCTGGGCCTGCTGGCCGGTCTGGACGCCGTAACGCGCGGTTCCATCCAGTTGGACGGCGAAGAGATCACCGGCCTCAACGAAGACCAGCTGGCCGTCCTGCGTGCGCGCAAGTTGGGTTTCGTCTTCCAGTCTTATCAGCTCATTCCCACGCTCACCGCCGAAGAAAACGTCCTGCTGCCCGCGGAACTCGCCGGTGCGAATGGCGACTCCCCATCGCGGGCGAAACAGCTCCTGGAAACCGTCGGCCTGGACGACCGCCGCGATCACTACCCCGTGCAGCTCTCGGGAGGCGAGCAGCAACGAGTGGCCCTGGCCCGCGCCTTTATGCTGCGTCCACCCATCCTGATGGCCGATGAGCCAACAGGCAATCTGGACACCACCAACGGCGCTCACGTGCTGGACCTGATGCTGACCATGAACCGCAACGAAGGAACCACGCTGGTGCTGGTGACGCACGACCCGGCGCTGGCCGGCCGGGCCAGCCGGCGAATTCAGATGCGCGACGGAGAGATCGTCAGCGATGAACAGTAATTTTCCGCTTCGCACGGCCCTGCGCATTGCGTGGCGGGAGTCGCGCGCGTCCACGGCAAAGTTCCTTTTCGTAATTCTCGCCGTCGCGGTTGGGGTCGGCTCGCTGACCGGCGTGCGCGGCTTTTCGCGATCGTTCCGCACGATGCTCCTGAAGGACGCCAGGACGTTGATGGCCGCCGATATGACGGTCCGCGTATTTGAGCTGCCAACCACGGAGCAGGACGCGCTGTTCGCCAAGTTCGCCGCGAGAGGCATAGACCGGACCTGGGTAACCGAGACCGTGTCGATGCTCAATGCGCCCACAATGCCGGCACCGCTTCTGGTGGCGGTGAAAGCCGTCGACCCCGCCAAGTACCCGTTTCACGGCGAAATTAAGACCCTCGGCGATGTCCCGCTGGCCCAACTGCTCGAAGGACCGTCCATCGCTGTCTCCGACGACCTGCTTGTTCGGACCGGCTTGAAGAAGGGCGGCAAAGCCCGCCTGGGCAACGAGGAGTTTTTCATCCGCGGCATTTTGACCTATGAGCCGGACCGCATGTCGGGCTCGGTCAACG
The DNA here is from genome assembly GCA_016871155.1 of Acidobacteriota bacterium. Lineage (GTDB taxonomy): Bacteria > Acidobacteriota > Terriglobia > Bryobacterales > Bryobacteraceae. Next base: position 25,414 of record VFZO01000002.1, on the reverse strand, counting down.
TGGGCCCGCGCGTGATGATTACGCGGACCAATCTGGAGAAGGCCGGCCTGCTGCAACCCGGCAGCCGGTCCGCGCAACGGTTTCTCTTCAAGTTTCCGCCAGAGAAGGCGGAGGCGATGATCCGCGAGGCGCGAACAGAGCTTGTGAAGGCGTTCCCCGATGGCGTTGTCGCCGACTTCCGAGAGACCCATCCGCTGATCACGCGCGGCCTCAACAATGCGACGAACTTCCTCAGCCTGGTCAGCCTTATCGCTTTGGTTGTTGGATCCCTCGGCGTGGCCATGGCCATGCAGTCGCACCTGCAGCAGAAGCTGGATTCCATCGCCGTGATGAAGGCGCTGGGCAGCCGCTCGTCGCAAATCCTGCGCATCTATATGCTTCAGGCGATGTTGCTGGCGATAGCGGGCGCCGCGGCCGGGCTATGGATCGGCTACGCGATTCAGAAGGCGTTTCCCGTTCTGATCGCGCGGTTCTTTCCTGTGGCGCCTGTAATCGATTTTGAATGGAGCTCGGTGGCCGAGGGGTTGGGCCTCTCACTGCTCGCCACGTTGCTGTTCGTGTTGCCGCCGTTGCTCTCCATCCGGCAGATTAAGCCGATCCTGATTTTCCGGCGCGATATGGAAGGCGTCCGCACCTCGCTGCCCGCGCGCTGGAAGCAGTGGCGGGCGTCGATCGCCGCGGGCCTGCTGATTTGCATCGGTGTGGCGGGCATGGCTTCGTTTCTCATCGACGCCCCGAATGTGCAGGTGGCCGCCCGCATCGGCGGCTGGTTTGTGGGAGGACTTACAGGCGCACTCCTCCTGCTCACTGGACTCTCCTGGAGTCTGTTGCGCCTGCTGAAACGCCTGCCGGTCCGGCGATTCTCTTCGTTGGCCCGGCATGGCCTCGCCAACCTCTATCGGCCCGGCAACCGCGCGGAGGCGGTCCTGGTGGCGTTCAGCCTGGGCGTGATGTTCACCTTGACTATCTATCTTCTGCAGCATTCGCTGCTGTCGCAGATCGCGGCAAGCGCGCCGCCCGGCATGCCCAATGTCTTCCTGATCAACATCACGGCCGCGGATCGCGAGACAGTCGCTGCGTTCCTGAAGAACCGGAAAGAGATCGAGGGTCCGGCCGAGGTAATCGCGACGGCCGCCGGCCACTTAAAGAATGTCGACACGCGGGCGGTGAACGAGTCGACAATGACGGGCCCGGCCCGGCGCTTCCTTCGTTCGCGAACCATCACATGGTCGCGGGAGATGCCGCCGCAGTCGCAAATCGTACAGGGCAAATGGTGGAAGGATGCGGTACCGAAAGAACCCGAAGTCTCCGTGCTTGCCGAGGCCGCGAATCTGTTGAACGTGAAACCCGGCTCGGTTTTGACATGGGACGTGAGTGGACGCCGCATCGTATCGCGCGTCGCCGCCGTGCATCGCAATGAGAGCGTCCGGCCCGGAACGAACGCGGAGTTTGTTTTCTCCCCAGGAGCGCTGGACAACGTTCCGGTTCTCTACTTTGGCGCTGTGCGGGTGAGGAACGATTCCATCGCGGTTCTGCAGAGAGCGTCCTTTGAAAAGTTCCCGGCGATCACCGTGATCAATCTGGCCGATGTGCTGGACCGCGTGCAGGAGGTGATCGATCAGGTGGCCATCGTGGTGCGGTTCATCTCGGCCTTCGCCATTCTGGCCGGCGTCATTATTCTGGCGTCGTCCATCGCCGGCTCCCGCATGCGGCGGGTCCGCGAAGTGGTGATCCTCAAAACGCTGGGCGCCACGCGCCGGAAGATCGCCGCGATCTTCTCCGTCGAGTTCTTCCTGCTCGGGCTGGTGGCGGGCATCATGGGGAGCGTACTGGCCGTGGCATTCACCAACGTTTTGCTGGCTCGTGTTCTGGATGCCGAGTTCCGTTTCGAGTGGGCGCCGAATTTCATCGCCGTTGCGGGAAGTGCGCTGGTGGCGATCCTGGCCGGTTGGATGGCGAGCTTTAAGATCCTGAATCAGCGGCCGCTCGAGATTCTGCGAGACGAGTAGATGTTAGAGTCGCGACGGCCAGGTGTACCGTCACATTGCTCGACGTCTTGAACATGTCGGGAATCGCGTCGGCGGCCAACAGCAGCCCCACCCCTTCCGCGGGCAGGCCGAGCTGCTGAAAGACGGGCAGGGCGACAAGCAACCCGCTTGACGGAATGCCTGGAGCGGAGAAGCTGAGAATTACCGATGTGGGAATGATCCACGCCAGGCTGGCGGCTGTGAGCTGAATGCCGTAGAGATGGGCGATGAACAACGCGCCCGCCATATGGCCCGCGGGTGTGCAGAACCGGAATAGCGAAACGGCGAGCGGCAGAACGAAGCGCGTGTTGGGCTCCGGCAGCCGCAGGCGGTCGCGCGCGATGTCGATCATGAGCGGCAAAGTCCCGAGTGACGAAAGCGACGAAAAGGCCAGCGCCTGCGCCGGAACAATGGCTCGCATCCAGTTCCAAATGCCGCCCCGCGGAATCAGCAGCAGATACCAGACAACTGTGATCGATACGATCACCGCCGAGAAGAAGACAATGTAGAAAGCGAACGCGCCGACCGCCGCCTTGCCCAGCTTCACGGCCAGCGCCGCGCCCATGCCGGCGATACCTAGCGGCGCCACGCGCAGCGTCCAGCGAATCACCACCAGCAGCGCTTCATTGCATCCCTCCACCACTTCCAACACCGCTTGGCGGCGTGTCTCTGGAAGCTGTCGCAGCGCGAGTCCGAAGACGATCGATGCGAGAATCAGTTGGATCAACTTCCCTTCCGCCGCCGCCTGAAACAGGTTTGGCGGCAACAGGCCGGCAAACCAATCGCCGAAAGACGCCGCTACCGTGGCCGGCGCCTGCGCCGAGGCCGGAGCTCCCGCCGGCGCCCATTGCAAAAAGAACGTCGACAACGCCATGGACGCAACGGCCGAGTAGACCAGGCCCGCGATAAAAATACCAAACGCCTTTCCACCCAGGGCGCCAAGTTCGCGTTCCGGCAAGCGGTTGTTGACGCCCACGATCAGTTGTGCCGCGACAATCGGAATAACCGTCATGCGCAGCGCATTGAACCAAAGGGTCCCGGCCGGCGAGAGCACGGCCGCGGACTCGGGCAGCAGAAATCCGAGAATCATTCCCACCGCCAGACCGGCAAGCATCGAAAGGCTGGACGACATTCTCATTGGCGGGCTCATGGCTTTGCCTAGGCCGCGCAGTCGACCAGAATCTTCATGACGTCGGCGCCCTGCTCCATTTGAAGCAGGCCCTTCTCCAATCCATCCAGCGAATACACATCGGTGATGAGGGAGCGGAACGGCACCTTGGTAGTAGCCAGCAGATCGATAGCTTCGTCGAAGTCCACCGGCTCATAGACGCGCGTGCCAATCAGCCGCATCTCCCGCCAAAAGAACTTATGGAGATCCACGGGAACGGGCTTGGGAAACACGGCCACCATCACGACTCGTCCACGAACGCCGGGGAGTTTCGTCATCAGCTCCGCGCCTTGCGGTGAGCTCGAGACTTCGAAGACCACATCGGCCTCGGCCTCGGAGGTCTCGGCCGTCACCATCGCCGCAACGTCGGTCTCGCGCGGGTCGTATACCTCCAGGCCTATCTTGCGGAGCAGTGCGATACGAAACGGATTGATCTCCGTTACGATCACGCGCGCGCCTTTGTGTTGCGCCACCAGCGCCACCAGCGCGCCAATCGGTCCGCCGCCAATAACCACGGCGAACTCGCCGCGCTGTACCTCACCCAGCCGCACGTCGTGACAGGCGACGGCGATTGGCTCCACCAACGCGGCGTCCTGGAGAGAGAGAGCGTCCGGCAGCCGGTGCAGAGTGTGGGCCGGCACCGTCCATAGCGCCTGCATGGCGCCCGGTGCATCGATGCCGATGAATTTCAACTTCTGACACACGTGCCCATAACCGCGGCGGCACGCCGGGCATTGGCCGCACGGGTCCAGCGGCCGCACCGTCACCCGGTCGCCCAATTTCCAGGAGGCGACGCCTTCGCCGAGGTCTTCGATCACGGCGCTCGATTCATGGCCGATCACCTGCGGAAAGGTCACGCGGTGGTCCATGTTGCCGTGAAAAAGGTGGAGGTCCGTTCCGCAAATGCCGCAGTGGGAGACTCGTAACCGCACCTGGCCGGCTTGCGGTCGCCGGTCCGGGCACGGGCCCACCGAGATTTTTCGGTGTCCTTCGTAAAATGCCGCTCGCATCGACCTACAATAAAACAATGTCCATTGTTGTTGTTGGCTCGGTCGCATACGACGGAGTCGAAACCCCGCACGGTAGAGTCGAGCGAATGCTCGGCGGTTCGTGCACCTACATCGCCCTGGCGGCCAGCTATTTCACGAAGGTTCGCATCGTCGCGGTTGTCGGAGACGACTTCGCGCAGGAAGATGTCGACCTGCTCGCATCCCGGAACATCGATCTGGAGGGTCTGGAACGCACGGCCGGCAAGACGTTCTTCTGGCAAGGCGTCTACTCCCAGGATATGAACGACCGCGATACGCTGCGCACGGATTTGAACGTGTTCGAACACTTCGATCCCAAGCTACCCGCGTCGTATAAGAGTGAGCCCTATCTGCTGTTGGGCAACATTCAGCCCGCCTTGCAGCGCAGCGTCCGCGGGCAGATGGCCAAGCCCCGCATCACCGGCGGCGACACGATGAATCTGTGGATTGAACATTTCCGCGGCGAACTGTTGCAGACACTTCAGGGCTGGGATTTCCTCCTGATCAACGACGGCGAGGCCCGCATGTTGTCCGGCGAAAAGAACCTGCGCCGTGCCGCGCGCGCGATTCAGGCGATGGGTCCCAGGACCGTCGTCATCAAGCGCGGCGAGTACGGTGCGATCCTGTTCCACGGCGATGACTACTTCATCGTGCCTGGCTACCTGCTGGAAACCGTCTTCGACCCAACCGGCGCCGGCGACTGCTTCGCCGGCGGTTTCACCGGCTACTTGGCGCAGCAGGGCATCGACTTAGCCGACGGGACCATCGATCGCCGCGAACTCTCCCGCGCCGTGATTTTCGGCTCCGTCATGGGGAGCTTTTGTTGTGAGCGCTTTGGCGTCGACCGCTTCCGTACGCTAACCCGCGAAGAGATTGATGCCCGCTTCCAAGAGTTCAAAACCTTTACGGACTTCTAAGCGCGGGTCGCGGAAATCGCCGCCGCGCGAAGGGCTGCCCTGGCGGCTGGCCCTCGCGCTGGCGGCGCTATCGGCGCTCTCCGTCTTCTATTTCTGGCGCGCCGGCAACCTGCTTTGGTTCGGCGATGCGACCGCGCACCTGAACATCGCGCGGCGTATTTTCGACGGCCGCAACCCGGGCTATGAGCAGATCGGAACCGTTTGGTTGCCGCTGCCGCATCTGCTGATGCTGCCCTTCGCCTCCATCGACGCGCTGTGGCAAAGCGGCTTGGCGGGTTCCCTGCCGAACGCTCTGTGCTGGCTGGGCGCGGCGCTGCTGCTGTACGGTGCGGCGAAGCATGTCTACCAATGCGCCTATGCCGGTCTTGCCGCGGCGCTGCTGTTCGCGCTGAATCCGAACATGTTGTACCTCCAATCGATTCCCATGACGGAGGCCATCTTCGCCTGTTCACTCGCCGCAACGCTTTTCGGGACGGTGCGTGGCAGCGGCCCCATCACCGGCCTGGGCCTGCTGGCCGGCACGATGACCCGTTACGAAGGCTGGTTCCTGATCCCGTTTGCAACGCTCTACTTGTTTTGGCGGGACCGGCGCGCAGGCTTCGTTGCTGGTGTGCTGGCCTTCATCGGACCCGCCTATTGGCTCGCGCATAACTGGATTTTTCACGGCGACCCCTTGGATTTCTACCACGGCGTCGGCTCCGCCAAGTGGATTTATGAACAGGCCGTTCAAAACGGCTTGGAACGCGCGCCCGGCGACGGGGATTTTCTGGTCGCGGCGAAGTACTACGGCATGGCGGGGCGTCTATTCGCCGGCCTGCCGATTCTTCTGCTCGGCGCGCTGGGTCTGGTGGCTGTGGCGGTGAAAAAGGCGTGGTGGCCGGTCCTGTTCTTCGCTCTCGGGCCGGTGTTCTACGTATGGTCCATGCACGGCAGCGGGGCCACGATCTTTGTGCCGAACCTCCATCCCAATAGCTACTACAACACGCGCTACGGCATGGCGATGCTGCCGCTGGCCGCGTTCGCGGCGGCGGCCCTGCCGTCCATCCTGCCGTTGGGAAATCGCGCCGCGGTTGTCACCGTGCTGGCGCTCGTATCGATCAGTCCCTGGATCTTCTTCCCGAAACAGGACGGCTGGGTGGTGTGGAAGGAGTCACAGGTCAATTCGGACTCTCGCCGCGCCTGGACCCGCGAAGCGGCCGGATACCTGAAGGACCAATATATGCCGGGCACCGGAATCGTGGCGCACTTCGGCGACCAGACGGGCATTCTCCAACAGGCCGGAATTCCGCTTCGCCAATCCGTCCACGACGGCGATGGCCTCTATTTTCAAGCGATACAGAAACGGCCCGAACTGTTTCTATGGCAGGAGTGGGTGGTGGCGATTGCCGGTGACCGATTGTCCACGGCGATGGCTCACAACGCTCCGAAGCTGCCCAAGTACCGGCGTGTGAAAATGGTGGAGGTGAAAGGCGCGCCCGCGATCGAAATCTGGCGCCGCGAACCGCATGGAAATACCCTTCACGAAGGCTCACGGAGCCCGCAATGATTTCTTGCTGACCTGGGCCAATGAAGCGCCCGCTGCCGGCCTGGCCGATGCCGCGATCGCGATCTGCGATCGCCACACCGGCGCCGGCGCCGACGGCTGGCTGCTGGTTTCGCCCCTGGACCAGCCCCCCGAAGACGCCGACCTGCATATCCGCCTGTTCAATCCGGACGGCGGCGAAGTGGAGATGTCCGGAAATGGCACCCGCTGCGCGGCCGCCTTTGCCATCGCCGCCGGCTATGACCGCGAAACCATTCGCATCCGCACCGGAGGCGGCATCAAGCATCTGCAACTGCTGCGGCGCGCCGGGCATCGCTTCGAATTCGAAATGAACATGGGCCGGCCGGAGGTGAAGCCCGGCGAACTCCGTTATGCGCTAGCCGCCGCCGGCGAACTCTTCGATTGCACGCTGCTCTGGGTTGGCAATCCCCAATGCGCCGTCTTTGTAGAGAACTTCGACTTCGATTGGCGCGCCGCCGGCGCGGCGATCGAGGGGCACCCGAAGTTTCCCAACCGCACCAACGTCTCTTTCATCCGCACCATCGATGGTCTGAATATCGATGTCCGGTTTTTCGAACGCGGCGCCGGTGAGACGCAAAGCTCGGGGACCGGTTCCACGGGTGCCGCCGTCAGCGCGATCCTGCGCGGCTTCACCGGGCGCGAGGTCACCGTCCATACTCCCGCCGGACCCCTGGCGTTCCGCTGGCCGGCGGACGACTCCGATGTCCGGATGCAGGGTCCCGCCGAGATCATCGCTGACGGGCGTTTCTACTTTACATAGAATAGCCGGATGCGGCTTTTTGCTTTCTTCTTCGCCCTTTGCCTCCCTGCGCAGACCGTCGATCGCGCGCGGTTGGCCAGGATTCCAGCGCGCCTGCTGGAGTTCGTCACCGCCGGCCAGGCAGCCGGAATGGTCACATTGCTCTCGCACAAGGGCGAGACCGTCGCCTTCGACGCCGTAGGCTTCACTGATCTGGAGTCGCGCCAGCCGATGACGAAGGAAAACATCTTCCAACTGCACTCCATGACGAAACCGGTGGTCGCAATGGCGGCGATGATTCTGGCGGAGGAAGGGCGTCTGGCATTGACCGATCCGGTCCAGAAGCATCTGCCGGAATTCCGCGGGCAGATGGTGGTTGCCAGCGTCCACGCCGGCGGCGCGAAAACCGTCAAGCTCCCGGCGCGCCCCATCACGGTCTTTGACTTGATGACGCACACCTCTGGCATGATGTTGAATCCGCCGCCGGGAATCGGAGAGCTGCACGGCGCTTTGCACAAGTCGCTCGCCGATGTAAGTCTGGTTCTCTCTCAACAGCCGCTGGAGTTTGAACCAGGCTCCAAGTGGCAGTATTCCAACACCGGCACCGCCGTCCTGGCGCGGATTGTGGAGGTGATCTCCGGTCAAAAGCTGGAAGTGTTCCTTGCACAGCGAATCTTCGAACCTCTCGGAATGAAGGACACATACATCTTTCCTCCGAAGGACAAGTGGCACCGCATGCCCACCGCCTATATCCTGCGGGACGGCAAGCCCCTGAAGTACACGTCCGATCCGCTCGGTGAGGGCGCCATGAAGTTTCGCGACGGCGCCAAGTACTCGCTGCCGGAGGGTGGCCTGTATTCGACCGCCAGCGATCTGGCGATCTTGTACAAGACGCTTTTGATTGATGGCGGCCGGCACGGATCGTTCCGCCTTTTGAGCGCCGAAAACATCCGGCTCATGGCGCAGGTGCACACCGGTACGCTCCGCACCAACGGTCCCGGCAACGGCTGGGGCTTGGGTTGGTTTGTGGTTCGCGAGGAGAGCGCCGGACAGCCTATGCCGCCCGGAACCTACGGACACGGCGGCCGTTACGGCACCTTCTGTTTCCTGGACCCGAAGAACCAACTGTTCGGCATCTTCCTGATTCATCGCGAAGGCGGCTCCGACGAGCGCAGCGCCTTCGTGCAGATGGCCTACGCGGCGCTGAATCAGTAGAGCCGGCGCATGCCTTCGTGGAGCATCTCCTCCACCGCCGGTCCGACGCGTGAAACCGCGGAGGTCTCGTATCCACCTTCGTCGTAGGCCCGGCGTGTGCCGATGTACATGGGTCCGTAGTCGCCGTAGGCGGCCATCGCCGTTCCGGCGTGGAGTTGGTATTCGACAAAGAGTTCGCCGGGCATATGCAGGACTTTGGCGCCCCCGGTGTGGAACGCGCTCAGGTCGATCTGACGCCCGGCCTTGGTCAGCCGCAGGAACGCCAGATAGCGGGCGTTGTTTCGGCGCAGTCTCGCTTCCAGTTTCTCGTCGGCCAGCGCTCTGACAATCGCTTCCTCGCTAAACTCCCGGCCGGGCCTCGGCGGTAACTCCACTCGCGAGACCACCCAGCGGAAGCCGTCGTACGGGACGATCTCCTCCGTCTGCCGCGCGGCCGTCATCGCCGCTCCCAGCCGTGCCGTCAGAGCCGCCCGGTTCTCAGGCGCGCCGTCGTTGTATTTGCCGGCGCCGATATTGCCGGCTGCGCCGGTAAAGTGAATCTGGAACGTGTCCCGCTGCGCGTTCCGGGCGTGGCCCACGAAATCGCTGGAGATTTCGCCCTTGCCGTAGTAGCTCATCGGGTGCGTCGCGTAATAGCTCAGCGTGGCGACGCGCCGTTTGTCCGCCAGGAAGCTGATGGAGCGCAGCAACGGATCGATCACTCCTTCGGCGGCGTCGCAGTGTGGCGAGTTGCGGCAGGAGGTCATCCGGCCAAACTGAATTTTGCCGTCCCGGCCGAGAATCCGCCGGTTCGATGCGATGCGGTCGACCGGTGCCTTCCCAACGCCGATGTGCGTGATTCGCCGGGGCCGCGCCGCTTTGGCCGCCGCCGCCACGCGGCGAACCGCGGCCGCGGCGAACGCCTCGTCGTAGAGCAACATGCCGCTTGGCAGCAGCGCTTGCGCCGAAAGGTCGTCGCCGGGCGCATCGTGTTGATGCACCGTGTGAAGCGCTACGCGTTCCGGGGTCGTGCCGCACGCGCGGGCCAGGGCGATGCGCCACCGGTCCCGGCTTCCGTTTCCGATTCCCAGCCAATCCACGGCGCACAGCACCACTGGCGGTTGGCCTTCTGGCAAAATCACCAGACCTCGGGCCTGCAGAGGATCCTGGACGGAGGCGCCATCGGGCACCAGGCCATAACACAGCGGCGTCTGCGGCGGCGGAGTGACGTCGGTCTGGAACGGCGCGGCGCGCAACCCCCGTCCAGCGGCGGCGAAGAACCCGAGAAAACCACGGCGTGGTAGCAACATTTGCTGAAATTCTCCCAGGTACATTTCTTATAATCAAACGAGCCGCGGGGGCACCATGATTCGAATTCTGGCGTTCTGTGTTTCGTTGTGTGTGTACGCGCAGTCCACCACCGGCACCATTCAGGGTACGGTCAAGGACCCAACCGGCGCCGTGATTCCCGGAGCCAGGCTCTCCATCGTCCACGTCGAAACCGGCCGCCCCACCCGCCTGGAGTCCGACGCCGATGGGGCCTACTCCACGCCGCCGGTCGGCGTCGGCCGCTACCGGGTTCGAGTGGAAATGCAAGGCATGAAAGCCTGGGAGGGCGAGGTCGTTCTGGAGATCGGACGGACAGCGATCATCGATCCGGTCCTGCATCCCGGACAGGTTTCGGAAACGATCGAAGTGACGGAGACCCTGCCGCTGGTGACACCCACCGACCCGACCGATGCCACCACGCTGGACTCCGAGCGAATCAAAAACCTGCCGATCAACGGTCGCAACCTGAATACACTGCTCGGTAGCGTGACGCCCGGCGTTGAGGCTTCCGAGGATGTGAACGGCGGCGTGCGCGTTTCCGGTTTGATGGGCTACTCCACAGACTACGTGCAGGACGGCGCGGCGGCTAACAACCGCGAATTCGGCGGCTCGGCCGGTTTGCAGGGCCTGGAGTCGATCGGAGAAGTGCGCGTGGAAACCTCCACCTCGTCGGCCAAGTACACCCGGCCCACCTCTGTGATCGTCACTACCCGCGGCGGCACGAACCGGCTCACCCTCGCCGTCTTCGAGACCCATCGTAACAACGCGTTCGGAGTCGCCAGGGCCCGCCAGGATGTGTTCTTCGATGGCCGTCCATTCCCAACGCCAAAACTCATTCGCAATGAGTTCGGCGGCTCGGTGGGCGGTCCGGTTGTCCTTCCCACCTTCGGGTTGGGGGACAGAAAACTCTACAACGGCAAGAACAGGACTTTCTTCTTCTTTGTCCGGGAAGGCGCGGAACTGGTCCAGGGCATTACCCGCGAATTTCGTGTGCCCACCGCCGCCATGCGTGCCGGTGACTTCAGTTCGCTGATCGACGCCCAGGGCCGGACAATTCAACTCTACGATCCGCTAACCACGCGCCAGGAAGAGTTTCCGAACGGCCGGCTGGTCTCCGTTCGCGACCCCTTCATCAACAATCAGATTCCGTCCAACCGGGTCAGCGCATTCGCCCAGCGCATCTACGACATTACTCCGCAGCCTACCGACATCACGAATCCCGTCACGGCGAATAACCTCAAGATCCCCGTTCCGCTTTCGAACTTTCCGAACATGAGCGACAATCCAACCACTCTGCGGATTGACCATCGCTTCGGCGACAAGGACAACGTCTTCGTAAAGCTGAACCGTTCCAACCGGCGAAACGTGTTCCTGGGCACTGGCGGTGCGACGGGCGCGCCGACGAAGAACTTTGAAGCGAACACAACCTATTTACCCGTGACAAGCCGCGCGGTGGCAATGAGCTGGATACGCGCGTTTTCGGCCAAATTCAACGTGGAGACACTGGCCAACCGCACCTGGCAACTGGCGAAAACGGTCACCGGCATCGAGCAGAAGGACTGGGCGGCCGAGTTCGGGCTACCCAATCCGTTGGGTGAGATTGGCTGGCCGTTTCTGCAAAACACCGGCTTCATGAACTACGTCGAGGGCGATAACCGCCGCGAGTTGTATTCGATGATCTCGAACGTGGAGCAGAACTACACCTACATCCACAAGCGCCACAATCTGGCGTTCGGCTTCCGCTTCCATCATGAGAAGCAGGTGCTTCTTCCGGATCAGGGCACCATCTCCGGCGCAGCCTGGTTCAACAGCCTCGCCACCTCCTTGGAATCCTCGACGCAAGGCACCACAGTCAATCCGGGCACAACGCCGCTGACCGGGCACGACGCCGCGAACTTCTATCTGGGCTACGCCGGGCAGTACCTGGCCGGCCTGAAGCGCGGTTTGATGCGAGTGTACGAAAAGAATGCCGGACTCTACTGGCAAGACTCCTGGCGTGTCAATTCCCGCTTAACCCTTACGCCGGGCCTGCGATGGGACATCAATCCCGCCTTTACCGAGCGTGACAATCTACTCAACGCTTTCGACATGGAATCCAAATCGCTCATGTTCGCGGAACCGCTCGAGCACTACTACAAGCTGCGCGCCACAACGCCGGCCATCGTAAACGTCTTCGAGCGGGTCGGCGTGAAGTTCACCAACGCGAAGGAGTTGGGGCGGCCCAGCCAACTGTTTTCATCGAACAATTTCGACATCGCGCCGCGTGGCGGCTTCGCCTACAAACTCACCACGGGTGACCTGCCCTGGATTATTCGCGGCGGCTATGGCCTGTATATCTCGGCCGTGCCGATGCGGACCCTGCTGGCACAGTTCTCGGGCCTGCCGCCCTTCCGGGTGGACTTCACCTTCAACCCAAACGCTGCCGCTCAAAGCCCGGACGGCATTCCGAACTACCTGCTCCGGAACGTACCAGGTATCCGCATCGGCGAGAATAGCCGGAATCTCATCGACATGGATGATCCCTCCGCCGTCGCGCGCGGTCGAAGCGTCGTTGGCATGGACGGCAAGCAGCCCAGCCTGAAGATCCACGAGTGGAACCTGACCCTCGAAAAACAACTCAGCAGAACCAGCGTCATTCGCCTCGCGTACAAGGGCAAGCACGGGTTCAATACCGATCAACTCTTTAATATCAATGCAGCTCCCAACGACTACATCTGGTACCTCACAACCGGGCGTCCAACGCCCACCGGTGAGTTTGCCAGTGTTCTGCGGCGGCCCTTCGACCAGAATGCTTACACAGACATCCGGTTATTGCAACGCAGCGGTTTCATCAATTCGTCGGTCTGGAGTCTGGAGTATGAACGGCGATACAGCAGAGGCCTGCAGTTCCAAGCCTTTTACACCATGACGAACGCCCTGCGCCTGGCCGGCAACTCGTTCCGGGACGATGTCGTGTCCTCGCCGTCGGCCTACCTGCCTGGTGCCGTGCCTACGGACTTCAAAGCGCTGAACCGCTTCCTTTTCTATGACCGCGACACTGGAGTGCCCAAGCATCGCATTCGCTGGAACTGGATCTGGGACCTTCCGATCGGCCGGGGTAAGAAACTCCTCAAGACGAACAACCCGATCGTCAACGGCGTGCTCGGCGGCTGGGTCATGACGGGCTCGGGAACCATGTTGTCCACCTGGTACGCCATGCCGGTAAACAATTGGGGAGAGATGGGAGACTTTGAGGTCTACCGGAACAAACACAAAATTCTCGATTGCCGCAATACGCCGGCCCTGGGGCGTAACCCCGCAGACGAGCGCTGCATCGAGGGCCGCCTCTGGTACAACGGATACATCAGCGAACGGCTGATCAATAGCCGGAACCAGTTTGGCCTGCGCAACGGAATTTTTGGCCTGCCGGAGAACTACAAGCCGGCTCAAAAGCCGGTTAACCCGTGGCCGAAAGGCGGTCTGCCCACGGATCCGAACAACGCTGACTACGACACCAACGTTGTGTACTTGCCACTACTCACGGGAGGTGTGGTGCGCGTCGGATACGACACGGGCCTGCATCCCTGGCGAAATCAAACGCGTCTGGGTCCGTTCAATTGGACAATGGACTCCTCTATTCGGAAGTACTTTCGGTTTCGCAAGGACAACGCCCATCCCTATTTACGTGCGGACGTCGATGTGTTTAACGTCTTTAACAGGCACGGTTTGAATGTCCCGGGTGCCGATGGAATTGCCAGCCTGGCCAACAGCTACGGTGGTGTGGGCTTTCGGCCCAGGCAGGTCCAAGTCACTATGCGCCTGGAATTTTGACTTATATTCTCCATGGTATACTACTAGTCCACGTTCCCCGTCCAAAGGGGAACTCGAGGTCTGGTCACCTCGAAACAACAACAAAACGAGAGATCGCACATCAGTTCCGGAGGAACGGGTTGCGCTGATTCGGGTTGACGAGTCAATGAAGATTCGACCGCGGATTCGCCAAGCGTTACCTGATGATGGATTCCAACGAGCATTTACCTCTAGTCACAGTCGTCACGCCGTGTCTCAACATGGGCGGTTTTATCGCGCGGACGCTCGAAAGCGTCCTCAGCCAGGACTACCCAAACCTTGAGTACATCGTCGTCGACGGCGGTTCCACGGATGGAACGATCGATGTGATCCGTGCGTTCCAGGAAAAATATCCCCACCGTCTGCACCTGATCTCGGAAGCCGACGGCGGGACGGCAGAAGCGCTCCAGAAAGGTCTGCAACTCGCCGCGGGCGGCGTGTTCGCCTACTTGAACGCGGACGACACCTACTTCCCCGGCGCGATTCGCACCGCCGTCCACTGGCTCAATGAACGCCCGGCCGCGGCGGCCGTGTACGGCAACGCCTACTGGATCGACGCCAAAGGAAATCGGATTGCCAACTATCCGACCGAGACTTTTGACCGGGAGACTTTGCGAGAGCATTGTTACATCTGTCAGCCGGCCTGCTTTATTCGCACTGCCGTTCTCCGCGAGGCAGGCGGTTTCGACACGCGTTTTGAGGTGGCCTTCGACTACGAGCTTTGGCTGCGGTTGAGCCGTCAGCATACGTTTCACCGGATCGACGCGCTGCTGGCGAACTCCAGGATGCACAAGGCCAACAAGACGTTCCAGCAGCGGACAACGGGGTTCGAAGAAGCCAATCGCGCGCTGCGCGAACACTACGGCTATGTTCCGTTCCGCTGGGCGCACAGTTACGCTTCCTTCCTGCTCGATCATCGAGACCAGTTCTTCGAGCCCCTGCGTCCCTCGTTCACGAAGTTCCTTTTCAGCCTCCTAATTGGTACCCTGTTGAATTGGCGTTCACCGCTCCGGTTTTGGCGGGAATGGCGAGCCGTAATGAGTGTCAGCGCGTTTGTCCGGCGCTGGAACGAAACGTGGGTGGCGCGCCGTCTCGGCATCCTGATCCGGTAGCGGCGGCGTCCATCTGCCCGATGGAAAAACGACGCGCACTCATCACGGGAATCAATGGCCAGGACGGTTCCTACCTGGCCGAATTGCTGCTTGAGAAGAACTACGAGGTCCATGGTCTCGTGCGCCGCGCGGGTCTGGAAGCTCCCGAGTACCGCATGGAAAACCTGCTTCCCTGCATCGACCGGGTGAAGCTCCATCCGGCGTCGCTCGAAAGCTATGCGGGCATCTTCAATGCCGTGGCTAAAATCCGGCCCCAGGAATGCTATCACCTGGCCGCGGCCAGTTTTGTGAGCTACGACTTCGACGATGAATTTTCCACGCTCACGGCGAATATCAACGGCACCCACTATCTGCTGGCGGCGCTGAAAGACCTCACCCCCGATTGCCGGTTCTACTTTGCCGGCTCCTCGGAAATGTTCGGCCGCGCGGAATCGGCGCCCCAAAACGAGCAGACGCGCTTTAGGCCGCGATCCATTTACGGCATCAGCAAAGTCGCCGGCTTCGAACTCGTCCGGAACTACCGCGAGCGCTACGGCACCCACGCCTCGTCCGGTATCCTGTTCAATCATGAATCTCCCCGCCGCGGCCACGAGTTTGTAACCCGGAAAATCTCCTCCGGCGTCGCTCGTATCCTGGCCGGACAGGCCGCCGAGCTCCGCCTCGGCAACCTGGATGCTCTTCGCGATTGGGGCTACGCCAAGGAATACGTGCGCGCCATGTGGCTCATGCTCCAACAGCAGGTGCCCGACGACTATGTCATTGCCACCGGCCAACTGCACTCGGTCCGGGAGTTCGTCGAGGCCGCGTTCGATTGCGCCGGATTGGACTGGTCGAAACATGTTGTGCTCGATCAGAGCTTCTTCCGCGAAGCGGAAACCATCGCGCTCAACGGCGACTCCTCCAAAGCGCGCGCCGTCCTCGGCTGGCGGCCGGAAAAGCCATTTCGGGAGATCGTACGCGAGATGGTGGAATTCGAATGCCGGCGCCTGGGGCTGGGATTGCCGGTCACCGGCACGGCTCGATAGCGCTCACCTGCCAGGCCAGCCGTCTGGCGTCGCCCGGCGGCCGCACGGCCGCGGAGGCATCGATACGAATCACCGGTGCGCCGCCACCCGGTAGCGGCACCCGCAACTCAAAGGCTCCGGTTCCGGTCCGTGCCGTGGCCGCCTCCCGTCCATTCACCCGCACGCGGAACGCCTGCCCGCTGAACCGCGGCGACCAATCGGGAACCGTCCCGCGAATCGCGAACGCCCCGTGGCCCATCGGTAGCATCCAGTGCAACGTTCGCCCCGCCCAGCCATCGGTGTAGTAGCCCTGCGAATGACGCTGTACAGAGTCGATGCGCGCGCGGCACAAGTGCACAATGCGCTGGGCGGCCGCCTCACCGAGAAACGGTTTGCAACGCCGGAACCAGATCTTGTCGTAAGTGTCCAGGCCATAGAACCACCAGCCGGGCGGAAACCGTTCGCCGGTCTGGGCGCGCAGCAGCCCGGCCAATTCCCGGAACCGGCGCTCGCCGCCGGCGAAGGACTTCGCCGTTTCATACTCACGCAGACAGCCGAGTAGCTCCGGTACATACACGAGCCCATACCGCTTCCCCAGCCGGACCAGAATGTCCCAGTCCATCCCGAAATGCAGCGACTCATTCAGCCAGCCAAGCTGCTCCACGCACTCCCGGCGGAAGAAGACCGTCTGCTGCAGCACGTAATCCAGAAGGTAGGTAAGCTTCCAAAGGTTGAATGGTTCCGTAAATGGAAAGCGCTGCCTGACCGCGCCCGCTTCGTCGATCTGATAGCCGTCGCCGTAAATCGCGCCGGCCCCCGGGTGGGCCTCCAGCGCGGCCACTGCCTTCGCAACTGCCCCCGGCAGAAGAGTATCGTCGGAGTTCAGGTACGCCACCACCGGTCCGCGTGCCTGTTGGAATCCCTTGTTGATCGCGTGTGTCTGTCCGCGGTCCGGCTCGGAGACGAATCGCAGCCGGCTTCCGTATTCGCTCACCACTTGCGCTGTCTCGTCCGTCGAGCCGCCGTCCATCACGATGTACTCGATATTCGGATAGTCCTGCGTCAATACGCTCTCGATCGTGGCCCGTATAAACCGGCCCTGATTAAACGAGGGCGTGACGATCGTAACAAGCGGCCCGCTCACGAGGAGCACGCCTCCAACGTGGAGATCACGCAGGAGAGCCTCCGGTAGTCGCCGCCCCGGACCGGACGCCATGTTCGATTCGATGTGATCGCCACTTGCAGCGTCCGGCCGCGCAGGTCGTCCGGAATCGAGAGGCGCCATTCGAAGGGACCGGCCGTGCCGATCGCGCGTTCCTCAATGCGCCGGCCGCTGAGGTCGACCGACAAGCGCAAATCCCGGATCGGCGCCACATGATTACCGGCGATTCGCAGCGTGTCCTGGTCCTCTGCGACCGGCAGGTCCACCACGAACTGCCTCGAGATCCAACCGTCGTCCCAACGCCCTTCGAAATGGGTATTGATGCCCATCGCCCGCGCCCACTCACCCCCGTACCTCCGCAACTGGCCGCGATTGTGCCGCGCGCCCAACAGCAGTGCCAGCGTATGCGAAAGGAGCGACGGCTTGGACCGGTCGAAGAACTGGTCCTTTCGATCCAGCAGATAGCACGCATAGCCCTGCAGCCACTCGTAGGGTACATAGCCGTAGTGCGTTTTCACCGCTGCGATAATCTCTTGATACACAAGCCGGCGGTTGGCCAGCGTCTTGTTATCGCTATGCATTCGTGACGTGGCGAGATACTCGTCCACCTTGTGCACCCGGTGCTCACGCGCCACGCGAAACCACAAATCATAGTCCAGCGCAAAGCGCAAACCCGCGTTCATCATGCCCGCTTGCGCGAACGCGTCCCGCGAGAGAAACGCCGCCGGCTGACAGATAAAGCACTGCTCGGCCAGCGCATCGAACTGAAAACTCCGCGTCGGATAGCGGTCGATCCGCTTTCCGTTCACTTCCACGTGGTACGCTTCGCCATAAATCAATCCATGATTCGGCAACGCCCGGAAGTGCCTGGCGATTGTCTCCAGTGCGCCCGGCAAATACGTATCGTCCGCGTTCAGATACGCAAAAACGTCGCCGCTGGTCATGTGCCAGCCCTTGTTGATCGCCGCGGCCTGCCCGCCGTCGGACTCGGAAACCCACCGCAAACGGCCCTCGTACTTTTTCAGAATCTCCACGGTGCCGTCGCTGGAGCCGCCGTCGCAGACCACGTAGTCCAAATGCGGATATCCCTGGCCGATCACGCTCTGAATCGTCTCCTCCAGGAAATGCGCCATCTGAAACGCCGGCGTGACGATACCGATGCGCGGCCACTCCTCCACCTGCGCCGGCTGCTTCCGGACGTGCCGGATCCTCTCGAGCACGGCCTGTGTCCCCTCCACTGCCCGGGCCCAGGAGAACTCGGGAATCCGCGCCGCCGCTCTCGCGTTCAATTCCTCCCGTAGCCCCGCTTCGTTCAAAATGCGCCGGATTCCCGCGGCAATGCTCTCCGGCGAGAAGGGGTCGACCAGGATCGCGGCGTCTCCCGCCACTTCCACGCAGCTTCCGCGATCCGACGTGATTACCGGTGTGCCGCAATGAAACGCCTCCAGAATCGGTATGCCGAAGCCTTCGAACTGCGTCGCGAACAGCAGCGCCGCCGAACGCCTGTACAGGCCCGGCACCTGCGCTCGATCGACGTAGCCCGCGTAATGAACGCGCTCTGTGAGGCCTAACGCCGCGGCCAGGGATCGAACCCGCTCCCAACCGTCGGGCGCGCCACTCAACACCAGGTGCACGCCTTCGGTCAGCGCCAGCGCGCGAAGGACATTCTCGTGATTCTTGTGCGGCCAGAAGTTGGCCGGGAAGAACAGATAGGGCTCCGGAAACTCCGGGGGCGGGCTGTTGGCCGGTTCGCGAAATCGATCGTCGGCGTCCAAATGAACCACGTGGATCTTCTCTGGATCGGCGTGGTACGCGTCCACAATCGTCTGTTTCGCGTGGTGACTCAGCGTGAACAGCGCGTCGGCGTTGCGCGCTGTGGGCGCATAGTTTGCACGGCGCCACTCCAGGATCCCTGGTTCGAAGAACTCCGGGTGGATCTCGTGCTGGATGTCCGGCATCATCACCGCGCACGGAATATCCACAACCAGCGGCTCCAGCACCAGCAGCGGGCAGAAGAATACGTCGAATGCGCCCGGAACCACGGCCCGGCGGATCTCCGCGGAGCCGGTCTCGTGCGAGACGCCTACGATCCTCGCCGCCGGCGCGAACGCCCGCACGTTTTCGGTTTCCGACTCGTGAACCCAGATCGTCAGGGCATGACCGGAAAGGCCGGCGGCTACGTTACGAACGTAGTTCTCCATGCCGCCGATCTTGCCCTGAAAGAACTGGCGGAGATTGATCGCGATACGCATGGATTCACTAGGCGCGGCTGTTGCGCCCGCGCCGCCAATGGCGAAGTATCGAGTCTAGCAACCCTTCGTTTTCCAGTTCAAGGACGCGCGCCGCCGCGGCCTTCTCGCGCTCAGCCACCTCCCGCGCGCCGCGCGACTCTTCTTTCCAACGGCCTGCGTCCGCCCGCGCCGCCGCCAACTGTGCTCGAAGCTCCTCGTTTTCGGCGATCGCGGCCTTTAATAAAGCGTCCGAACGCTCGAGAACCTGCAGGCGCTCCTGCGCCGCCTGCTCGAACAGATTTGCCTGAGCCCGCAGCGCCTGGACCTCTTCCGGCGTCACGACAGCTTCGACGGATTCCGTTCGTACCAGGCGATCGTCTTCGCCAGCCCGTCCCGCAACGCCGTTCCTGCTTTGAAGCCAAACAGCGCCTCCGCCTTGGTTGTGTCCAGCTT
The DNA here is from genome assembly GCA_016871155.1 of Acidobacteriota bacterium. Classification (GTDB taxonomy): domain Bacteria; phylum Acidobacteriota; class Terriglobia; order Bryobacterales; family Bryobacteraceae. Next base: position 5,658 of record VFZO01000002.1, on the reverse strand, counting down.
CCGGCGCGGCTGGCCGTTCGGCTTCGATGTGTCCCAAAACAGCGAGCCCTTGAAGCCGGATAGATCGACGATCGTCTCGGTCAGGTCCTTGATCGTGATCTCGTTGCCACTGCCCAGGTTGACTGGATCACCGCCGTCGTAGCCCTCGGCGCCTCGAATCAGGCCGTCGGCGGCGTCTTCGACAAACAAAAACTCCCGCGTCGGCGAACCGTCGCCCCAGCATTCCATCACGGTCCGCCCGGCGTCGCGCGCCTCGATCGCCTTGCGAATCAAAGCCGGAATGACGTGCGAAGCCTCCAGGTCGAAGTTATCCCGCGGTCCATAGAGGTTCACCGGCATCAGAAAAATCGCGTTCATACCGTACTGTTGCCGGTACGCTTGGCACATCACCAGCAAGGATTTCTTCGCGATGCCGTAGGGCGCGTTCGTCTCTTCCGGGTATCCGTTCCAAAGTTCCTCTTCCCGGAACGGAACGGGTGCGAACTTCGGATAGGAGCAAATAGATCCGGCGACGATCGTCTTCTCGGCTCCGTGCAACCGCGCCGCTTCCACCATGTGCAGTCCCATAATGGCGTTCTTGTAAAAGAACGAGCCAGGATTCTCACGGTTCGCTCCAATACCTCCCACCACGGCCGCCAGGTGGAACACCACCTCCGGTTTTGCGTCCTTGAACAGACGCGCAACGCCGTCGTGCGTCGTCAGGTCGTACTCTTTGCTGCGCGGTACAAAGACGTTCTGGCACCCCTTGGCGCGCAGCCTTTCCACAACGAAGGACCCGAGGAACCCCCCGCCGCCGGTCACAACAATCCGCTTGCTTGAAAGGTCCAAGTGCTTCTCTCCTGGAGACTACCCGTTGCTCGAATTCAGAGCCACAACACCAGCCCGCTGCTTTTCGATCGCGTCCATCTCGGCGTCCACCATCAGCCTCACCAACTCGCGGAAACCTGTCTGATGACGCCAGCCCAACTCGCGATTCGCCTTCGATGGATCGGCCCGGAGCGCATCGACCTCGGCCGGCCGGTTGTAACGCGGATCGTACGCTACGTACTTTTCCCATTCCAGGTTTAAATGCCCAAACGCCGCTTCCACGTACTGCCGGACGCTGTAGGTTTCGCCCGTGCCGATCACGAAGTCGTCCGCGCGGTCGTGCTGCAGCATCATCCACATCGCTTCCACGTACTCTTTCGCGAAGCCCCAGTCGCGGGTGGCGTCCATGTTGCCCAGGTACAGCTTCTCTTGGAGGTTATTTTTGATGTGGGCAGCCGCGCGCGCAATCTTCCGCGTCACGAACGTCTCGCCGCGGCGGGGCGATTCGTGGTTGAACAGGATCCCGCTCACCGCGAACATGTTATAGCTCTCGCGGTAGTTGACCGTCATCGTGTGCGCGAATAGCTTGGCGCACGCGTACGGGCTCCGCGGATGGAACAGCGTCGATTCGGACTGCGGCGGCGGCGTGGAGCCGAACATCTCGCTCGACGAAGCCTGATAGAACCTCGCCTGCACGCCCGTCTTCCGCAAGCCTTCCAAAATCCGGAGCGCGCCCATCCCCGTGATGTCGCCCGTGCTTTCCGGAATATCGAAACTCACGCGAACGTGGCTTTGCGCGGCCAGATTATACACTTCGTCCGGCCGGATATCGTACAGCAGTGTCCACAGGCTACTGGTGTCGGAAAGATCGCCGAAGTGCAAGAAAAAGCGCTTGTTATGCTCGTGAAGATCCGTGTAAATGCCGTCGACCCGGCCCGTGTTAAAGCTGCTGGAGCGCCGCTTAATTCCGTGGACTTCGTATCCCTTTTGCAGAAGGAATTCAGCGAGGTAGGAACCGTCCTGTCCAGTGACCCCGGTTATCAATGCCTTTTTCATTCAGTGTTCTGCTAACTTTGTAAATTTCCTTTCAGCGTAGCACGGACCCTCTACCCTTGACTTCTAGTACTCGATCCGTTATCCTAACACTTGAACAACTGTTCAAGTGTTTATTCGAATGCAACGCACCGGTCCAGCCTGTGAGCCGAAACAGCATCGCTCGCGGAAGCTCTCGCCTACCGTCAGCGAGCACTCCATGGAACGCGCGTCCCGCATCTTCCGGGCGTTGGGCGACCCGTCGCGCCTCCGTTTGATGGCGCTTCTCTCGCAAGGCGAAGCGTGCGTCACCGAACTCGCCGAATCCGAGAGCGAGGAAATCTCCACCATCTCGCAGCGGCTGCGCGTCCTTCGCGCTGAAGGCCTTCTCTCGCGCCGCCGCGATGGCAAACACATTCTCTATGGGTTAGCCGACCAGCACGTCGCCGACCTTGTCTTTAATGCACTGGCCCACGCCAGTGAGCACCGTCCGCTCGCCAGAACTCTTACCACCAAACGAAAGGAACCCATCTAAATCATGACCCACACCCCCCACACGCCCCACGACCATCAACACGGTCCCGGCTGCGGCCACACGGCCATTCTCCATGATGGTCACGTCGACTACCTGCACGACGGCCACTTGCACAGCCCGCACGAGGATCACTACGACGAACACGTTCTCGGCGTCAGCTCCGCCAATCCGGTCGAATGCACGCCGGGCGGCCACAACTGCGCCGGTCACGCCGCCGGTCATCGGCACGGCCCTGGCTGCGGGCACGAGGCGGTTCCGCACGGCGATCACGTCGACTATCTCGTCGACGGGCACCTGCACCATCCGCACAACGGTCATTGCGATCATCATGGGGCGCTAGAGCTGGTCTGATGACAGGCAAAGAAGACGCTGCCCAGACTCGCGACACAAGCCAGCGCCGCGCCATCCGCGCGGCCTTCCTGAAGGCGGACCGGCCGTTGGACCCGCCCCAGGTTCTGGAACTGGCCCAACACGAGAAGAGCGGACTCGGCATCGCCACCGTGTATCGCAACATCAAGATGCTGCTGGAGGAAGGCTGGCTAACACCCGTCGAGCTCCCCGGCGCCAACACCCACTACGAGGTGGCCGGCAAAGCGCACCATCATCACTTCCACTGCCGCGGCTGCGGCAAAGTGTATGAACTCATGGCCTGCCTGCCGCACGTGCAGGATTTGGCCCCGCGCGGCTTCCGCGTCACAGGCCACGAAGTGACCCTCTACGGGGACTGCTCCAAGTGCGCGGCGGCGTGAAAGAATGAAATTTGGTGCGGGCGGTTAGCTCAGCCGGTTAGAGCGCCTGCCTTACAATTGGCGACGTGCCCTTCTGTCAGATTCGACTGTGTTCGATTGTATGCGCGAATCGGTGGAGGTGGCTAACCGTAACGAAACCGGACAATGGATTTCGAATCCGATAGTTGCGTCACAATTCACGTCACAACCATTGCCCGCCCAGTTGGCCGTCTAGGAAACCACTGACTAGTCCCCCAACTTGGATGGGCCGGAGCGGTGTTCCGGTTCAGTTGGAAATGGAGACGGCGCGCTCCCTTTAACGCAAAAGCAAAGAGCGCGTGAAAGAGCCACCTCGGCGCCACGCGCCCAATGAGAAGCTCGCCGTCCCGAGGCGGCAGTTGCTGGAGCACGAGCCTGCCTGGAAACTGTGCGACAAACTTAGCTTGCATCCGGCGGTCTTCTATCGCTGCCCGAAGGACATGCTGGCCGGGCGCCGGCACTAGATCCACGCCGAGAGGGATCGGAAATCAGAGGGGGCAAACCGGAACATCTTTGTGGCCGGGAGGCTGCTCAAAAACCGGCACGCGCACGTTCGGGTTCGCAGGTGAATTGGATTCCGAGTGGCCGACGATCCGGAAGCAGCGGCTGTAGCTAAACGCTATGGCGTCTTTCGGGTTCTATGTGCACCACGCTGGTGCATGCGCTAACCTGAGGATATGGCAACCCAACGCAAGACGGCTTCGGCAAGATCTGTTCGACAGAGCGTGACGATCCCGGCAACTCTCGTCGACGCGGTTCGGCGCACGGCTAAGGAACAGCACCTGACCATGAGCCGCGCCCTCGTCGCCCTGGCCGAACGCGGAGTGCGTGCCGAGTCCGAGGCGAAGGAACAACTCAAGGCCAGCTTCAACCGGTTCCTCTCCGAGAACGATCCGGCTCTCAAGAACGAAGCTGGCAAGGATCTAATCCGCGCGATCTTTGGGACGGAAGCCTTTGCCGAAGATTCAATTCGCTAACCTGCCACGGCCAGTTTGGCAGCATCTTCTCCAGCGAGTGGATGAGCGCCGCGTGTCGATCGCAGATCTGCTCGCTCTTCGAGAGTGGGTCAAGACCGGCCCGGTGGCACCCGCCGGAAACTGGTACCGGGATTTTGGCTCCTTCATTTTGTGTGGCACCGATCAGTTCCCAAAGACCGTTCTGGAAAAGGGCATGAAGCCCTTCGGCTCCCCGATCCCATGATCGCGACTCCCTGTGGCGTTGCACGAGAGTTTCGAGCCAGCAAGGTCAATTTTCGGATGGCAGTGCCTACCTCGATTCGAGAGCTTTGAGGTGATGGTAGACTACGACGGACCTTGGAGTCATCGATGAACCACCAAGGCATGGAGGCTTCGATGAAGAGATTGGGCTTGGTGAGTTGGATTTGCAGCACGGTTATCCTGGCGGCGGACTACCCGGGAGCCCAATGGGAAATGCACAACCGGGCCGGATGGTCGGTGCCGATGCTCGAAGCAGCCAGGAATTTCGCCAGTACCAGGAAGACCGCGGCCATGATGATCGTGCAGGACGGGCGCGTCGTAGATCAGTGGGGGGATGTGGCCAGGAAGATCGAAGTGCGGTCGATTCGCAAGAGCTTGTTGAGTGCGCTCTACGGGATTCACGTTGCGGAAGGGCGAATTGACCTCGGCAAGACGCTCGACGATCTGGGCCTGGACGACAGGCCGCCAGCCCTGACAACAGAAGAGAAACAGGCGACGATCCTCGATCTGCTGCGCGCCCGTTCTGGCGTCTATCATATGGCCGCGCGGGAAACCGCGGTGATGCGAGCCGGCCGGCCCGCGCGGGGTAGCCAACCACCCGGCAGCTTCTACTACTACAATAACTGGGACTTTAACGTTCTGGGCGCTATCTTTGAGAAGCTGACCGGCAAGAAGATTTTCGATGATTTTGCTGAACGTATCGCGCGGCCAGTCGGTATGGAAGACTATGTAGCAGGTGATGGGAGATTCGCCGGGGCGGAGGGTTCGACTTTAGCCGGCGAGTCCCAGTATTTGAACTACATCTTTTCGATGAGCGCCCGTGACATGGCGCGATTCGGATATCTGTACTTGCGAATGGGTCTTTGGCGGGACCGCCAGATTGTTCCGGCTCGTTGGGTCACGCGCAGCACGACGTCCTATTCGAATTCACTCAACCGCCCCAATATTCCCGCGATCGGATATGGGTTCCTATGGTGGGTGACGGACTGGGGTTATGAGGCCTTGGGCCAGGACGGCCATGTGATTGCCGTGATTCCTACTAAGGATCTCGTGATCGTACACCGCGTGCACTACGATCCTCCCCGGGAAGACGCGGTCCCATATCGCGATGTAGACGCCATGGTCAGAATGGTCATCGCGGCCGCGCCCGCCCGCGATGCGGCCCCAAAATAGACGTGTCCTTTCGGCAAGCCTGCGTAAGCCGCCCCCGCTCAGGATTCCTTTTCCTCCAGCAACCGCCGAACCGACGTTCGACCGATACCAAGCCGCCGCGCAATCTCCGATTTGCTGATTCCCGCGA
>VFZO01000001.1 GCA_016871155.1 Acidobacteriota bacterium | reverse complement strand
CCGCAGGGGTCTTCGCTGCCTTCAAACCCCTATGGATATTGATGCGGACGAGCATCCGGGAGATTCGCACGCGCGGCTCAAAACGGAAATGTGGGTTCGGAGCTTCGAATTCTCAAGAGAAGAACTTGTAAAGACGGCTGGACGTCTCGGTATAGAGTTGCCGAGCAATCCCGGAGATATCCTCTATTCGTTTCGATTCCGGGTGGCCCTTCCGGTCGAGGTCCTTAAGACGGCTCCGCCAGGTGAGGAGTGGACCATCGAACTCGCTGGCAAGGCGAAATATAGATTCACCCTGAACGCGATTAACCGAATCATTCCCCGGAGCGAGCTCATGGCGATCAAGATTCCGGACGCCACGCCGGAGATCATCACGGCACACTCACTCGGCGACGAGCAGGCGTTGCTCGCAAAGGTGCGATACAACCGGCTGATCGACATCTTTCTCGGCGTGGCGGCATACTCGCTCCAAAATCATCTTCGAACCACGGTCAAGGGTCTTGGACAGATTGAGGTCGACGAGCTTTATGTCGGCGTGAACAAGACCGGCCGCCAGTTCGTGATCCCAGTTCAAGCCAAGGGCGGGACGGACAAACTAGGGGCGACCCAGACGAAGCAAGACATCGCCTGTTGTGCGGAGAAATTTCCGCACCTGGTGTGCCGGCCGGTTTCCGCCCAGTTTCTACCGAACGGAGTGATCGCCCTTTTCGAACTCGTGGAGGCGGAGGGCGCGATAAGAGTCGTGGAGGAGCGTCACTATCAACTCGTCCCGGCCAGAGAGATCGGACCGGACGACAATCGCGACCATGGAGCGCCCTAGCCATGGACCACGTATCCCCGGAGGTTCGCTCGGCGATCATGGCTTCGGTGCGAAGCCGGGAAAACAAATCGACGGAACGCGTGGTGGGCAGGTGGCTATGGGAGAACGGATTGAAGGGTTACCGAAAACACTGGCCGGTGAAAGGCCGCCCCGACTTCGCATGGCCGTCGATTAAGGTCGCGGTGTTCGTGGATGGATGCTTCTGGCACGGGTGCCCCTGCAAAGCGCTTCCAAAGTCGAATGCGGAGTTCTGGCGTCAAAAAATCGAATCGAACCGGCGAAGGGACCAAAGCGTTTCCCGGCACCTGAGGCGCCAAGGGTGGGTGGTTGTGCGGCTTACCGAATGCGCAGTCCGAGACGGCAGGGGCTTCGAAAGAATCCGGCGCGCCGTACTGATTCGCCGCAGTAGCTGCGGGCTTCCGCCACGGCTCCAAGCCCGCTCCGCATCGGCGGGAGGGTAAATCGCCGCGCGCAACAACGCTCCCGCGAAGTGTATACAATTGACGACAAATGAAGCTCGTCATTCTCTCGATCTCCGCCGCGCTCTACGCGCAGCCTACGTTGCCCATTCAACTGGTTTCGGATTGGGTGAAGCTGCCGAAGGGCATGTACATCGGCGAATGCTCCGGCGTCAGCGTCGACAGGGACGATAACGTCTGGGTGTTTCACCGCGGCAAGTCGCAGATCATGAAGTTCGATAGGACGGGCAAGCTGCTCGACGCTTGGGAGGGGTTGCCTATCGCCGCCTCGCACGGCATCAAAGTCGACCCGGACGGCAATATCTGGGCTGTGGACGTGTTCGGCCACAACGTGAAAAAGTTCTCGCGCGATGGCCGGATTCTGATGCACCTCGGCAACGCCGGCAACGCTCCCGGCGACAACACCACTCCTTACGCCTTTAACCGCCCGACGGCCGTGGCCTTTGAACCGAACGGCGATTTCTGGGTCTCCGACGGCTATGTGAATTCCCGCGTCGTAAAGTACAACAAGAACGGGGAGTTCGTCATGCAGATCGGCGGAAAAAAGGGAACCGGCGACGGCGAATTCGACAGCGTTCACGACGTGACGCTCGACGCGCGCGGCCGGATCTACGTCGCGGACCGGGAGAACAAGCGCGTGCAGATCTTCTCGCCCGACGGCAAGTTTCTGACGAAGTGGACCAACGTCGGTTCACCGTGGGGCCTGGCGTTCAACGCGAAGGACTCGACGCTGTTCGTCGCCGACGGTTATGCGAACCGGGTGTTAAAGGTGAATCTGGAGGGCCAGGTGCTTGGCACCTACGGGCAGTTCGGCAAGATTCCCGGCCGTTTCGACTTCATTCATCACATCGCCGTCGACTCGACCGGCAACCTCGGGGCCGCCGAGATCAAGAACTGGCGCGTGCAGAAGTTCGCCTGGCAGAACTAGAGGTCCGAGAGTGCGATACACTTGCTCTAGCGGATGGAGAGTCGAATCCGGGTACTTGTCGCCAAGCCGGGCCTTGATGGTCACGATCGCGGCGCCAAGGTAATCGCCCGGGCTCTTCGCGACGCGGGGATGGAGGTCATTTACACCGGCCTCCGGCAGACACCAGAAATGATTGTCAATGCCGCGCTGCAAGAAGATGTCCAGGTGATCGGCCTCTCGATTCTTTCCGGAGCGCACATGGCTATCGTTCCGCGTGTCATGGAGCTCCTCCGCCAGCAGGAAATGGAGGATGTGGCAGTCGTCGTAGGGGGAATCATTCCCGATGACGACGCCCGCGAGTTGAAAGCCCAAGGCGTAGCCGCTGTATTTTCGCCCGGCTCATCGCTCGAAGAAATCGTGACGTTCGTTCGCTCCGCCGCCAGGCCCGCGTAAGTCCGTCGCACCAAGGGGAGTCTAATGCAGGAAAGACAGAATATCGCTGTTTTCGTGGACTACGACAACATCGAGATCGGCGTGAAGAGCACGTTGCGGCGAGAGTTCGCCGTTTCGCTCTGTTTGGAAGCGCTCAAGGAGCGCGGCGACATTGTGGCCAAGTTCGCGTACGCGAACTGGTCCCGCCAGGAAGGCGCCGTACGCCAGATGGCCGAAAACGCCGTCCAAATGGTCCAGCGGCTGCCATCGCCGCGCGGCGACAAGAACGGCGCCGATATCAACCTGGCCCTCGACGCACTCGAGATGGCCTTTACCCACAAAAACGTCAATGCGTTCGCGATCATTTCGGGCGACAGCGACTTCATCCCGCTGGTCAACAAGCTGAAGGCCTACGGCAAAATTATCTATATCGTCGGCGGCAAAGCTTTCACGTCGACCATTCTGCAGCAGAACTGCCACGAATTCGTCTCGTATGAGTCGTTGCTCGACGACGCCAAGTACCCGCAGCAACAGCAGGCGCAGCAGCAATCCTCCTCCCAGCGCCAGCCGCAGCAGTCCTCCGGCGGCGACCGCCGTCATGGCGGCGGCCGGGACTACCGCCGGTCGGCTCCTCTGGAGTTGACGCACGCTCTGCCGCTGCTGGAACGGGCACTGGCGACACTGCGCCGCCGCGGCGTGCAGCCGCAGCTCGGCCTGTTGAAGAGCACGATGCTGCAACTGGATCCCAGCTTCAACGAACGCGCCTACGGCACGGGCGCTTTCAGCGACTTTATCGACAAGCTCGAAACCAGCGGGTATCTGGCCACCACGGGTCCCGAGGGTCGGAAGACGATTGAGGTGAAGCAGCAAGCCGCCGACGCCACTCCCGCGCCGAAGAAGGAAGAGGCGCTGGCCGCGCTGCGGCAAGTGGTGGACATCTACCGGCTCGATCTGGAAGACGGCGCGTCGTCCGAGGATCTATCCGGCTGGATGAACAAGATCCACGCGAACTTCGATGTGCAGAAGTACGGGTTCCAGACGTTTCCGGAATTTCTGACGTTCGCGCAGGACAACTTCGTGGTGCGTGTCGAGGCCGACGCAGTGCGAGGCCTGATCACCTATCCGCCGGCCGATCCCGAGCCGGCCGCCGAATCGCGGCCAGAGGCGCAGGCGGCCGCACCCGAGCCGCTCGAGGCTCCCGAACCGGCGCCGAGCGTTGAGGCCGCGGCTGCCGAGGAACCGGAGCAGGCTGCCGTGATCGAAGAGCTGGAAGGCGAGGTTCGCAAAAAGACGGCGACCCGCAAACGGGCACCAGCGGCGGCCAAGAAAGCGGCGGGCGCATCGGCGTCCGGCGTCCGGCGCCCGCGCGCGCGCAAACAGGTGGAGTAGAAATATGCTGGAACGCTATCACTTTCCAGGCGCCGTGGCGCCGCGTGGTCCGTATTCCCACGCGGTGCGCGCGGGCGACTTCATATATGTCTCCGGACAAGTGCCGATCGACCCCATAACGAACGAGTTCAGCTACGGCACGATTGAGCACGAGACGCGTCTTGTGCTGAACAACATCGCGTTGATTCTGCAGGCGGCGGGCGCATCGATTGCCGACGTCGTCAAGTGCTCCGTGTTTCTGAAGGACGGGAACGACTTTGGGGCGATGAACGCGGTGTATGCCGGCGTGTTTGGCGACAACAAGCCGGCCCGGACCACGGTGGAAGTGAAGTTTGCCAACCCCGTGATCAAGGTGGAAATCGACTGCATCGCGTACAAGCCCAAGGCGTAAAGAGTGGTGGCCTTAGGCCAGCATCTTTTGGACGACGTTGCCGTGCACGTCGGTGAGCCGAAAGTCCCGGCCCTGGAAGCGGTACGTGAGCTTCAAATGGTCGAACCCGAGCAGGTGCAGGCAGGTGGCGTGCAAATCGTGGACGTGTACCCGGTCCTTCACCACGTTGAAGCCCAGTTCGTCCGATTCGCCAAGCGTCACGCCCGGCTTCACACCGCCTCCTGCCAGCCACATCGTGAACGCGTTCGGATGATGGTCGCGTCCGTCGCTGCCGCCTTGCACCATCGGCGTGCGGCCGAACTCGCCGCCCCAAATCACCAGCGTGTCCTTCAAAAGGCCGCGCTGTTTCAGATCCATGATTAACGCCGCGGAGGCCTGATCGGTATCCTTGGTGTTCTTCCTCAAGCCGCCAACGAGGCCGCCATGCTGATCCCACGCCTCGTGATAGAGCTGCACGAAACGTACGCCGCGTTCCACCAACCGCCGCGCCAGCAGGCAGTTGTAGGCGAAGCTGGGCTTGCCCGGTTCAATGCCGTAGGAGTCGAGCGTCTCTTTCGATTCTTTCGATAGATCCATCAATTCCGGCGCAGAGGACTGCATTCGATAGGCCATCTCAAACGAGTTGATCCGCGTGGCGATCTCCGTATCGCCCGTCTGCCGCAGCCGCATCTCGTTCATCGACTTCACGGCGTCCAGCGTGGCCCGCTGCGTATCGTTGTCGACGCCGGGCGGATTCGACAGATAGAGCACCGGGTCGCCCGAATTGCGGAACTGAACGCCCTGGTAGTGCGTGGGCAGGAAGCCGGAACCCCAGCAAGAGTTCCCGCCCGAGGGACCTTTCTGACCGCTCGAGAAGACGACGAACGCCGGCAGGTCCTTGGACTCCGAACCCATGCCGTAAATGGTCCACGCGCCAAACGACGGCCGGCCGAACTGCATGCTGCCGGTATTCATCAGCAGTTGCGCCGGCGCGTGATTGAACGCATCGGACACCATAGACTTGACGATGCACAGGTCGTCGGCCACCTTCGCGGTGTAAGGCAGCAGCTCGGACAACTCGGCGCCGCTCTGCCCGTGCTTCGCGAATTTGAATTTCGGTCCGAGCAGTTTGGAGTTCGGATTGATGAACGCCGCGCGATACCCCTTCAACAGGTCCGCAGGCGGCAGGGTGCCATCGAACTTGGTCAAGACTGGCTTGTTGTCGAACAGCTCCATGTGGCTTGGTCCGCCGGCCATGAAGAGGTAGATCACGTTCTTGGCTTTCGGCGCGTGGTGAGGCTGCCTGGCCTGGCCGTGCAACAACGACTGCATCGCCAGCGCACCCATTCCCACTCCGCACTGATTGACGAACCATCGCCGGGCAACGTTGTTGGACATGGTCATTTACTCCTTGGTGATGGCTTCGTCGAGGTTTAGCAGCACGCGGCTGATGGTGGTCCATGCGCCGCGTAAGTCCTGCTTGCCCGCCTGTTTCGACAACAGCGTCAGCAACGCGTCTTTCTCATTCTGCGCGGGCGCGCGGCCCAGCACGCGGCGGAAGGCGAACCGCAGACGGGAATCGTCGCTGGCGCCGCCCTCGGCCAGGGTCTTGGCGGCCAGCGCCTGCGCCGCTTCGAAGAACAGCGGCTCGTTCAGAGTGGTCAACGCTTGCAGCGGGGTATTGCTGCGCGGGCGGCGTACACAGCTCATGTCTCCGTTTGGCGCGTCAAAGGCTTGCAGCATTGGATACGGCACGCTGCGGAACCGGAAGGTGTAGAGCGCGCGGCGATAGCGGTCCGCCCCCTTCTCTTCGTGCCAGTTCTTGGGCCCGTAGCTGGTAGGCGGCTGGAAGAGGAAATCGGGTGCGGGCGGATACACGCTCGGCCCGCCGACCTTCGCGTTCAACAGGCCGCTCGCGGATAACGCGATGTCGCGGACAATCTCGCCTTCCACGCGGAGCCGCGGCGCGCGCGCCAGAAGCCGGTTGTATGGGTCCTTCGCGGCCAGCTCCGGCGTGACGTTTGAAGACTGTTTGTACGTGTTGCTCGTGACAATGGCACGGTGCAGCTTCTTCAAGCTCCACCCGTTGTCCATCAGGTCGACCGCCAGATAGTCCAGCAGTTCCTTGTGGCTGGGCGCTTCACTCTGGCGTCCCAGGTCCTCGCTTGTCCCGACGATGCCGGTTCCGAAGTAGGCCTGCCAGACGCGGTTCACAATGGCGCGCGCCGTGGTCGGCGAGTTGCGGTCCACAAGCCAACGCGCAAACGTCAGCCGGTTCACCGGGGCGCCTTCGGGGATGGCGTGAAGGAACGCGGGCGCGCCGGGTTGCACGGCTTTTCCGGGCTTCAGAAAGTCGCCGCGCATCAGCAGGTTTGTCTCGCGCAGCTCGGCGCGCTCCTCCAACACAAGCTGTGTTGTGCCTTCCGGATGCCGCGCCCATTGCGCTTCGATCTCCGGGTTCGACTGTTGCCAGAAGCTGAACACCGCATTGGTCTCCGCTTCGGAACGGTTTTGCTTGCCGATAAGCGTGCGAATCGCCGGCGGCACGGGATCGGCTTCGGCGTTCCTGGCATCGGTAATCGAAAGGCGAAACCGGCCGAGATTGTGGTTCATGTTGTCGTCGCTGTTCCAGCCGCCGTGACGCTGCGTCAGGAACACTTCGAGGACCGTTCCGCCGGGAAAGTCGATGGGCTCGGCGAGCTCGAATACAGCGTTGCGGGGCTGGTTGCGCCGGCCGGGCCCATTGTCGGTGCCCCACGCCGTTTCGTCCGAGCCGTCGATTGCGTAGCTCACCGGCCCGGTCACGCGCCTGCGTCCGGTCTTGTCCCAATAGGAGCCCGCCAACTGTGCCTCCGGCGGGTTCACGTCCGCGGTGGCCCGCTTGATCCGCACTGTCTTCGAGTTCTTTCCATCGGCGCTTGCCTTGACCGCGAACTCAGTCAGCGCGGCGGTACCGAGCAAGGACCGGCCCGGCCCGCCGCGCGGCAGGTTCGGATCGTTCAGCAGTTCCAGCCGGATCGCGCGAATGTTGCGCATCTTGGTTCGCAGCGTGAACTGGGTGCTGAACTTGGTGGGCGCGTATCCGCCGGCCAGGACGGAACCGTCTTCCATCTGCCGGTGTTTCTGTCCGCCGGTGGAGATATCGTCGATGTCCGGGCGGAGCGGCTCCCACTTTGGTAGATGGGTCTGCATCGACGCTTCCCAAGCGGCGAGTTTCGATCGCCAGTTCGGATCCTTGTGCCGCACATCGGCCTCGATCTCGCGAATACGGCGAAAGATTTCGGACCGCTGCCGTGTGGCCTCCGGCGTGTAGACGACGGCGGCCCCTTCATGCGAATTGTTGAGGAACGCGAAGATCTTGTAGTACTCCTCCTGCGTCAGCGGATCGTACCGGTGGTTGTGGCACTGGGCGCACTGAATCGTAATGCCGAGAACCGACTTGCCGATGGCGTCCATGCGGTCGAACATCGCTTCCATTCGGAACTGCTCGGGATCGATGCCGCCCTCCTCGTTAATCATCGAGTTGCGGAGAAAACCGGTCGCGACTTTTTGGTCCTGGGTCGCTCCGGGCAGCAGATCGCCGGCAATCTGCTCCACTACGAACTGGTTGTACGGCATGTCGGCGTTGAGAGATTGGATCACCCAATCCCGCCAGAACCAGACGTCGCGGGACTTGTCCTTTTCGTAGCCATCGGAGTCGGCATAGCGGGCGGCGTCCAGCCAGTGGCGCGCCCAGCGCTCCCCGTAGTGCTTGGAGGCCAAAAGGCGGTCCACCTGCTTTTCGTAGGCATTCGGCGAACGGTTGGCGGCAAACGCGTCGATCTCCTTTGGCTCGGGCGGCAGGCCGGTCAAGTCCAAATGCAACCGGCGGAGCAGCGTGACGCGGTCCGCTTCCTTCGAAGGCGTGAGCTTCTCCGACTCCAACTTTGCGAGCACGAACGCGTCGACCGGCCGGCGCGCCCACGCCGCGTCCTTCGTTTTCGGCAGCGGGGCTTTCACGGGCGCGACGAACGCCCAATGCTTTTGCACCTGCGCATCCCGGGCAGACGCCGCCTCCGGCCAGTGCGCCCCTTCGTCGATCCACTTCTTGATGAGCGCGATTTGCGCGGCGGCCAGAGGCTTGGCGCCCATGGGCATCCGGGCCTGGTCCGACGTGCCGGCCACCCGCTGGTAGAGGGTGCTTTTCGCCGCATCGCCCGCGTGAATCGCCTTGGCGGCCGCCTGCCTGGCGTCCAGACGCAACAGCCCCAACTGCATCTTCGCGCCGTGGCAGCCGTCGCAGTGCCGCTGGAAGACCGGCTGAATATCGCGCAGAAAATCCACCGGCTGCGCGACGAGCGCCGGGCTGAGTAACACCAGGAATTGCCGGAACATGAGTACGCCTTTGGATATCGTATCGAAGTTGCAGTAGAGTGGGGCATGAGCCAGGAATTGAGAGACGCCGCCGCCGAAGCGCTGGCCGCCATGCGCAAGCTCGCTGCGGTCGCTGCGGCCGAGGCCGAGCCGTATGTTGTGGAGGCCACCTCAAAGGTGAAAGAACTCGCCGACGAGGTGGAGCAGATGGTCACGCGCCTGAAGAACAAGGCATAGCGCTAAAATCAAAAGCACTATGAAGATCGCTTGGTTCGTACTTGCGGCCGCCGCATTGCCGGCGCAGCCGATTGTAACCGAGGTCCGAAAGTTCACGTCGGCCGGCGATCTGGCAGGTGCCCGAAAGCACCTGGACGCGGCAAGAGGCAATGGCGCCTGGACGCCCGATCTGCTGCTGGCCCATTCCTGGATCGGCCGTGGCGCGCACGCCACCAAGCAGTGGGCACAGGCCGAACGGAGCGCCAACGAAACCCGGGTGCTGTGTCTGGACATGCTCAAGTCCCGGAAGATCGACGACGAGAAGAGCCTGCCGCTGGCCCTGGGGGCGTCGATCGAAGTCACTGGACACGCCATGGCGAACACGGGCCGGCTCGCCGAAGGGGTCGACTTTCTCAAAACCGAACTGAAGCGATGGAGGGACACCTCCATGCGCGCGCGCATTCAGAAGAACCTGCACCTGCTCAGCCTGGAGGGAAAGAAAGCGCCAAAGCTTGAGACCAACCTGTTTTTGGGCGACGTGCGGATGAAGTCGCTTGCGGACTTCAAAGGGAAGCCGGCTCTCCTATTTCTTTGGGCTCATTGGTGCTCGGATTGTAAGGAACAGGGGCCGGTTCTCGAAGCGTTGCGCAAGGACTACCCCGGGCTGGCGATGATCGCACCGACGCAGCGGTATGGCTATGCCGCCAACGGCGACGACGCAACTCCCGAAAAGGAGACGCCGTATATCGCGACGGTTCAAAAGGACCGTTACGCCTGGATGAGCGATTTGCCGATGCCTGTCAGCGAGGAGAATTTTCGGGCATATGGCGTCAGCTCCACGCCCACGCTTGTTCTGCTGGACGCCAAGGGAATCGTCCGCATGTACCATCCGGGAAAGATGACCGCTGCGGAACTGCGGCCGGTCCTGGACAAGTACGCCCGGTAGAATCGATTTATGCAGCGCTTGGATATCTTTTTCAAGGTCGAACTGGAAATCGACGCGTCGGAACGCCCCCAAAAAATCGCCACTGAACTCGAGCGGCTGCTGAAGCGCTACTATGGCGTCCGCCACGCCGAAATCACAAATATGGTGAATCACGACGATTCGAATTGACGATCTAAACTAGAATCTGGATGGCGCAACGAACCACGTCCGTCACCGCTCGAGGTTTTTTCGGGCGGAACGGCACCCTGTCGGAGTGGCACCCGAACTATGAGTTCCGCCCCGGCCAGCTTGATATGGCGGAGGCCGTTGAAAAAGCTCTGGAGGAGCGCCGTCATCTGCTTGTGGAAGCGGGCACCGGCACGGGGAAATCGCTGGCGTACCTCATCCCCGCGTTCCTGTCGGGCAAGCGCGTGGTCGTCTCCACGGGGACGAAGAACCTGCAGGAGCAGCTCTTCTTTAAGGACGTTCCGTTCCTGCAACAGCACTTCGCCACACCCCTGCGGGTCTGCTACATGAAGGGCCGGAATAACTACGCCTGCCGCCAGCGCATCTACGACGCCGAGCGCGAGCCGGTCCTTACCGGCATGGAGGAGGTGGCCGACTTCCAGATTATTCGCGAGTGGGAGAAGACGACCGAGACCGGCGATCGCGCCGAGATCAAGACGCTGCCGGAAAACTCCACCGCCTGGGCGAAAGTCGACGCCCGCCGCGACCTCTGCACGGGCCAGAAGTGTGCGCAATTCGACCGCTGTTTCATCACGCAGATGCAGCGCAAGGCGATGGAATCCGACATCATCATCGTCAACCATCACCTCTTTTTCGCCGACCTGGCGGTAAAGGAGGGCGAGTACGCGCAGATCATCCCCGACTACGAAGCGGTTGTATTCGACGAGGCGCACGAGATCGAGGATGTGGCCGGCCAGTACTTCGGACTCTCGGTCTCCAATCACGTGATCGACGATCTTCGGCGCGACATCGTGGCCGTCACTCGCCGGAAGAGTCTGGGCTCCGCCGATCTCGATCGCGTTCTGGTGAGTCTGCAGGACGGCGTGGAAAAATTTTTCGCCTGTTTCCCCCGCGAGGAGGGCCGCAAGGGGTTTCAGAACCGCCACGCTTTCGCCGAGGAGTACGCGGACGAGTATCAGGACCTGCTCTCGGCGCTGGAGATGACCGGCGTACACCTGCAAATGATCCGCGAATCGGTCGACGAGATCATGCCGCTTTTCGGCCGCGCCCGCGAACTCTGCGACACGCTCAAAACGTACATGGAGAGCGAGTCCGAGGAGTTCGTCTACTGGATTGAGCGGCGCGGCCGCGGCGTCTTTCTGCAGGCTACGCCCATCAACGTTTCGCAACTGCTGGGCGAGAAGCTCTTCGATCGCGTACCGGTCGCCATCATGACCTCCGCCACGCTCTCGGTGGGCGGCGGCTTCGATTACGTGGTGAAGCGCCTGGGCGTCCACACGCCGCGGTCGCTGATCGTCACCAGCCCGTTCGACTATCAAAGCCAGGCCATGCTCTACGTGCCGCAGCATCTGCCGGAACCGCGCGACCCCGCTTTCACGAAGGCCGCCGCCGATGAGATCGTCAAGCTGCTCGAGCTGAGCGAGGGCCGCGCCTTCGTGCTGTGCACAAGCTACCAGTCCATGCGCGCGCTGCACGATCGCGTGTCCTTTGAGATCGACTATCCCGTGCTGTTGCAGGGCACCGGCCCCCGCAACGCGCTGCTGGAAGAGTTCAAGCGAACGAAGAACGCCGTCCTGTTCGCCACAAGCTCCTTTTGGCAAGGCGTGGACGTCCAGGGCGACCAGTTGAGTTGCGTCATCATCGACAAACTCCCGTTCGCCGTGCCCAGCGACCCCGTCGTGGCCGCCCGAACCGAGGCGATCAAGCGCGAGGGGGGCGAGCCCTTCCGCGAATACCAGATTCCACAGGCCGCCATCGCCCTGAAGCAAGGCTTCGGCCGCCTTATCCGCAGCCGGACCGACCGCGGCATTCTGGCGCTGCTCGACCATCGCATTACGAAGCAGCGCTATGGTCAGATTTTTTTCGATAGCCTGCCCGACTACGCGTTCGCCACCCGCTACGGCGAGTTGGAACGTTTCTGGAGAGACTGATTGTTCGAAGTCAACGTATCGACGATGTTCCCCGCCGCGCACGCCTTGCGCAACTATTACGGTAAGACCGAGCCCATCCACGGCCACAACTGGCGCGCGAAGATAACCATCACCGGGCCGCAAGTCGATTCCATGGGAATGCTCATCGACTTCGTGCCGCTGCAAAAGGAGATCGCGCGGCTGACCGGCCGGCTCGACCATCGGTTTCTTAACGAGGTGGAGCCGTTCGACCGCACGAATCCATCCGCCGAAAATGTGGCACGTTACCTATGCGAAGAGCTGGGAAAGTCCGTTCCCGGAATGCAGCCAGAGTTCGCCGTCACGGTCGACCGCGTGGAAGTCTGGGAGACAGATAACTGTAGCGCTGTCTACTACTTACCGAAATAGGCGGCGTTGCGCGGGGCGAATTCCTGCCATTTTTCGGGCAGATCGTCGATGGCGAAAATCGCCGAAACCGGGCAAACCGGAACGCAGGCTCCGCAGTCGATGCATTCCACCGGGTCGATGTTCAGCAGCTCTTCCGTCTCGAATTTGGGATCGTCCTTTTTCGGGTGGATACAATCTACGGGGCATGCGTCGACACACGCCGTATCCTTTGTCCCGATGCAGGGTTCAGCGATCACATAAGCCAT
The DNA here is from genome assembly GCA_016871155.1 of Acidobacteriota bacterium. Taxonomy (GTDB): domain Bacteria; phylum Acidobacteriota; class Terriglobia; order Bryobacterales; family Bryobacteraceae. The sequence goes on along the minus strand of VFZO01000001.1, from coordinate 84,175 downwards.
TGCGAGAAGTGCTCCTTGGAAGAACTGGTAAAAGACCATTGTGCCACACCTTTCCACCCCGAGGCGCGGCGCACGGGTGAAGCTACCTCTTCTTCGCAGGCACGGTCCACACATGGACCCGCCGCCAGCCGATCTCAACCGTCTTTTCCGGTTTCCAGTCGCCCATGTCGAACTGATGGGAGACGATGCGTGTGCCCGGCTTCAATTGCTCCAGCAAAATGGGCCGGAGCCGCAGATTCACCTCCGGCAGCAGGTACAGGGTCACAACCGATGCCTCGCGGAAATCGGACTTGAAAAGATCCTGCTCTACGAATTTGGCCTTACCGGATACGCCTTCCTTGGCGGCGTTGGCGTTGGCTTCCTTGATGCGCTCCGGGTTGATGTCTATTCCCACGCCGCGCGCCGCGCCATGCTTTTTGATCGCTTCGATCACAATACGCCCGTCGCCGCAGCCTAGGTCGTAGATTACATCTCCGGGCCTGATCTGCGCCAGTTTCATCATCTCCGCCAGCACTTCGGGAGGCGTCGGCACGTACGGCACATCGCCGGGACCCTCCTCAAATTGCGCCCACAGGGGCAGCGTCAGCAGGCAGAACGCCAAACGAGTCATCATGGGCCGTATTGTAATACTAGGGAGCGCCGAATAGTTTCGCGCCCGTATCCCACAGGATTGTTTGCTTTACGGCGTCCGGAACCGGCAGCGTCAAAATCTTGCCCAATTCGGTCGCGATGCTCTCCGGCAGGTCGCTGCCCGCCATAAGCCGGCCGGCCGGCACGTAGTGCATAAGATCCTGAATGTGGTGCGGCATCAGCGAACTCAGTTCGATATAGATATTCGGGCACACCTGAGCCGCCACGGCGCATTCCAACATGTAGACGGAGCTGCCTGCGTGACCCAACACGATCGGCACTTCCGGAAACCTTCGCGCCGCGGCAATGAATAGCGACGGCAACGAAAACGGGATGCCGGTGCCGGTATGCGCCACGACCGTCAAACCGTTTTCGAGTGCGGCCTGAAAGAAGAAATCGCTGCGCGCCGAAAGCGGGTTGAGCGGCTGATACATGGGTTGCAGCTTCAAACCGCGAAAGCCATAGGTCTCCCGGCAACGTTTCACTTCGGCCGCGAAACCGGCCTCCGGCACAAACGGATAGATGCAGGCCGCGCCGGCGAAACGGTCCGGCCATTGGCGCACGGCCGCGCCGATCTCGTCGTGCTCCCGGACATAATCGTCCACCACCGGAAAGGGGATCAGCAGGGACCGCTCAACGCCCTGCGCGTCCATGTGCCGCAGCAACTCTTCGGCCGTACACACGCGGCCGGAGTGCCGGGCGCGGCCGATGTGCGTGTGCGTGTCGAAGACGCGAAAACCGCCGATCATGGCCGCACCGCGGCCGCGATCAAGCTTCCCAACTCGTGCGTCTTCATTTGCCCGCCCACATCCGGCGTTCGCTTCGACGGATCGGCCAGCACCTCGGCGACCGCGCGGTGCAAAATCTCGCCGCCGCGATGAGCGCCGTCTCCGGGGAGCCAATCCAGCATCATCGCCACCGATAGAATCATCGCCACCGGATTGGCGATTCCCATACCGGCGATATCCGGAGCGGTTCCATGCGAAGGCTGGAACACCGCATACTGATCGCCCAGGTCGCCGGAGGGAGCCATGCCCATGCCGCCCACCAGTCCGGCCGCCAGATCCGAGAGAATATCGCCGAACATGTTCTCGGTCACCATCACGTCGAAGTCCCAGGGCCTTCGCACGAGAAACAGGGAGGCCGCGTCGACATACACTGCTTCGGTCTCCACGTCCGGATACTCGCGCGCGACATCCTGAAAGATTGTCCGGAAATAGGCCATGGAGGGCAGCACGTTGGCTTTGTCGACCAGCGTGACTTTCTTGCGCCGCTTCCGGGCCAACCGGAACGCGGAATGAAACAGCCGCACGGAGCCGTGCCGTGTGATCTTCATAGTGTCCATCGCCGCGTCGCCGTTCAGGTCGGCGCTTCCGTGCCGGGCCGCGAACAGCCCCTCGGTGCTCTCTCGGATCAGCACGAAGTCGATGGGTTTATCGCTTTTCAGTGGCGTATCGTTTGGATGGTAGGTCTTGATGGGCCGCAGGCCGCAGTAGAGATCCAGCCGTTCGCGCAGGTCGATCTGCGGCGTCATCTCCTTGCCGTCGGGCCAGCGGACGCCGGGAAGGCCCATCGCGCCGAGCAGAATGGCGTCGTAGCTCTTGCATTTTTCAAACGTGGCGTCTGGAAGGGGATTGCCGCTACGCAGAAACTCGCCGGCGCCCACGCCGAATTCGTCGCATTGAAATCGCAACGAGGGAATCGCCTGTTCCACGGCGCGCAGCGCCTTCACGCCCTCCGCCGTAACGTCTGGGCCAATGCCGTCCCCTGGAAGGACGGCGATTCGAAAAGAGGTCATTATCGCAGTAGCTTTCTATTTTCTTCCGAGTCTTCGATGACGCAGCGCCAGCCGACGATATTGCCGCCGTTGCCGCGGATGCGGAATGAGATGCGGAGGTGTTGTGCAGGGTCCGAGTCCCAACTGCCGCCGCGCGACACGCGTTCCTTGCCGGCCGCGGGACCCTTCGGATCCGCCTTGGGCGATTGCGCGTAGTAGCCTTTGTCGTAGTAGTCCGAGGTCAACTCCCACAGGTTGCCGAACATGTCGAACAGGCCGTACGCATTGGGGTCGAACTGCTTGACGCCGGCGACATACTCGAACCGGTCGTTGCCTTTTCTGCCGCTGAAGTTCGCTTTCTCCCTCGCGTTCTCGGCACTGAGGGGCACAATTTCGCCGTCCTTGCCGGCGCGCGCGGCGTACTCCCATTCGGCCTCAGTGGGAAGACGTCCGCCCGCCCATTTGCAGAACGCGGCGGCCTCATCGTAAGAAAAGGCGGGCATGGGCAGGTTCGTCGTGCGCCAGCCTTCGTGCTCCACCGGCGCGCGCGGCAGCTTCTTCTTGGGGTCGGTCAGCTCCAGAAACCGCTTGTACGCCTCCACGGTCACCTCCGTCTCACCCATCCAGAACGCCTTCGTCAAGGTCACGGCGTGGCGCGGCTTTTCGTGTTCCTCGCACTTGGTGTCGCTTGGCACGCAGCCCATCTGAAACGAGCCGGCCGGAATGTGCACATAGGGCTGGCGGTCCTTGGAATTTACCCGGTCCTTGCTAATGAACGTGTCGACGGGCTTGGCCGGCGGCGCTTCCTTCACAGGCGGCGGTGGAGGCGGGTCGGTGAAGCGGAAGGGCGTGCGCACCAGCGTGTTCAGAAAAGGATTCATTTTGCCGGCCGTCGCGCCGGCCACACCGCTCTGCGCGCCGGCCAGCAGTTCCAGCAGGGTGGTGCCAGGCTTGCGGATCAACTCCGCAACCTGGGTGGCGAACACGCCGCGCTGCGTGGCGTCCAGCGCGGCCGGGACTGCGTTCAGGGCGGAGGCCGACAGGAAGGCGATCTCTCCCAGATCTGACAACTCTGGCGCGGCCAACCCGGCGCCGCTGGCCTTAGCCAACAGTTCGCCCGGTTGCGCAGGCGCGTCGATGAGGATCATCTTGACACTGGCCTTCTTCTCGTCCAGAAGCTGGAACCAGCCCGTCAGCGAGGTCGCCAGGAAAGGCACCGGATCTGCGCGCTTCGGATCGAAATCGACCGGAACCATGAAATTGTCGCCCTCGGACTGCAACGCGTAGCCGTAGTAGTAGAACAGCACGATGTCGCCCGGCTGAACTGCGCTGAGCAGCCGGGGCTGCACTGTCTTCGCGAAGTCCGCCTGTGTGACGTTGCGAACCTCTTCCAACTGGAACTTAGCCGCCTGCAACGCGCCCTTCAGCTTTTCCACGGCGTCGCCGTTCACCGCGTGCGGCGCCAAGGTCCGATACTCGGAATTAATCAGCAGAAAGGCTCGCCGCGTCTGGGCCGGAGCGGACAGGCCCACCAGCGACAACACCGCGGCCGCGAGGAAAACGCGCATACGCCGATTTTATATTAGTCCCGCACGAACCAGCGGATTTGGATTAACGAGACCGGCGCGCCGGAGTTGTTCACCAGCACCGCACGCGAGTAGCGATTCGCTTCGGACGGCTCCGATTCCACCGCGATGCCCGGCGTGCCGGGCTCAATACGGATCGCCACATCTCCGGGGAAATTCCGGTTGATCGTACCCGTTGACGCGCCCTCGCGGCTGATCGTCAACTTTTGACCGGGGGGCAGTTCGCCCACCCACGTCATGGTGCCGCGGCGCGGTCCGGCGTAGGTGCCGGCCGGGACCGGCGCCTCCTTCTTCGCCGGCGGCTCCACGTTCTGTTTCTTCGTCTCCGCCGGCGGTGGAGGCGGTGGAGTCACCACCGGCCGTTCGGCGTCGCGAACGCGCAGCGACACGTTGACGCGCTCACTCGCTCCGTCACCGCTCACGACAATTTCACCTTGAAACGAACCCGGCGTCAGGCCGGCGGGCGCCACCTGCACCGTGATGGTGGCCGGTAGCGAGGTGGTTCCGGGGCTAACGCTGAGCCACGTGCCCCGCGCCCGCGCGGTCAGATTGGCGCGCGTTACGCCGCGGCCTTCCAGCCGGAAGGTATGAGTCTCCGGCGCCGCCGTTCCCTGCCGGACATCGAAGGTGAGCAGGCTGGGCTCCGCCCGTAAACTGCTGGCGTCCGGACGTTCCGGCGGCGCGGCGCGGCCCACGATTTTCAATGACACGTCGACCATTCGTACGGCCGGCTCGGCGCCCGCCGCTTCGATCTTCACCTGCGTCCGGTGGTCGCCGGGGCCCAGGGCCGCCGGAGCGATCGCCACGTTCAATTGGCCCGGCGTGGTTGCCTGGCCCGGATCCACATTCAGCCACGGCGCGGCGGACGCGGCCTTCACAGTGACTACGCCGCGCGCGCTGGAAAGCGCGATTAATTTAGGATCCGGCAGGCTCTCGCCCATCTTCCAGGTGAAAGCCATCTTGTTGGTGGAGATGTTCCAGGAAGCGGCTTCTTCCTTCGGCTTGAAGGCAATGTACCCGCCAGCCGCCAGCGCCACCGCCAGCACGCCGCCCACCGCCACCTTCCAACCCGCGATTCCCTGCGGCGGCTTAGGAGCGCCGATTTCGATCAGCCGTTTGTCCGCCCACGAGAGCAGGGCCTGCGCCTGCGGATCACCTGGAAATTCGGCGAGCAACACGCCCGCGCCGTCCTTCACCTGCTGCGGATTGTTCGCGCGCTTCTTCACTTCCAGATCGGCGATGCGCGTCGAGTAGTTCTGTCGCTTTAGGAACGCCGACCGCGCCGTGTTCAGTGCATCCAGCGCCTGAATCGCTTCCCCGTCCTTGGGATTCAGGTCGATGAGTCCACGCAGAGCGGCATTGGCTTCGTCGAAGCTGTTCTTTCGAATCCACTCCTGCGCTTTCTTCAACTGGCCGGCACGTTCGGACGCTGCCTTCTCGCGCTCCTTACTCAGCCGTTGCGTCAGCCGCTTGATGTCCGGGTGATCAGGCTTCATCGCGCCCGCCGAGCGCAGTGCGGTTTCGGCCAGTTCCAACCGCCGGTTATTCAGATGTTGTTCGATGCCTTGCAACGATTCGAAAAACGTCGCCTCGGCCTCCATCGCCTGCTGCAAACGGATCAGCCGGGCATCGCGCGGATTGGCAGCCAACGCCTGCTGGAGCCGCTGTTTGGCTTCGGCGATCGCGCCCTTTTCGATCAACTGCTCGATCGACTTCGCGAACGCCTCCTGGTCCGCCAGCGCCCGCTTCACGTTTAATTCTTCCAAGAGACGCTGAATCTCGACGGTTTCGCCAAACTGCTCGCGCGCCGATTCCAGATCCTGCCGCGCGACATCGAACCGGCCGCGGTCGATCTCCTGCGCGATCCGCGCCAGCCGCGCCGACAGATCGCCCGCCCGTTGCCGTCCGGCGGCGCGCATGGCCAGCGCAGCCCGAGCGGAGAACAACTCCGGATCGCCGGCGTGAACGGCCAAGGCGGCGTCCAGCACGGCCAACGCCTCGGCGTCCTTGCCTTGTCCCTCCAATACTCGCGCCTTTCTTTGCGCCTCTTCCTTCTCCTTGCGCGCCTGCTGTTCGTGGAGTCCGCGGTCGATTCCGTCGAGCAACGACTGCAACTCCGGCTCGTTCGGATACTGCGTCAGCGCGCCGCGCAGCAGCACCTGGGCCGACTCCCACTGCGACTCGGCGATCCGCTTGCGGGCCTCGGCGGCCGTGCCGGCCACTACGTCCCGTTTCTTGCGCAACCCTTGCTCGGCCTCGATCTCGCGCTCCAGGTCCTGCAACGCCGCCGAATCGCCGTACTGCGCCCGCAACGCCTGAATTCGCGCCGATGCGCCCGCCAGGTCTCCCTTGGCCCGTAACTCCCGGACGGACTGCAGCGCTGTCTCCAGCGCGCGGCGGTTCTCCTTGGCCTGGAGATCGGCCGAAAGCTCTTTCGTCAGCGCCTCCAGCGCCGGTACCTTACCAAACCGCTGGGCGGCCTCCCGCAGCCGCGCCAGCGCCTCATCGGTCTTTCCGGCGGCCCGCAAGTCGCTCGCGGCGCGCAGGGTTTCGTCGATCGCCCGGCGGTCGTCGCGCTGGCGAATCAATTGCACGCTCTCGTCGCGCAGGCCGGTCAAGGACGAATCGCCCTTGAACTCCTCCAGCGCCCGTTCCACCAGGTTCAGCGCACGATCCAGTTCCCCGTCCTGCTGGAACAGACGAACCCGGTCGACGACTTTTTGAATCGCCTCCCGCCGCTCAATGGCCTTGCGAACGTCGGCGCATCTGGCCAGCATCTCCGCGAGTCCGGGTTCGTCCGGGGACTCCTTGCGGACGGGCTGCAAGACTTTCTCAGCCTGGTCCACGCGCTCCTGCTTCAGCAGTTCGGCGGCTTCGGCCAAGGCTCTCTGACGGCGGTCGCGCTCCAGTTTCTCTTTCCTGGCCGCCTCGGCCTTAGCGAGCGCTTCGACAACATCGGTGGGCTCCCGCAGCCGCTGTTTCGCGCCGGTCAACAGGGCAATGGCTTCGTCAAACGAGCCGGCCGCCACTAGCGCGGAGGCCTGTTGCAGGGTTTCGTCCACCTCGCGGCGGCGCTCCTGCGAGTCGAAGGCATGCTGCACGCGAGTCATCACTTCGCGCGCCCGCACGTTGGTGGGATCGATAGCGATGGCCTGCTTTACCAGCTCGTGCGCGCCGGTGAAGTCGCGCTGGTCGGCCAGCTTGGCGGCCGCTTCCGCCGCCTCTTGCGCCTTCTTGTACTTGTCCACCGAACCGCGCGCCGTATCGAGCAGGTTGCGGATCTCGGTGTTGGCCGAGTCCAGCCGCAGCGCGTTCTCGAACTGCTGAATGGCCTCGGCGTAGCGGCCCTGCGAAAGCGCTTCCTGTCCGGTCTTGCGCATCGCCGTGACTTTGGGGACGATGGCCTGTTGCTGCGCCAACTTCTGGATCCGTTCGCGCAGTTGCCTGGCTTCGGTATTGAGCGGGTCGAGATCCAGAACACGCCGGACCACGCGCTGCGCCTCTTCGCCTTTCTGCTCCTCAAACAGCCGCCGCGCATCCGGCAACAGCGACGCCGCCCGCTGACGGCGCATTTCCATCAATATCGGCCCAAGGTCCAATTGGAACTCGCTCAGGCTTTGATAACGAAGATCGCGGTCTTTGGCCAGCGTCTTCATAATCATCTGGCTGAGCGACTCGGGACACTCCGGTACCAGCGCCGATGGCGCGGGCGGGTCGACGGTCGTAATGTTGTAGAGGATCGCCGGCGGCGACGAACCCTCAAACGGGAACCGGCCCGTGACGAATTCGTAGCAGATGGCGCCAAAGGCCCAGATGTCGCAGAGTTGATCGACATCGGCCTCGCGAAACTGCTCCGGGCTCATGTAGTTTAGGGTTCCGATCAGGAACCCGGCTTTGGTGAACCGGGTGGTGTCGGCTCGCGCCAGGCGCGCGATGCCGAAATCCATTACCTTTACGGTGCCCTCGCGCAGGACCATGATATTGGACGGCTTCACGTCGCGATGGATCACACCGCCTTCGTGGGCGCAGGCCAGGCCGGCGGCCACCTGTCGCAGAATCTCGATCTTATCCAGCAGCGGCATTGGCCGGTGCTCTTTCAGAATCTGCTGGAGGTCGAGGCCTTCCAGATACTCCATCACCAAAAACTGGTTCCCCTGCTCCTCGCCAAATTCGTGGATCGTCACCAGATTCGGATGATGCAGGTTGCCGGCCGTCGTCGCTTCCATCTTGAAACGGGTCAGCATGTCGCCGTCCGTCGCGTCCGGCAGCAGGACTTTGATGGCCACCACGCGGCCCACGGTGGGATCCAGCGCCTTGTAAACCCGCCCGAATCCGCCCCGTCCGATTTCGCCTTGGATAACGTATTTCCCGATCCGCTCCACTACGCACACCTCCGCCATGGGCCGGGGAACCAGCCGTGGCGCATAGCGATTCGTACGGAAAACTTCACAGGGACTCGTTCATGATACCGCTACCGGGAACCCGGATTTTTTTCGAGCTTCGTCCCACGTTGTGAGCGCCAATTGTTCAACCCGTTGGCGCTTCCCCGGCCGATTCACTTCAGTTTTCGGTGCGCAGTCTCCAGTGGCCGGATAGCGGGAACCGATTGAACCGACGGTTCGTGCCCCGATTCGGTTGATCGAATCGGACGGCTGGAGACGCAGGAGAACACCCGGAAACGTCACGCGCAACCGGCCGAATCGAGAATCGCACCGCCGGCTGATCGCGGAAAAGCCGTCTTCTCGTGAGGCGCTCGGCCGGTTTTTTCCGCGTTGTTGACTGAGGCCGCCTTGTCAGGCAGGCCCAGGCTCCCTTACCATTCTAGTAACGGCAGTGGCTCATAAGATATTGAGGAACAAAAAGATGAAGACATTCCACGTGTGCGGAATCATCCTTTGGGCGGGCATGGGCTTGATGGCGCAGAGCCGGTCGGTGGTGCGCTCGGGCAGCTTCGAAGTCGGAGGATTTGTCGGCGCCAGCTATGGCATCGACGAGTTTCGCTGGATGGGCGGCGCCAACGTGACCTATGCGGCCAACAAATGGATTCTGCCCTATGGCGAATTCAGCTATTTTCCGGGCATCGGCCGCAAGCAAAGCCGCACGATTCCCGGCCTGAGCCAGCCAGTCAACATCAACTACAACATCCCGCTGACCGATTTTCACGGCGGCGTGCACATCCGGATGCCGATTCGGGAGTTTCCCATCGTTCCATATGCCGTTTTCGGCGTGGGTATGATTCACGCTCCGTCGCGTCAATTCAACGTCAACGTCGAGGGGATTCAGGTGCCGTTCACCGCGGCCGCCTCCACCGACCCTGCGGTGAACTTCGGCGGAGGCCTGCGGTACTACATCAACCAGCGAGTAGGCGTCCGGGCGGAGGCCAAGGCCTACAAGCCCGGCGGCCAGTTCAAGGAAACGTTCGGCAAGGTGGAGTTCGGCTTTTTCGTTCAACTCCGCTAGTTCACTGCGTTACCGTCGGCGTCGAGCAGCGTCACTTCGCCCAGGTTCAACTCGCGGATTCCCTTTTCGATCTGGGCCCGGTCACCCACCACGACCCAAATCAACTTCTCCGGCCGCAAGACCTTCTCGGCGATGGCGTTGATGTCGGCGCGTTTAAGTGAATTCACCCGTTGCGCGTAGGTGGTGAAGTAATCGTCGGCCAGCCCCAGGCGGTTGATCATCAGTTGATCGCCCAACACGCCGCCCTTCGTCTCCCGTTGCCCGGCGAGCGAGCGCGTCAACGAAGCCTGCGTTTTTTGCAACTCTTCCTCGGTAATCGGCTTGTCGCGAATTATGTCCCGGAACTCCTTGATCACTTCGGCGAGCGACTCCTTGGTCTTGTCCGATTGCACCGGCGACATGGCTAGGAACGGCCTTTGCCCGCGGGCGTCGACGAAGGTTGTGAACGCGCCATAACTCCAGTGCTTGTCCTCGCGCAGGTTCATGTTCAAGCGCGAAGTGAACGCGCCGCCGAAGGCGGCGTTCAACACGTCAATCGCGGCTTCGTCCGGATTGTTCGATGGAGGCGCCACGTGGCCCGCCATGATCACCGATTGGATCGCGCCCGGTTTGTCGATGATGTACACCGTCGATTTCTCGCGGTGCTGCACTTGCGCCAGATTCTTCTTCGGCACATCGGCACGCGTCCAGTCGCCGAACAGCTTCTCGAGCTTCGGCTTCATCTCATCCAGCGTCGTATCGCCAACGATATGCAGCACGGCATTGTTCGGCCGGTAAAACGTTCCGTGGAACTTGGTGAGCGTTTCGCGGACAATCTGCTTGACCGACGCCTCCGTGCCGCTGCCCGTGAACGGATTCGAATAGGCGTGGCCTTTGCCGTAAATGAGACCGGGAAACACGCGCATCGCCATGGAGTTCGGTTCGGACTTTTCGCGCTGGATGCCGTCGGACTGCAGCTTCTTCAGCCTTTCGAAATCGGCCGGCGGGAAGGCGGGGTTGCGAATGACGTCGGCGTAAAGATCCAGCGACTCATCCAGGTTCATCTTCAGGGCCGACAGATTGACCGACGACATATCGAGGTTCGAAAACGCCTGAATCGCCGAACCGAGTTCGGCGTTGCGTTCGGCGATCTCCGGCCCGGTCCGCTTCGTCGTGCCTTCGAGCATCATCTTGTTCAACAGAGAGGCGGTGCCGGGCTGGAAGAACTGATCGGCCGCATACCCGGCGTCGAACTGCATCGCCATGGACAGGGTGGGCGTCTCATGGCGCTCACTGAGCACCACGCGAAGACCGTTCGAAAGGGTCGTCTTCTGCATCGGCGGCACTCGCAGCGCTGGCGCGCCGCCCGCGGCCGGCAGCGCCGACCGGTCGATGTCCTTCGAAAACTCCTTCAGCCTGGGCTTGGGATGGATCTCCAGCGTATAGACTCCGTCGTCCAACCACTGGTTGGCGACACGCTTCACTTCGTTCCAGGTGGCCTTTTCGGTGATCTCGATCGACTTTTTGTAGCAGCCCGGATCCCCCGTATACACTTCGCAGCTCGCCAGCACGTCGGACTTGCCGCCAAAGCCGCCGATCCGTTCGATGCCATTCAGGAAGCCCGCCAAGGTGCGCGTCTTGATCTGGCGCAACTCGGCTTCGGTGGGTCCGGTGTGCAGGAAGGCCTTGACCTCTTCGTCCAGCGCCGCTTCCAGTTTCGTCAACGAAACGCCGGGACGCGCCGTCACGGTGATCATGAAGTTCCCGCCGATTTCGTTCTTGTCGTTGTCCACCTGCACAGCGCTGGCGAGCTGATCTTTCTGTATCAGCCGCCTATAGAGCCGGGATGTCCGCCCTCCGCCCAGCGCGGAGGCGGCGATGTCCAGCATCTCCGAGTCATAGGTGTAGTTCTGAGGCACGTTCCAGACCTTCATCACCCGCGCCTGGGGCACCTGGTCGTAGGCTACTTGGCGCTTGGCGCCGTCCAGTTTGGCGATCCATTCGCGATGCCTCACCGGCGGCGGTCCCGGCGGAATCCAGCCGAAGTACTTCTCCACCTTCTCCTTCGCCGTTTTTGCGTCGATATCGCCGGCGATCACCAGCACCGTATTCGCCGCGCCGTAATAGGTTTTGAACCACTCCTGCACATCCTTCAACGTCGCGGCGTTCAGATCCTCCATGGAGCCGATGACGGTCCATGAGTAGGGATGCTCCTGCGGGTACATAGCTTTTGTGACGATCTCGTAGGCCAATCCGTACGGTGCGTTCTCGCCCTGGCGCTTCTCGTTCTGCACCACGCCGCGCTGCTCGTCGAGCTTTTTGAGATCCAGCACTTCAAGCAGGTGGCCCATGCGGTCGGACTCCAGGAACAGCACCTGGTCCAGCGCCGGCACCGGCACGTTCTGGAAATAGTTGGTGCGATCGTTATTGGTCGTACCGTTCAGGTCCGTGGCGCCCAGCCGCTCCAGCGCCTGGAAATAATCATCGTTGAAGTGCTTCGACCCGTTGAACATGACGTGTTCAAACAGGTGGGCGAAGCCGGACTTGCCGGACTTCTCGTTCTTGGAGCCGACGTGATACCAGAGGTTCACGGCGACGATGGGCGCCTTGCGATCCTCATGGACGATCACGCGCAGGCCGTTCGGAAGAACGAACTTCTGGTAGGGAATGTCGATTTCGATTTTTTTTGCCGCCGGCTGGGTGAAGGCTGCGGCCGTGGCCAGAACGCCCAGGGTAAGGGCGGAATGAATCCTCATATGCCCGTTGTAACATGCAAAAGACATGGCACAACCGTCCCGACGCGAAATTTTGCAGGCCGGGGCTGTACCCGCCAGCCGGCGGGGCGAACCGCGGTACAACCTTTTGTTCCTGATGTCGGACCAGCATCAGCGGGCGGCCTCCGGCTGCTACGGCCACGCCGCGGTGCGCACGCCGAACATCGACGCGTTGGCCGCGCGGGCCGTTCGCTTCACATCGGCCTACTGCCCATCACCGGTCTGCGTGCCGTCGCGCGGATCGCTGATAACGGGCCTCTACGCCCACAAACATGGGGCAAAAATCCTCCAGGATCCGCTTCCCGCCGAAATTCCGACGATCGGGCACTTCTTCGCCGAACGCGGCTACTCCACCGGGGCGATCGGCAAAATGCACTTCGTGGACGAAACTCGCCGCCACGGGTTCGCCCACCGCTTGAACGAAGGCTCGTTCCATCACACGCTCAGCGCGGAGGACCGGAAGCGGTTCCGCGAAGCGTCCGGCGACGCAGGCGGAATCGACGGCGCCGGCCTGGACCTGCCTGCCCGTTATTTTGAAGACAACTGGTTCGCCGATCGCGCCGTCGAGTTCCTTCACCAGAACAGGAACAAGCCGTTCTGCCTATGGGCGTCGTTCGTCCAGCCGCATACGCCGTTTCGGCCAATGAAACGGTACTTTGACATGTATCAACCGGACCGGTTGGAGTTGCCCCGCCGGCCGCCGGACGATCTGGAGTCCGGATTCGAAGGGCACCGCATCCGGGCCATGGAGCGCGGCTGGTATCGGCAGTCCGACGAAGCCGCCCGCCGCTCGCTCGCCGGCTACTATGGCAACGTCAGCCAAATGGATGCGAACGTCGGCCGCGTCCACGATGCGCTGCGCGAACTGGGCCTGGATAAGAACACGGTAGTGGTATATACGTCCGATCACGGTGAGATGGCCGGCGCCCATCGCATGTGGACCAAGCACAACATGTTCGAAGAGTCGGTCGGCGTGCCGCTGCTGATCAGCATGCCTGGCGGCGCCAGCGGCCGCCGCACGGAGATCATCGAGCAGATCGACCTGTTCCCGGCGCTGACCGAGCTTTGCGGGCTCGGCGCGGTGAAAGGCCTGCACGGCCGGAGCTTCGCCGCGCTTTTGCGGGGCCGCCGCTACACCCCCCGGGAGTTCGCCTACTCGGAGTATTGGTTCTGCCGTAACGTTTTCACGAAGGACGACCGGTACGTCGGCAAAGGGCCGATTCTGATGGTGCGGACGGACCGCTGGAAGCTGAATTACCTGGACTGGGGGCGCAGCGAGCTGTTCGACCTTTCCAATGATCCCGGCGAGTTCATCAACCGCATCGACGACACCGGACTTGGCGGCGTGGTGAAGGAGCTGACGGCGATCGCCCGCCGCCAGTCTATACAATAGGGTTTCGAGTTCCAATGGGTTTGCTAATCAACGGTGAGTACGTAGACGACGCGGTCATCCGCCAGGAGGCGGCCTCCATGCGCCCCCGCTACGAAGAGATGGTTCAGGACATGGACCCTATCGAAAAGGAGATGCAGCTCCGGGAGTGGTCGCGCGAGAACGTGATCGAACGGGTCTTGCTCCGGCAGGAGGCGATGAAGGATGCAACGCCGGTTCCGGCCGAAGAGATCGACGAACGGCTGACCGCGATGTTCCCGCCCGCGGGCGGCGTGGAGGACTGCGAAGCCGGGACCACGCGTGCTGGCGTCGACAAGGACGCCGCCCGTAAGGACATCGAAGCCCAGATTCGTGTGGAACGATTAATCCGCGCTGTGCAAGAGAAGGCCCCGAAGGCGAGCAAGAAGGAGCTGACTGAGTTCTACAAGCAGAATCGGGAAGCCTTTAAGACGCCGCCGATGGTGTGGGCCTCCCATGTGGTCAAGAATGTCGGAGAAGGCGCCGACGAAAACGCGGCGCTGGAAGAGATCAAGAAGGCCGAACAGGAGATTCTCGGCGGCGCGCCGTTTAACGAAATCGCCGACAAGTACTCCGACTGCGCCGGCCAAGGCGGCAATCTCGGATGGTTTCCGGCCGGTGAGATGGTCGAGGAGTTCGAAGAGATCGTCTTCAAGATGAAGCCGGGCGAACGCAGCGATATATTCCGGACCATGTTCGGCTGGCATATCGCGCTCGTTCACGAGAAGCGCGCCGAAGGCACCCGCACGTTGGACGAAGTGAAAGAGCAGATCGAAGCCGAGATCGGACGCGGTAAGCAGGAGAAGGCGCTGGAGGATTTCGTCGATGCGCTGCGCGCCAAGGCGACCGTAAAGACGGCCAAACAGCCGGCATGAGTAACCCGTTCCGCATCACCGGAATCAACCCCTGCTGTGTCCCCAGCAAGTCCCGGGCCGAGGATTTGGTGGAGTCGCAAAAACGCGCCGCCGAGCGGCGAATCGTCCGGGCGGGTTCCACGGAGGGGATGGTGAGGCTGGACGGCGGAAAGTTCCTGATGGGGACCGAGGACCGGGAGGGCTTTCCGGCCGACGGCGAGGGTCCAATCCGGGAGACCCATGTCGACCCGTTTTACATTGATTCCGGTTCGATTACGAATTCTCAATTCATGGAATTTCGCCATGCGACCGGCTACAAAACGGAGTCGGAGCGGTTTGGCTGGTCGTTCGTCTTCCAGGGCCACATTGAGCCGGAACGCTACAAGAATCTTGTGGAAGACACGGTTCTGGCGGTGCCGTGGTGGTGCAAGGTGCCGGGCGCGGACTGGGCGCATCCCGAGGGGCCGGATTCGTCGATCAGTCACCGTTTGGATACACCCGTAACACACGTTTCGTGGAACGACGCGAACGCCTATGCCGAATGGGCGGGCAAACGCCTGCCTTCCGAGGCTGAGTGGGAGTACGCCGCTCGCGGGGGTCTGGAGCAGGCCACCTATCCTTGGGGCAACGAACTCACGCCAAACGGTGTCCACATGTGCAACATCTGGCAGGGCGAATTTCCGGACACCGATTTGGGGGAGGACGGGTTCACAGCCCCGGCTCCCGTTCATTCGTTTCCGGCAAATGGCTATGGAATCTATAGCTTAGTGGGAAACGCCTGGGAGTGGTGCGCCGATTGGTTCGACCCCTTCTGGCATACCAATACGACCCGGATCAATCCGGTCGGCCCGGCCACCGGCACCCAGAAGTCGATGCGCGGTGGGTCCTATTTGTGCCACAAAAGCTACTGCAATCGATACCGCGTGGCGGCGCGGACGAAGAACACCCCCGACTCTGCGACGACCAATATCACCTTTCGGTGCGTCAGGGACATCTGACGCCGTCTCAGACGATCTAGTACTAGAACTTCGGTATTAAAGAATTGGGACTAGGTCTATTGACCGTTCTAGGCGATTCGCATTAGTCTTGTTGTAACGTGACCGAGCAAAGAAGAAACCAACGATTTGATCTTAAGCTCCCCATCGAACTCCTGCGCGCGGGAACCGATTCCCTGCCGCAGGTAGGCGAGACGAAAAACATGAGCTCATGTGGCGTTTTATTCACATCGGAAAAAGGCCTCCCAGAAGGCTCGTCCATTGAATATCTCGTCACTCTGCCGAATGGTACGGAAGAACCGGCCTTGCGCCTGCGCTGCATGGGTAAGGTCGTCCGTACGGAATCTCGTGCCAGCGACCCGGTGCGGTATCCATTCGCCGTCGCCGCGACGCTCGAGCGACACGAGTTCGTACGCAAATAGGCGTGTTGACGCGCCGGGCGGTCTTTGGGGCTCCGGCCCTGCTACTCGCTCAAAAAACCGCCCCGGAACGGCTCAACGTGTTGTTCGTCGCCTCGGACGACCTGAATAACTCGCTCGGCTGCTACGGGCATCCTTTGGTCAAGACGCCCAACATCGACAAACTGGCCCGATCCGGGGTCCGTTTCGACAGGGCGTACTGCCAGTTCCCGCTCTGCGGCCCAAGCCGCACTTCTTTGTTGAGCGGCCTGAGGCCCGATACCACGACTATTCTGGCGAACCAGATTGCGATTCGCGACCGCGTTCCGGACGTCGTCACGTTACCCCAACTCTTCCGGAACAACGGCTGGCGGAGCGTGCGCGCGGGCAAGATGTACCACATGGACGTTCCGGCCGGCGTTGGGACGAACAACTTCGACGACGAGCAGTCCTGGGATTTGGCGGTCAGCCCAAAGGGCGCCGAGCAGCGCACGGCTGGGGACCGCAAAACGTTAGGCAAAGGCTGGCAGGTGATCTCGTTCGCCGGAGACGGCAAGGACCAGGCCGACGATCGCGCCACCGAACTCGCTTTGGAGACGATCGATAAGACCGCCGGGCAGCCGTGGTTCATCGGACTGGGCTACCTCCGTCCGCATCTGCCAGGCGTGGCGCCGTCCCGCTTTTTTGACCTCTACCCGCTGGACAAGATTCCTGCTCCGTACAATCCGGCGAACGATCGCGACGACATTCCCCGCGCCAGCGAGATCGCAATCAATACACGCGCCAACGACATGGGCATGAATGAGACGGAACGCCGCGAGGCCATTCGCGCCTACTACGCCTGCATCTCGTACATGGACTGGCAGTTGGGCCGCGTGCTGGATCACCTGGACAAGACGAACCAGCGCCGGAAAACAGCGGTTGTCTTCTGGGGCGATCATGGCTGGCATCTCGGCGAGCATCACCGCTGGCACAAGCGCAGTCTGTTCGAAGAGTCCGCGCGCGCTCCGCTCATTGTCAGCGCGCCCGGAATGCGCGGAAACGGCAAGGCGTCGAAGGCCCTGGTGGAGTTCGTCGACATCTATCCGACAGTCGCCGAACTCGGCGGCCTGCGGGCTCCGGATCGTCTGGAGGGCCAGAGTATGACGCCACTGCTGCACAACCCGTCGCGCCGCTGGAAGAAGGCGGCTTTCACCCAGATGTACACGCCGGAGGAGAAGATCGTGGGCCGCGCCGTGGTAACGGACCGTCACCGCTACATCCGCTGGGACGGGCCGTATCCAGGCGAAGAGCTCTTCGACCACGCAACAGACCCGCGCGAGTTCACCAACCTCTCGGCAGATCCGAAGCACGCCGCGCTGAAGGCGCGCATGGCGGCCATCCTGGATGCAGGCTGGCGCGCCGCCCGTCCTGATTAACGCGGGGAATCAGAAAAACAACCGCAGCCGCAGTTCGATCTGCCGCGGGTCGAACGTTCCCATGCCCCAAGTGCCGAAGTTATCGTTCTGGATCATGCCGGGGCGAATGCCCTGAGCGCGCTGCGCGGCCGTCACATTCGTGAAGGTCCCGCCCAGGCCGGTGTTCATCACCGGCCGGAACTGGGTATTGTTGAACAGATTCGAAGCTTCCGCGGAGACCTGGAACTGCAGCTTTTCTCGAACGGCGAACTGCTTTTGCAAGCTCATGTTGACGTTCCAGCGGCCGTTGCCCCGGATGTCGCCGTAGCGGTTCGCCGACGTGCCAAACCAATAGACGTCCGGCGCGATCGTTCCGTTGGGCAGGTTTACGGTGCGGCCGGTGAAGGCGTCGGAGCTGTACTTCAGGAAACAGTAGCGGCACACGACGACCTGCCGTCCGCTTGGCAGCGAAACGGTTCGTGCCGCCGGGGTGGCTCCCGTATACCAGCGTTGCAGTTCCTTCGGGACCTCGACTTGCACACCGGAGACGCGGTCTCCGAGACCAGTAAGGGACCCGGTCGCGCCGCCGAAACCCTGCTGCGGTTGTCCGGACTGGGCGATGAAAGTACCGCCCACGTTCCAGCCACTCAATGCGCCCTTCAGCACGCCATTCTGGAACGGTGCGGGCGGCGTCCACACCCAGGTCGCCACAAGCCGGTGCGGGATGTCGTTCGGCGAAATCGTGTAGCTGTTCGAAAGGTTCCGCCGGTCCAGCGTTCCGGACGCCGTGCCGGCATTCTCCGCATAATTGTTGCCCTGCGCTTCACCGAACCAGGCCTCAATCGTGCGGGACCAGGTGTAGTGCGCGGAGAACAGTAATCCGTTTGAAAAGTTCTTCTGCAACTGCGCCATCAGCGCGCTGTACGTGTAATAACCCTGCGGCGCTCCCAGCAGGTTGTTCGGATGCAGCGTGTATTGCAGCGAGGTATTGCGGCGCGGCACCGTGGGATTGCCGAACACGCCGTTGAACGGAACCCGCTGGCCGCCGGCCGGCTGGAAGGGATTGGTGACCAGTTGGTTGGCCGGGTTGGTGCCGTTGTTGGCGATGTAGGAGTCGCGCCACTGTTGCAGCAGAGCGTCCGGCAGATCCTGGTCGTTGTTCACATTCCAGCGGCCGAGTTGCAGGTGATATCCGCGCGCGCCGGAGTAGCCGATTTGCGCCAGCCAGTCGCGGGCGATCTTCCGCTCCACGAACAGATTCCACTGCATGATCTTGCCGTTTTCCATGTTGTCGTAGTTGAACCGCGGCTCGTTGTTGCCGTCGCCGTAGTACTGGGCCGCGCGGCGGTTGGAACCGATGGCCGGAATCATCTGCGTCACGCGGTTGTAGGGCGCCACCAGCGAACCGGCCGGACTGGCGCCATACTGCGCCGCCAGGGGATCGTTGGTGCGGTCGACGAAATTCTGCGCGCCAAAGTAGTAGGGGCCGCCGAAGTAGCCGGTGTTCGAAGGCGTGTAGGTGACTCCGAAACCGGACCGGATAACCCACGAATCGGTCACGCGATAGGCTAGTCCGGTGCGGGGTCCCCAGTTATCGCGGGGCATCCGGTACAGGCTTCGGCCCAACCCGTCGAAACCGGGGAACATGAAGTTGCCCTGGGTGCCGAACGGGTTCTGTCCGCGATAGCTAAAGCTCGAAATCCGGTTATAGCGTTCCGACGGCGCCTGCTGCAGGTCGTATCGAACGCCGAGGTTCACGGTCAGGCGGGAGTTGACGCGCCAGTCGCTTTGGCTGTAGAAGGCGCCGTACTTCGCCGATAGCGCCAGCAGCACGGCGTTCTCGCCGGCCTGGATATCGCCCGCGCCCAGCAACGCGCTGGCGATGGGTGAACCGGACTGTTCGCCCGTGACGGCGTTGACGGTCTGCCCTTGCGCCTGGATGATGTTACCGGTGGTGAACGCATTGGCCGAGCGGAACCAGAACTTGCCGCGCGCGTCGGAGTAGTTCGAAAGATAATTGCGGAACTCGCCGCCCCACTTGTGAGTCCATTTGCCAGTGGTCTTGGTCAACGATCCCACGAGATTCCAGTTCGTCTGGCGTTCGATCTTGGCAAGGTAGCCTGTGCCATTTAGACCGGAAACCACGCTGAAGCCGCCGCCGCCCTGATTCCATTCCGGAAAGGCGCCCTGCAGCCCGGGCGCGCCCAGGAACGAACTGGGTACCCCCAGCGCGGTGTAGTCCATATCGTCGTAGGTAGCCGACCGGTTCTCGGCGGCCACGCGAGTCAATCCTACGCGAAAATCGGCCACCGTCGTGGGGTTGATCAGCCACGTATCGCCGATCGAACCGTAGTAGTTCCGGTCCCCGTTCACCGCCCCGATAAAGCCGCCCTGGGTGGTGAAAGCCCGCGTGTTCGAGCCCCAGCCGTTCGGCGAGTCGATGCTGCCGAGGTTGGAACCGAACGTGCCATAAAGCGAGTGCTTCGCCATCCGGTGGTCCACGCGGGTATTGATGGCGTTGCGCTCAAACTTGCGGGTCATGCGGTTATAGAAGTTGTTGACATTTCGCGGATCGTCCGGCGTCCGGTTCGGTGCTGGGAATTCGTTCACCAGCCGGGCAAAGCCCTGGTTGATGCGGCTGGCCGGAATCACGTTGTTCGGAAAGGCGTTCCGGCGCCACTGGCCGGTGACACCCGCAACCGGCGTGACATTGAATGGATCGAACACCTGCACCGGCACGAAGCTCGCGCCCACCTGCGTTACGGACTGGGAGAAATCGCCACGCCGCTCCAGCGCGGTGGGTACGGAGCGGAAGTAGTCCAGCGCCTGGTTGAACCGGAAACCCTCGTAGCTTGCGAAGAAAAAGGTCTTGTCTTTGCCGTTGTAAATCTTCGGCAGCATCACGGGCCCGCCAAGCGTCGCCGAGTAGCCCTGCTGCTTGAAGGGCAGCCGGGGGACGAACGGCTGGTTGGCGTTGTTCTCGAAACGGTTGGCGTTCAACGCCTCGTTGCGGAGCCGGAACTGGCCGGAACCATGAAACTGATTCGTACCGCTCTTGGTCGTTATGATCACCGTGCCCTGGCTGCGCCCGTACTCGGCGGACATATTGTTGATGGTCGTTTTCACCTCCTGCACGCCTTCGGTGTTCGGCATCACCGCCACCTCGTTCCACGCCGACGCCTGGATCGACACGCCATCGAGTTGGACATCGTTGCCGAACGCCTGGCCGCCGTTCACCTGGAAATTAGAGAACGTCCGCCGCCCTTCCGTGCCGATCCCAAAACTCTGGGCCGACTGCGTATCGTTCATCGCCGCGCGGGCTACAACGCCCTGTTGGAGCACCGCGTAGTTGAGCGGGTTGTTGTTGATGTTCGGAATCGATTTGATCACCTGCTCGGAGATGGCATTGGTCACGCGGCTGGATTCGCTCTGCAACTCGACAGCGGAGGCGGTAACGGAGACTGACGTCTCCACGGCGCCCACCTCCAGCGCGATATCTACGCGCGCCGTCTGCGCCGTTGTCAGCGCAATCCCTTTGCGCGAGGCGGTCTTGAATCCGGCCTTGCGGGCCGTCACTTCGTAGTTGCCGAATTGAAGATACGGCGCCACATACTCGCCCGAGTCCGGCGTGGTGACGGTGAAATTCGAGTTCGTGTTGATCTCCCGGACGACGATCTCAACACCGGGCGCGGGGGCGCCCGTTGGGTCGGTCACTTTGCCGACAATCGTGCCGGAGCGGATTTGTGCAACGACGGAGAACGCGCTGAAAAGCGCGGTAGAGAGAACTGCTTTCATAAAGACTCCTTCTTGTCTCCCAGCATGCACCATTTCTCCGCTCCGCGCAGGATACAATTTCAGCGATGCGCATCGCGTGGATTCTAATGAGCGTCTGCTCCGGAGCCGAGTGGCCCTCGTTCCGGGGCCCGAATGGTTCGGGTGTCGCGGTGTCGCAGGCGCTGCCGGCGGAGATCGGCCCCAGCAAGAACGTCCGCTGGCGGGTGGAGGTTCCCGCGGGGAGTTCGTCCCCTGTGCTGACGCGCGACGCGCTGTTCCTGACGGGGTACGAGAACAACCGGCTTCTGACGATGAAGCTGGACCGCGCGTCGGGCAAGGTGCTGTGGCGGCGTCCGCTGCAGCCGGCGAGGACCGATGCCCGCCACAAACTGAACAACGCCGCCAGCCCCACGCCGGTCACCGACGGATCCAACGTCTACGCCTTCTTCAGCGAATTCGGCCTGGTCTCCTACGGTCCGGACGGCGATGAGCGCTGGCGCGTCCCCTTGGGACCCTTCGTCAATCTGCACGGTATGGCGGCCTCGCCGATCCTGGCCGGCGAGACGCTGATTCTGCTGTGCGATCAGGATTCGGAGTCGTATCTGCTGGCCTTGAACAAGAATACCGGCCGTGAGCTGTGGCGCACGGTCCGGCCAGCGGTCGTGCACGGGTTCGCCACCGCGACACTGTACCGGGATCAGATCATAGTCCCCGGCTCCTATCTTCTGGCCGCTTACGACGTGGCGACCGGCCGGGAGCGGTGGTCGGTGCGCGGCCTTTCCTGGCAGATCAAGGCCTCGGCCGTCGCCGAGGGCGATACGATTTACGCCACCGGCTGGGCGCCTGGCGCCGATCCGGGCCAGGCTAAACCGATCCCGGCCTTCGAGGAGGCCGCGGCCACGGCCGACGCCAACAAGGACGGAAAGCTGCAGAGCGCCGAGTTACCCGAACCTTGGAGGCACGGCGGCAGCTGGACGGCCATCGACTTGGACAAAGACGGCGGCCTGGATCGCCGCGAATGGGGCTTCTACCGGGCACGCCGGGAGGCGAACAACGTGACCATGGCCGTCCGGCCTGGCGACGCGCGCGGCGACCTGACGGACACGCACGTCGTCTGGAAGCATCAGCGAATGGTGCCGGAGGTGCCGTCGCCCCTCGTTCTGGATGGCGTCCTGTATACCGTGAAAACCGGTGGCATCGTCACGGCGATGTCGGCCAAAACCGGCGAAATCAAGAAAACCGCCCGTGTGCAAGGCGCCATCGACGGCTACTACGCTTCGCCGGTGGCCGCCGACGGCAAGATCTTCCTGTGCAGCGAAAAAGGCAAGACGGCGGTTCTAAGGGCGGGCGAGGACTGGGAAACTTTGTCTGTCAACGACTTCGACGAGCCGATCTACGCCACCCCGGCCATCGCGGACGATACGCTGTATCTGCGCACGGCGCAGGCGTTGTACGCGTTCGGGAAGAAATAAATGCTATTCATCGGAACATAGTACATAGAAGTAACGTATACTGCTCTGAGTGGCGTATACCGAAGAAAACAAGGACCGCCGAGTGGTCCAGATCCGAAAGGGCCTGCTGGAACTGGCCGCCATGGCGGCGCTTTACCGGACCCGCCATTACGGCTACTCATTAATCAAGGCGCTTTCGACGGGCGAAGGCCCTCCGCTGAAGGAGGGGACGATATACCCGATCCTCGCGCGTCTGGATCGCGACGGCCTGGTTGCGTCGGAATGGGTAGAGTCCGAACACGGGCCGCCGCGCAAATATTACACTCTCACCGGCGACGGCCAGGCGCTGTTTGAAGAGCTTCGCGGCGAGTTCAACCATCTGGCGTTGCTCATTCGCGATGCGGCGGCGGAGACAGCCGGACCGCAACTCGTGGGACTTCCAATCAGAAAGGCGCAATAACACCATGGACACAAACGGATTGCTGGTGAATGACTATTTGGACCGGGTACGGGTGCGGCTCACCGGCCTGCCCTTGGCGGAGCGGAACGAATTCATTCGCGAGTTGGATTCCCATATTCGGGACGCATACCGGCAGACGCCCGGAGACGACGGACCCGCGCGAATGCTGCAGGTGTTGCGAAATCTCGGCGAGCCAGCCGAACTCGCCGCCGGCCGGACGCCCGTCGCCGCGCGGGAGACAAAACTGCGTCTTCCCATACGCGTGCTGGGCATGTTGTTCGGAACGATCTTTGGACTCCCGCTCACCGCGGCGCTGACCGGCGCGACCGCCTATCTGGTGGCGGCGCTCACAGGCATTTTGGCCGGGCTCTTTGCCGCCAGCGCGGGCCTGCTGACCGCCGGCTCGACGCTGGTGATTCTCGGCCTGACCCGCATCTACCGGCCGGACCTGTGGGAACTGGCGGCCACGCTGAGCAACATCCGCCTGAAGACCGACGTTTCGGAAGCTCTCGCGCATCTCACCGAAGCCGACCAGGGCTTGATTCTCCTTTGCCTCGGCCTGGTGCTGGCGGCGCTTTCGGTGGGCGTATTTAAAGTGGCGCAACAGTATTTCCGCGTGTACCGATTCGCTCTCGCCAAAATCTGGACGGCGGTCCGATGGGTGGCGTCCCGGATCGGGGCGTTTGTTCGAGGCGTGGCGCACGACCTGGGCCTGTTCGGGCCTCGCGGCGTTGTGTATCAGCCGTAGCGCGGCGTCAAAACGCCGTGGTCAATCCCGCGTCAGGTTGCGTACAATCGCGGCCACGCGTTTCCCTCGCAACTCAGCGGCAACTTTCATTCCGAAACCGGATGAAGCCGCCTCAAAACCGGAACGACAAAGTAATATTCATCAGCCCCTGGCCGCCGGCGTTTGCCGTCGTGCCCTCGTCGGAGGTCGACGTGGAAACCTTGCCGAATGCCGCCGGGTTCGTGAAATTCACGACCGTGTTGGGCGCCGACAAGTTAAACCACTTGAGCGGATTCTGGAAGTCGAAGCGGAACTCGGTCGTGTAACGTTCGCGGACATTCCACTTCTTGGAGGCGGAGAACTGGGAATCGATGAAGCGCTGCCGGTCGAACGTGTTCCGGCCCACGTTGCCCATTGTGAAGGCGGCCGGGTAGGAGAAGTAGTTCATCGACTCGATCAGCGTGTTTTGCGCCGCCTGGACAAAGCGGTTGGTGCCGATGTCCTGCCAGTTGTCCCGCAACCGGGCGCGGTCACCCGTCGAGTTGGGCCGGCCGGCGCGAGTGGCTACGACGCCGGGCATGTATTGAACCGGGCTGCCGGCGAAAGTGAAGGTCAGCGAATCGCCGCTCGAGATCCGGTACAGGTATACGACGTCGAATCCGCCGAAGACGGCGTTGGTCCAGCCGTTGGAGTTGAGCCATTTGCGCCCTCTGCCGAACGGCAGCTCGTACGTCATACTGCCGGTGTATTGGTGGGTCCGGTTGTTGGCCGCCTCGGCGCGATCCATGGAGCGCGGCAGAAGGTTGTTGGAACTTGAGGAGTCGATTACCTTGGAGTAGGTGTAGAACGTCAGGAACGACAGGCCGTTCGATATGCGCTTGTCAATTTTCACGGTCCCGGCGTGGTAGTTCGAGCGTGCGCCGTTGGTTCGGAATTGAATTCCGCCAAAGTTCGGGAACGGCCGGAAGATCTGGGTGTTGGACTGAAACGCGCTGAACTGCGCCGGATCGGTTAGACGCAGGTTGTTCGCCCAATCGTAGGAAAGACCGTTGATTTCGCGGTTCTCGAATCCGTTCACCGAAGCGTTCGCCGTGTAGGACACTTCCACCAGATAATTGGACGCGAAGCTGTGCTGCAGGCCGAAGTTCCAACTCATGGTGTAGGGCGAGACGCGATTCGGATCCACCCACGTAGCGCCGCGCCCGCCGAAATTCGTCCCGGCAAACGGGATGGTGCCGTCGGCGCGCTGCGCGGGCCGCAGCAGCAGGGAGGCCAGCGGGCCCTGGCTCAGTTGGAAGCGGGGCCGGAAGTCGCCGTTCGGTGTGTCGATGCGCGAGGTCACGGCACCGTACTCTTCCGAGGGCGCCACCGGTAGCCGCTCATCCACCGTGGACACCGCAAACCCCGTTCGCAACACAAAACGGCGCGGCAGTGTCCAGGCCAGGCCAACGCGGGGCTGGAAATTATTCCAGTCCTTCTTGTGTACCCTCTTGGGGTGCGTGATGACACCACGCCCGCCGGCTACGACGTTATCGGCGCCCAGCGGATCGAAGCTCGAAATCTGCCCGTACTTGTTGTTCTGCGTGCTCTGCACCTGATAGCGAACGCCGATGTTGAGCGTGAGCGTGGGCAGGATCTTCCAGTCGTCCTGTGCGTAGAACGATTGAATCCAGTTGCGCGGCAGATTGCTCAAAAGGTTGGACGTAATGGTGTAGCTGGAGACGGCGCCCACCATCAACTGGCTGAGCGCATTCCCGCCGGTGTTGGGAATGCCGGAGCCGTTCGGATTCAACCCCGCCGTGGAGGCCAGGTTAAACGTTCCCGCGTTGTTGTCCCGCGTATAGTTGTTCCGCCGCAGCCGCATGATATCGGCGCCGAACTTGAAGGCGTGCTTGCCGGAGAGCTTGCTGACGTCCTCCCGGAAGTTGATCGTCTCCTCCACGTTCAAGCTCGGATTGGCAACGTTGGGGATGCCGGTGACCACGGGCATGCTGCCCGCGCCGATGTTGGGAATGCCCAGCAGTTTGCCGAAGTCGGAGCCGAATCCGGGCCAGGCGGCATCGTTGCGGAAGCGGTAGTAATTGATGCGCGTCTCGCTGATCGTGGTAGGCGTCAGCGTGTAGGTGGCGCCAATGCCGGACGTGGTCTGCGCATCGCGGGAAATCCGCTGCGACGTGTTGTAAAGGAGATTGACCACATCGAGATTCGGAGTGAACGCGGTGCGTGTGTTGTAGCTCCAGTTGAAGAACATCTTGAACCGGCTGGCAAACTGTTGATCCATGCGGAGGCTGTAGTTGGACCAATCCACGGTTTTCTGGCGTGGTAGTTGCAGGTTTCCGGTAATGCCGGTCGCCGTTGGCGTCCCAGGCAGGTTGGGAACCTCCCAAACCTTTTCGCCGAGGAACCGGGTGGCCACCGGGTCCCACTGCGCGCGTGGAATCACGTTGCCTGGAAAGGGCGTCCGCGACCAAATGCCGTTGTTCACCGCAGTGGAGCGCGCATCGTAGATCGGATTGACGCCGGGCCGGCCGCCGAAGCGGAAGTCACCGGCGAGTTCTTCCGGCGTTGGGACGCTCCACGAAATCTGCTCGCCCTGGCGCTCCATCAGGTATTGGCCGGCGAACATGAAAAAGGTCTTGTTCCGCCCGTTGTAGAGTTTCGGAATGACAACGGGACCGCTCAGATTGAAGTCGGGCTGGTAGAAGTGGAGGCTGTTGCCGGTCTGCTCAAAGCGGGCCGCCTGCATGAACCGGCGGTGCTGCATGGGCCCCTCGCGGAAGAGGATTCCGCCGCCGCCGTGCGGAAGGTTGGTGCCGCTCTTCTTGACGATAACGATGGCGCCGCCCGCGGAGTGGCCGTATTCGGCCGGCGGGACGGTGGTGATGACCTTCGCCTCTTCAATCGTGCTGAGAATCGTGTCGGTTGTATTGTTGCCGCTAGGCTGCACGCCATACATGCCGTCCTCGAAATAACCAATATTTCCGGTGGCGCCGCCATTGATGGAGAAACCGCCGAGCGAACCTCCATAGCCCAATCCGCTGACGTTCACGCCGGGCGTGAGGTACAGCAGGGACCGGGAGTGCCGTTGGAAGAGCGGCATTCGTTGGAAAAACTCGCCGGTAACGACGGTGCCGGTGGTGGACGTTTCGGTCTCAAGCAACGGCGACTCCGCTGTGACCTGCACCGAGTCCGAAACCGCGCCAAGTTCCATCACGCCGTTGACCGGCAGCGTGGCGCCCAATCGCAGTTCTGCATTCTCGCGCAAAAACGTTTTGAAGCCGGCCGCCGTGATCCGGACCCGATAAGTCCCAGGGCGCAGAAACGGGATGCGATACAACCCTTCCCCATTCGACTCGCCCGTCGACTCGAAGTTCGTCGACGTATTCGTCGCCACCACCTGCGCGCCCACGACCACCGCGCCGGTCGAATCCGTCACCGTGCCGGTCAGCACACCGGTATCCTGGCCGAGTAAAGCGCACGCCGCCAGCAGCGGCCAGAAAGACGTTTTCATGGGAGCCCTTGTGAGGCAATCATACTGGATTCATGATCGTTTGCGATGGACTTACGAAGCGGTTCGGAGAATTCAACGCCGTGGACTCGGCCACATTCCAAACAGCTAGCGGCTCGGTGTGCGCGCTTTTGGGGCCAAACGGCGCGGGGAAATCGACGCTCGTGAAGATGCTGACCGGGCTGCTGCCGCCCACCGCAGGCAACGCTACCGTCGCCGGCTTGCCCATCGGAACGCGGGAGGCGCGCGCGGTGTCCGGCGTCCTGCCGGAGAACATGGCGTTGTTCGATGGCCTTACGATTCAAGAGCATTTGGACCTAACGGCGGCCGTGCACGAGACGCCCGGTCACTCTGAGCCGCTGCTCCGGCGGTTGGGCCTGCTGGAAGCGCGGGATACGTTTATTAATCAGTGTTCGTACGGAATGCGGAAGAAGACCGCCTTGGCTATGGCGCTGCTGACGAACCCGAAGGTTCTGTTTCTGGACGAACCGTTCGAGGGGCTGGATCCCGTTACGACGCAGACCCTCCGGGGCGCGCTGCGCGCCTTGGCCGCGCGCGGCGTCACGATCTTTCTGACTTCGCACATTCTTTCGTTGGTGGACTGCGTGGCCGATCAGATTTTGATCCTGCGCGGCGGCCGTATCGTGCTCGATTCCCCCATCCGCGACCTGCCCGGCCCGGTCGAATCCCAGTACTTCGAGGCAGTGGAGGCGGAGGGCTTCGAATGGTTCGACCAGGGCCGGTAATCGCCGTCCTCCGGGCCATCTGGGTGGCGGCCTCGCGCGAGGTGAAGGGCTACGCATCGATCACGGGCCAGAACTTCAGCCTCTTCCTGTTGCTGCTGTTCCAACAGCCGGAAAGCGGCTACTTCCTGGCGCTGCTGCTGGCGGCCGTCGTACTCTTCCCGATGGCGACGGACCCTCTGGCAAAGGCGCCGCCGGAACGAAGGCTGCTTTGGCCGCTCGCCGGGGCCGAATGGAGCCTGATCCGCGCCGCCGCCTGGTTGGCCAGCCCGTTCGTGTGGCTGGGCGCGTTGGGGTTGTATTGGAGCGGCTGGCAAGGCGCTGCCGGAATGCTGGGGGCGCTGGCCGGCGTGGCCCTTCTGTCCAGGGCCGGGCGGGCGGCGGGGCGCGTGGGCGGCGGGGCATTGCTCCGGCAAATTCCCCGGCCGCCAGGGGCCATGGGCGCCATTGTGCGGCTGCATTGGCGGACCACCGCGCGGACGATGGACCTGTACTTCGCGCTCGCGCTGGCCGCGACCGCCGGTGCGTATGGATTTCTCGGTCCGCCGCTGGATGCGAACGCGCGGCCGATGCTGGCGGCCATGGTGACCTTGGCCCTCAGTACGCAGACCCAGTTGATGCTCTCGATCGATGGCGCGGGCGCCGATCGGTATTCTCTTTTCCCTATTCGCGGCTGGCGCGTGCTGCTAGCCAAGGATCTGGCGTTCCTGGCGCTGGTGCTGCTGCTGACGCTCCCGTTGGATGCGGCCGCCGGCGCCGCTACCGGCCTGGCGGCGCTGGTGACCGGCCGGTACCGTTCGGTGACAACCTGGATCCCGCAGAAGGCTTGGCGGTTTACGTCGGGTGTCTTGATGCCGGACGGCGTGGTGCAGGCGATCGCCATATTCGCAGTCGGCAGCGCCACCGGGGGGGGCGCGCTGGCTGGTGGTGGGCGGGGTCACGGTACTCTGGCTGGTTTCGGTACCGGTGGGCGGGGCGATTTGGGAGGCAATTCGCCGTGCGGATTAACGTGAAGAAAATGAATACAACCCGAAGCGCCTGCCGATAGAGACAATAGGTAGATAGTCGTATGGACAGGGAAGTCATCAGCACACACGAAAAAGCCGCCTATTTGAATCAGGACCCGACCACCTACGGCGCTTTCGCCGAGATTGGCGCGGCGCAGGAAGTGGTCGCCTGGTTCTTTCGCAGCGGGCGGTCCTCCGGCACCGTAGCCAAAGCGATGTCGGCCTACGACATGGTGGTGTCCGACGCCATCTACGGGCCCTCGCAGCGCTATGTCAGCCGGCAGCGGCTGCAGGCGATGCTGAATCATGAGTACCGGTTGTTACAGGAACGTCTGGATGAAGCCCGCGGCGAGAAGACGAAGTTTTTCGCCTTCGCCGATACGGTCGCGACCAACCGGCGGTCGCAGCCGGGCACCGGCCACGGCTGGCTCGGGATTCGTTTTCAAAATGCACCGCGCGCCGAACCGTCGGAGATTCTGATCCACGTGCGCCCCTTCGATCCGGTTACGCTGCGCGAGCAGGAGGTGATCGGAATCCTGGGCGTGAACCTCATCTACGGTGCGTTTTACTTGAACGAGAAGCCCGAGGAGTTGATCGCCTCGTTGATGGACGGCCTTAGCCGCGTTCGCATCGAAGTGGACATGATCAAGTTCTCCGGACCCGCCTTCGCCGGTGTCGATAATCGCCTGATGAGTCTGCAATTGGTGGCACAGGGGCTGACCGATGCGGCTTTGTTTACCGCGCAAGGGGAGGCGATCGAGCCTGCGGAGGTTCTCTTCGGCCGTCCGGTGCTGCTGCAACGCGGGCGCTTCCGCCCTGTGACCAACGTCACGCTCGATATGCTGTACTGCGCCGGTGAGCGGATGATCGCCGAAAAGGGAGTGGACGAAAGCAAGCTTGCCGTGCTCATGGAGATGAGCTTGAAAAATCTCATGTCCGAGGATGAACTGGACCACGCCGACTTTCTCGCCCGCGTCGACTTGCTCGGCGCATTGGGCCACCCGGTGATGATCTCCAATTTTTCTACGTCGTATCATCTGACGCCGTACCTGCGGCGCTATACGAAACTGCCCGTCGGCTACGTGATGGGCCTGGGCACGTTGCGAAGCGTTTTTCAGGAGCAGTACTACAAGGAACTCCCGGGCGGGATTTTGGAAGGGCTGGCCCTGGTCCTGCGCGGCGACACCGATCTATACGCCTATCCGATGTGGGATGCCGTCGCGAACGCCCCGCGAATGGCGGACCAACTCGAGGTCGAGCCCCATCTGCGCCACCTGTACGGCCACTTGCTCGAAAACAAGCGCATCTTCGCGCTCCCGGCGTTTGACGCCGAGGACCTGCCCGTAATGCCCGCCGAGATTCTGTACCGGATTCAGACCGGCGACAAATCCTGGGAACGTTATGTGCCCCCGGCAGTCGCCGAGCGCATCCGGGACAAACACCTGTTCGGCTACAGCGCCGAGATGGCCAACGTCAGGTAGGTTAGAGCTTAGGCCGGCGGCCTTGGCCGCGCCGTCCCACACAGGCCTCGCGATTTTGGCGTCCCTAAGGCGCGGGTACCGGTGCGGTCGGCCGGTCGTAGGAATCCGCCGCACGGCGCAATAACTTCCTCCTGTCAAAGGTGCGCGGAATGGCAATGTGGGTAAACATCACCATCATCTCGTCCGTTGTCTGATCACCGAACGTGACTTCGGCTTTCGGATCTGGATTCCATGGATTGTTCGGCGAGTTATCGAACCAGGCCGAGGCCTCCAGCCGGGTGCCCTCGGGGAAGTGCAACTCGCCGGTCTCGTACGTCGTCTGCCAGTTGAAATCGTACTTCGGCACGTGGAGCAATCGCTGCGTCGTCTTGTCCGGAAGCGTGGCCTGCACTGCAAACGCCTTGCCTCGAAGATGCATATGCGGGTTAATCGCGAGAAGCTTGACCGGTGTGTTAAACGTCACCGAGGCATCCAGGCGGTAATTTGGATCGCCGGGCGGAATCCGAATCCTGCCATTGGCGACAACCAGATTCAAGACGGACTCGGCCGGCGGCTCCTTGGCAAATACCAGTGCGACCTTGGAGCGATCCTTAACCGCCTTGCCCGCCGGAGTGTAGTGAATTTGCAACAGGATATCGGCGCCGGCCGGCAGTAGCATGGCCTTTCCCGCTGGGAATATGAGACCGGGCATCCCTGGAACGTAGTCGGCAAGAAGGCCGTCGGACATGCCTAATTCACCCGCACCTGGCCCTTTCGAAACGAAGGTTCCCGGCGCAAGATCCTTCATCCAAGGCGAATCCGGCCGCCGCCACACCGCTACGACGTGATGGACAACCTGGCGGGCCGCGTCACCCGGACGGCACTCGACGGCCTGGACCCACTTGTCTTCGGTAAAGCCCGTCGGGATCTTGACCCATTGATAATCGAGAATTCCCGTTGCCGGCACCTCAAAGTCCGGCATTTCGAAAGTCGCGTCCGGTTTCCCGATCGTCCAACCCTGCGGCCACGCCAAGGCCTTCGGCGCCTGTTTGGCGTCGCCGCGAGGCGCACCCCCGTCAACCCAGGCGATCACGGTCTTGGATTCCTCGTCGGTCAAAGAACGGTCATTCGAAAATTTGCCCACGTGAGGGTCGGCGTGCCACGGCGGCATCTTGCGTTGGCTTACCGCCTGGCGTATCGCCTTGGCCCAGGGCTTGGTTTCGTCGTACGTCAACAATGCGAACGGCGCAGCCTCGCCGGGCCGATGGCAACTCTGGCACTTCCGCTGGAAAATGGGCTCAACGTCCCGATGAAAAGTCGGCGATGGCGCGGCGGCTGAGAAAAGAACGGCTCCAAACAAAGTGAATAGCGGAATGTGGGTTAGGCGCATAAGTCCTGTCAGCCAATTCTAACCCGCAATCTCCAACACCGAGACCTCCGGGCGGCAGCCGAAACGCAAATGTTTCGGTGAACCCGCGCCTCGGGTGATAAACAACTGGCGCCCCTCCCACTCATGGAGTCCGGCCAGATATCGCCGGTCACGTACTGGTGCCCAGACGGCGGGCACCAGTCCCAGCCTTACTTGGCCGCCATGCGTGTGGCCGCTGAGCATCAGGTCCCACGGATAGCCGCGCAGCCGGTCCTTCCCGTCAGGGTTGTGACAAAGCAGGATGTTCGGACCCCGATCCGGAAAGAAGGCCTGCTCCGGCCGGAACTCGCCGGACCACAGGTCGGCCACGCCGGTGAAGCGGAGGCCGGCCACAGCCGTCGACGCATTGTGCAGCACCTCCACGCCGGATTCCTGCACCAGGTCCCGGATGATTCGAGAGGTGCCGTGCGCGCCGTGCCGGCGGAGCCAGGCGCCGCCGTCGTGATTGCCCATGACTGCAAGCGACGGCGCCGTATCCGCGCACAAGCGCAGGATCCGCCGCAGAGCGGGTGTATCGAAACCGATAGTCGAGGAAACAAAGTCGCCGGTCAGGCAGATCACATCCGGGCGCGTGGCAAGACCCATCACGACTGCCTGCGTGAGTGCCGCCGCGGGCGTTCCGTCGCCCACGTGCAGGTCGGAGATGTGCAGGATGCGCCGCACCGGCGCGCCAGGAAGGCGGATCCGCGTGAACGTCAGGTCGAACCAGAGCGGCTCGACATATCGTCCGTACAAGGCCGTGGAGCCCGCCGCGAGAAGCTGCCCGGCAAAGAGTCTGCGGCTGACCGTCATACTGTAACTTTACGACTAAAAGTACTTCTCGTCAAGAAGTTCTTTGATTCAAGGATTACTTTTCAACGAAGAAGTGTCCGGCGACCAGCGCGTCGATTCCGGCCGAATAAAAGCTGCGGACAGCGTCCCTGGGCGTGCAGACGAGCGGGTCGCCGAACAGATTGAAGCTGGTGTTGAAAAGAACCGGCATTCCGAAAGCGCCCGCCGCTTTGTGCAGCAGCCGCCAGTAGAGCGGATGGTCGGATTCCGAGACGGTATGCACGCGCACCAGTCCGTCGCCCAGGACGGCCGAGGCGAACCGGTCCAGGTAGGCGTCGCGCACGCGGCCCACCGTGGCCAGGTAGCGGGCGTTCGGACCGACTTCGAAATACTCGCCCGCCAGTTCGGCCGGGACCGACGCGGCGAACTTTCGATAGGGCTCGCGGTGCTTGATAAAGACGTTGAGGTTTTCGGTCGAGTACGGGTTCACCGGACTGGCGAGGATGCTGCGATTCCCCAGCGCCCGCGGGCCAAACTCCATGCGGCCCTGCATCCAGGCGACAATGCGGTCGCGGCGGAGTTGATCGATCGTCGTGTCGAGAATCGCATCGGTTGTCAGCAGCGTTTGAAACCGCAGCTTACAGTTCTCAAAAACCCGTTTGATCTCCTCGTTCTGAAACTCCGGGCCCAGACAGAGATTGCCGGCCGGCATACGGCGCGTCTGCCCTAGCGTCTGGTGCCAGGCGGCGCAGAGCGCGCCAAACGCCGTTCCGGCGTTTCCGGCGGCGGGTTGCACGAAGACGTTTTGGAATCGCCCGGAGCGCTCTAACGACGCGACCAGCAGCGCATTCAGAAACAGCCCGCCGCCAAGGCACAAGTTCACGCCTTGCCCCGCAACGTGCGCGGCCAGGTCTTCCACGGCTTTTTGAATGGACGCCGCCACGTCGGCCCGGTTGGCGCCGTCGAGCATAGGATAGGAGCCCAAACGCCGACGCCCATACCAGTCGCCCTCCACCGGCAGAATCTTCGCGAACAGCTCGGCATGCTTCGGCGTCCCGCCGGCGGAAAGCCACTGCACTTTTTGCTCATCGCCGCCGCCTTGAAATCCGAGCTGCGAGGTGACTTGCGAATACAGCGCCCCTACCGAGTCCGGATAGTACGATTCGCGCTCGATCCGCAGCGTGTTGCCTTCGGCCCGCCACCGCGCTCCGCAGCAGAAATCGCCCTGATTATCGAGCGTCAGCACCGTGGCCGATTCGTAGGGCGAAAGGTAGTAAGCCGCCGCTGCATGGGCCATGTGATGGTCGGCGACGACGATCCTGGCCTTCGGGAATGCCGTCCGCAATGCCAGGTGGAGTTCCGCCTCCGACGGGAAAGGACGGGCCACCGCCACCACATCCACAGAGTCCCGCCGCGTGCCCGCGAATTGCAGACAGGAGTCAATCGCCTCCAGCGGCAGGGGTCCCGGCGAACCGCCGCGCGCTAACTTCAGTTGTTCGATCGCCGCCACCAGGACACCGTCCTTGGAGGCGGCCACCGCTGCGTTGCGGCCCAGGCCGCCAATTCCGAGCAGAGTCATGTCGCTCTCTCAGGATAGCCCGCCGGCCTGCTCCCACAGAGCGCGCAGTTCGGGGATTGAGAGTTGCTCGGCGCGCTGGCCGCGCTGCGGAAGAGCGTCCCACGGCAGTTCCGGATAGTGGCTCCGCAAATTATTCCGCAGAGTCTTTCGCTTATGGGCAAAGGCGAGGCCCGCGAACCGGAGGAAGTCCGGGTTGGGACCTTCCGTCAGGATTTCCAGATGAACCACGGCGGAATCGACCTTGGGCGGCGGGTGAAAAGCGCCGGGCGGCACGGCCATCAGCAGGGACACACGCGCGCGCGTCTGGGTGGTGACCGAAAGGTAACCGTAGTCCCGGGTCCCGGGCTCGGCGATCAGCCGGCTGGCGACCTCCTTCTGGATGAGCAGCGTCGCGCAACGCAGAGCGGGGGCGGCCGCGAAGATCCGGTCCAAAATCGGGGAGGTAATGTAGTAGGGCAAATTGCCAGCCAGCGCGGCCGGCCCCCATTGGGCGAGATCGGTGGCCAGGACATCCCCTTGATGAACTGTCAGCTTCGGGTGCGACGGAAAGCGGCGTCCCAACGCCTCCACCATGCGGGGGTCGACTTCGATGGCATGCACGTGCGCCCCGCTATCCAGCAAATACGCAGTGAGCGCACCCTGGCCCGGTCCGATCTCGATGATCGTGTCCGGACCGCCGGCGCAGACATCCGACGCGATCCGCTCCAGAACCGCGGAACTGCGGAGAAAATGCTGCCCGAAGCGTTCGCCCAGCTTAACCCTTTACGTCCACCTGGCTGCGGCGAATGGTGATCCGCACCTTATCGCCCGCCGGCTGCCCAAAGAACTTGGCCGGTTCGAACTGCATAAAGATCAGGTTGTTTTCCACTGTTCGGCGGGTCGCCGCGTTCTTTGTCCAGGCGTTTTCGCCGGCAGGCACTTCGTAGTCGATCACGCGGCCCGTCGAGTCGATCCGGACGTCCAGAGTAATCTGATCCAGGTTGACGCCGAACGGCGACAGCGCGCCGACCTCCGCCTGTTGGAACCACGCAGCGGGAACATCCTCAATCGTGCCGGCCTGCGGCGCGAAATTCGGCATTAGAGCGCTGAACAGCACACAGGCCGAGGCGAGGCCGCCGGCCATGGGAACGCCAAACGGACGCCACATTTCGCGCATCCAACCGGCGAACGACGCACGCCAGCCGCCGACGCGATCGGCGAAGTCCCGGTGCGCCCGGCGGCGCGCCAACTCCTTGGAAGCCACGACGCGAAGGCCCACGGCCAGGTCCAATGGTACGTTACGGCGGGGCAGCGAGTGCACCGCCCGGCGCTGCCGTTGCGTGAGGAGCGCAACCTCGGCGCAGTGCGGGCAATCGGCCCGGTGCGCCTCCAGCGCGCTCTTCATTACCGGATCCAGTTCCCGATCTTCCAAATCCTCGCACCACGTGGCGAACGTTCGGCAATCGATCGATTTCATCACTTCACTGCTCCTTGCAGGAACCCAAGAGTGCTCTCGGCGGTTTTGGGGTCCATCTGCGTTGCGAGCACACGGCGAAGTGAGTCGCGGCCACGCAGGATGCGCGATTTGACGGTTCCGAGCGAAATCTCCAACACTTCGGCGATCTCGTCGTAACTCATATCTTCCAAATCGCGGAGGATGACGGCCGCGCGAAAATCGGAATTGATCTCGCGGAGGGCCTGTTCGATGAGCCGATGCCGCTCCAAATTCAGGGCGAGCTCGTACGGATCACGAGCGGGATCGGAAATCGACTCGAGCCACGGACGGGTTGCCTCCTCTTCCGTTTCGAGCGCGACCTCCTGTCTTTTGTGCCGGCTGAACCACCGGCGGTGATTGTAGGCTTCGTTGATGGCGATGCGGTAGATCCAGGTCTTCAGCGTGCTTTGCCCGCGGAAGTGGTCGATCGAGCGGAAGACCTTTAGGAAGACCTCCTGGACCACATCGCTCGTATCGGCCGGATCGTTCATCAACCGGTAGACAAGGTTATAAATTGGCTGTTGGAATCGCGCCAAGAGGGTCTCGTAGGCCTCTTCCTCACACGCTTTGAGCCGCTCGATCAGCAGCGCATCGGATGGCGCCGCCGCGTCCCCCGCCTGGAGGGTTTCGTCCAACCGCACTGTAATCAGCTGTTCGGCCATAGTGCGCATTCCCGTCTTCACAATTTTCACGCTACCACATTCGAGTTGCGTGTCCTGCTGGCTAATTGGACGTCTGCGGCGCGGAAAAGTTCCCGAGGCGCGCAAAAGTGCAGAACATCGCGAATTCGACCGATAATACGGTAGCGATGACCTCACAAGACGCCGTCCCGGCTCCGATCCCGCACTGGCAGTTCTCACTGGCCGTGTTCCGGGCCGTTCTTGGGACCCTCTGCAGCGTTTTGGCGTTTGGCGCAACCACCTTGTCGGTGCGGAACACGGCCTGGGTATGGGTCGGGTTTGCCGTTTATGCGCTCGCCGCCGTCTTCGGACGTTCCCTCGAAAAGCGCGGCTATATGCTGTTGAGCCTGCTGATCGACACGGTCTTCTTCCTGATTTGCAGTGCGCTGCCGTTCGAATACGCCACCGGCATCACGTCGCTGTTTTACCTCTACATATTGATGTCGGCTGCCATTCTGCACACGCCGCGGGAGATCTTCGTCGTCGTGCTGGCCACAACTGCGTTCTTCTTCCTGGCCCGGCCCGCCGAAATCCTGGTGCTGTCGCCCACGGTCCTGCTGTCCGGAACCGCCGTTACGGTCATGGCGCTGCAGCGGCAGGCGTTGCAGGAGCGGCTCCGGGCGTCGGCCAAGCAGGCCACCATGTTCCGGTCCGAAGCCGAGCACGCCCGCGAGGCTGAACGCCAACGCATCGCCCACGACTTTCACGACGGGCCGCTGCAGTGCTTCGTCGGGTTCCAGGTCCGCCTGCAGGTGGTCCGGAAGATGTTCGACCGGGACTTTGGTAAGGGCATCGCTGAGTTGGAAGAGGTCCAGAAGCTCGTCAAGGACCAGACCGAGGAGATCCGGCTGTTCGTCCGCGCTATGCGCCCGCCGGAGATCGACGGCGCCGGGCTGGTCCCATCGATTAAGAAGCTGGTGGAGCAGTTTAGCCGGGACTCGAACGTGGAAGCAACGTTTGTCGGCGGCACGACGCGCGTGAACACCTCGAATGTGATCGCCACCGAAATCACGCAAATCTGCCGGGAAGCGCTGCATAATGTCCGCAAACACGCCGGCGCCAGGCGCGTGGTAGTCGGTGTAGGCAAAGATAAAGACATGTTTGAGCTTTCGATCGAGGACAACGGCAAAGGCTACGCCTTCAGCGGCGCCTATGCGTTGGAAGAGTTGGACCTGCTTCGGCGCGGCCCGGTGACCATTCGCTCCCGCGTGCGGCAGCTTGGCGGCGAGATGCTTCTGGACTCCCGCCCCGGCGATGGGTCCACCATCAAAATTCGCGTACCCCTATGAGGGTGGCCACCGCGCTGATTCTGCTGCTTGCCGGGTGCGGGCGGTACGAGGATTTCCGCCTTCCCGCGCCAAAGGGAGAGCTCCGGGAGGCCGTCTGGAGCTGGGACCCCCACCCGGAACCGGTGATCCGGCGGGGCCCGCCGGGCTCGTTTGACTCGGTGGACGCGCTAAACCCTTCCTGGGACCCTCTGTCAGGTTTCTCGTATTCCGGCTGGGACGGCAAGGTGTGGCGCACCGGCACCGCCCGGACGAGCGACGGAATGCGTTTCGAAAAGTCCCCGGCAATCCTGATTGAACCGCTGGCCGGCACCTGGGAGGGCAGCTACATCGCTGCTAACGGCGCCAGCCACGGGTCGATCTTCTTTTACCAGGCCGGGGCGCCGATTCCGAAGATTGGCCGGCTGGACGCAGGCCGCCAGGAGCGGGCAGCGGCGCCGGTGCTGGAACCCGGGCCGCGGGGCGCTTGGGATGAACGGGGCGTGGGAGATCCATACATAGTACACAGCGATGGAAAGCTCTATTTGTACTTTCTGGGCCAGGATCGGGCCCGGCGGCAGCGGCTGGGGCTGGCGTACTCGGTCGACCAGGGGCGGACTTGGGTCAAGTACCGGAAAAACCCGATCCTGGAGCTTGGCGAGCCCGGCTCGTTCGACGAAACCGGCCTGGGCGAACCCGCCGTGTGGGACCAGTTCGGCAAATGGTGGATGCTCTACACGGGCCGGGACCGCCGGGAGTGGCGGCGCACCGGACTGGCCGTTTCGACCGACGGCGTCCATTGGAGCCGCGTTCCGAATCAGCCGGTTATGGACGTTGGCCCGGACGGCTCGTGGTACTCGCGGGTGGTCTGCGATCCGCATGTGCAGCCGCAGCCGGACGGGACGGTGCGGGTCTATTTTGGCGGCGGCGACAAACCGGAACCTGCCGAAAACCTGAACGGCCAGATTGGCGTTGGGACCCTCCGTCCGAATCGGCCATAAAAAAAGCCCCGCCGGGAACGTGACCGCCCGGCGGGGAATCCAACCAACGGAACTCTGTCTTACTTCGGTCCGAAGAAGGCGACGATACCGAGAGTTAAAGTGTTCTGGGTCTTGGCCGAGGCCAGCTCGTTGCCGCGATCGTAAAACGGCTTGTTCGAGCGGTCATGGCGGTATTCCAACCGCGCCAGCAAGCCCTGCTGCCATTTGTATTCGCCTGTGAGAGTGAAGGAGTGCAGCGTCTGTTTCTGCGCGGTGATGAACCCGTCCTTGTCGTCGTAGATTTCATAACGCGGCGAAAACGCCCACTTGTCGTTCGCGGCAAAGCGGCCGGCCATGCCGAACGCCACCCAACTCGCATCGGTTTTGGGATCCAGGGCCTTCTTCTCGTTGCCAATGTCCAGGTTGAAGTAGAAGTTCGCCTTATCGGACGGATTCAGGTTGATCACCGTATCGTAGAAATTGCGCTTACCCTCATTCGTGTTGTTTTTCTCCGGCCCGACGTAGTAGTTGTTGAACCAGGCGAACTTCTTGCTTTTCGGCGTATACGCGGTCGTGAATCCGAACGTCTTGCCGGAATTGTTGTCCTCGACGTTGTTCCAGCCGTTGACAATCTGCAGGCCGACGGCGAAGGTCTCGTGAAGAGGCTTTGTGATCCGGGTGCCGAAGTGATAGTAAGGGCCATTGGTGTAGAGGTAGCCGCGGCCGTAGCTCCAAGTGAGGTTGTTTTCCGTTAATTCGGCGCCGGCCGAGGTATAGAACTTGCCGAAGTCGATCTGCAAGCCGCCCATGTTCTTGGGCTTCAGGCTGACATACGCCTGTGGAATGTAGCGCACTACGTCGGTGCCGGCCGGGTCGGTGGCGTGGAAGATCTCCCAGGCGCGGCCAAAGCCCAGGTCAAGCTTGAAGCCGACCGGGTCTGGATCGTGGTCCAGTGTCAATTTCGCCATGTTCAGCGAGAACTGGTTGGCCTTGACTTCGAAATTTCGCAAGTTGTTGGCGCGGCTGGCTGGGTGGTTCGAGTTAAAGCTGTAGTAGCCGTCGATCAGACCGCTGAAATTGATCGCTCCGGCCGACCATACCGAGGGGGCAGGCGCCGGGGCTTGCGAGTCCGTTTGTGCGAAAGATGTGGCAGCAAGGGTGAGTGGAAGTGTTGTTCTTATGAACAACCTCGAGAGTGTCATCTACCTGTTTCTCCAAGACTGGGAATGTGAGATTCGTGTGGGGATCGACGGGGCCCTTTCTGCACTATACGGGCCGTCTCACCGGGAGATCCAATCAATAATTTCAATCGGTCCGATAGCGGCGGAACCAATAGAAAAATCGAATCGGATGGATAGGAAAGTTTGACTTCCGCTTTCGGGCGCAAGCGGGGATGATGAAAATCACACGCCAAGTAGCGCATGCACCGCCCTGTCGCGAGATGTCCCAAGAGGAGAGTCATGAAACGGTTATTTTCGATGTTGTCGTTATCGCTGGCCGGTGCTGTTCAGGTGTTCTCGCAGGCCGCCACGCCCAGCCCGTCAGCCGCACTGGAAGCTGGAATCAAATCCGCCCAGATGAACGCGGATAACGCCTGGATGCTCGTAAGCTGCGCCTTGGTGTTGATGATGACGGGCCCCGGCCTCGCCCTGTTTTACGGAGGCCTGGTCCGCAAGAAAAATGTGCTCGGGACGATGATGCAGAGTTTTATTCTCATGGCCATCGCAACCGTTCTCTGGGCATTAATCGGCTATAGCTTGAGCTTCGCGGATGGCAGTTCTTTCCTAGGGGATTTTCGCTATGCCTTCCTAGAGGGTGTGGGAGCCGATCCCAACACGACCTATGCGGCAACGATTCCGCATCAGACGTTCATGACCTTCCAGATGATGTTCGCGATTATCACACCGGCGCTGATCACGGGCGCATTCGCGGAACGGATGAAATTCAGCGCGATGGTGCTTTTTACGATTCTCTGGTCAATCGTCGTCTACTTCCCGCTCGCTCACATGGTTTGGGGCAACGGCGGCCTGTTGAACGCATTCCTGGGCGGCAAGATTCCGTGTTTGGATTTTGCGGGCGGCACCGTTGTGCACATCAGTTCGGGCGTCTCGGCGCTGGTCTGCGCCCTGGTGATGGGGAAGCGCAAAGGGTATCCCAATGAACCGATGAAGCCGCACTCTCTGGTGCTGAGCTTTATCGGCGCTTGCCTGCTGTGGGTCGGCTGGTTTGGCTTTAACGCCGGATCGGCGCTCGGTTCCGGCAGCCTGGCCACTTCGGCGTTCGTCGCGACGCACTTCGGCGCGGCGGCAGCGGCCCTGGGCTGGTTGGCGGCGGAGTGGATGATGCATGGTAAGCCGTCGGTGCTGGGCGGAATTTCGGGCGCGGTCGCCGGGTTGGTGGCCATCACACCGGGCGCGGGCTTTGTGAAGCCGATGCCGGCGCTGATGATCGGCTTCCTCGCCGGTATCTTCTGCTTCTACATGGTGGTGAAGGTGAAGCACATGCTGGGCTATGACGACTCGCTCGACGCGTTCGGCGTGCATGGCGCGGGCGGCACGCTTGGCGCCATTCTGACAGGCGTCTTTGCGACGAAAGATATCAACGCGCCGTTCAAGGACGCGGCGGGCAACGCTCTCCCTGTCGGTCTGTTGGAGGGCAATGGCGGTCAGGTCGTGAATCAGTTGATCGGCGTTGGCATCGCCTGGGTGATCGCCGGCGTCGCGACATTTCTACTGCTGAAGGCCGTCTCCGCGGTCACGGGCGGGCTCAACTTGTCACCGGAAGAAGAGACCGAAGGCCTCGATCTTTCGCAACACGGCGAAGAAGGCTATAACCTGGAAGCGTAGGCTGGGAACCACGGAGAACGAACAATGAAAAAAATCGAAGCAGTGATTCAGCCCTTTAAGCTGGAAGAAGTGAAGGAAGCGCTCAAGGCCATTGGCGTCGACGGCATGACGGTTTCCGAAGTGCGCGGCCATGGCCGCCAGAAAGGGCACAAGGAAGTCTACCGGGGCCAAGAATACCAGGTGGACCTTCTCCCGAAAGTGAAAGTGGAAATGGTGGTTGCCTCCGCGCGCGCCGACGAGGTGGTTCGCGCTGTAGCTGCCGCGGCAAAGACAGGAAAGATCGGCGACGGAAAGATCTTTGTCTACGACGTGGCCGACGCGATCCGAATCCGTAACGATGAGCGCGGAGAAGCCGCCCTCTAGCGGGCCGCTCCCGGACTTGCGGGAACGGTTTTTCTCTGGCGGAAACCCCGTCGCCATTCTTCCGGAGAGATCCGCTTCCGTCGATGAACTCATCCGGGAGTCGTTCGAGAAGCATCTTGCCCCCGTGTTTTCCAAGGGAATGGCCGTGGCCGCCGTCGGCGGTTTCGGCCGTTCCGAACTTTTTCCTCATTCCGACATAGACATCCTTTTACTTGTGGATAAGGCGTCGCAGGACGAAAAGGCCCGCGATGCCCTTTCCACGTTTTTGCGGAAAGGCTGGGACGGCGGTCTGCGTCTGAGCCACTCGGTCCACACGGTCGAAGAGTGCTGCCAACTGCATACCGGCAATCTGGAGTTGTCGATCAGCCTGCTGGATCAGAGATTCCTGTGCGGCGACTCGGGACTCTACCAGAAACTGGCCGTGCGCCTTCCCAAGTTCATCGCCGCCGAACGCCAGGCACTCATCAAGGGACTGGTCCGCCAGACCCGCGATCGCCACGAGAAGTTTCAGAACACGGTGTATCACCTGGAGCCGAACATAAAGGAGGCTCCGGGCGGTCTGCGTGACCTGCATGTGATTGGCTGGCTGGCGAAGCTCAACGACCCGGCCCGCGAGCTTCCAGACTGGCTCTCCGAGTTGGCGCGGGAGATCGAGTTTCTGTACGCCATACGCTGCTACCTTCACTTCACCGCGGGGCGCGATCAGAACGTTTTGCAGTTCGACGCGCAGGAAGAGATCGTCAAGCAGCCTTTTGCCGGCGGTCCGCTCCCGGTCGAAAAGTGGATGCGCCAGTACTTCCTGTCCGCGCGCCGCATCCATCGCGCGGCCCGGCAGGCCATCGACGTAACGGAAACGGCGATACCCAGCGGCCTCTTCACGCAGTTCCGGGAATGGCGCACGCGCCTTTCGACCTCCGAAATTTCAGTCAGCAAGGAACGGCTGCTGCTGCGCAATCCGCAGTCGCTGGAAAGCGATCCGGAGTTGGCGCTGCGGGTGGTTCGATTCACGGCCCGCCACGGTCTGCCGCCAGCCGCCGACACCGAGCGCCGCATCGAGCGCGCGCTACCCGCCATCGAGACCTTCTTCGCGGCGGAGCGGCCGCTTTGGAACCATTTGCGAGAGATTTTTTCGCTGCCGCACGCCATGCAGGCGCTTCGCATCCTGCACGACACGGGCCTGCTGGGCGCCGTTATGCCGGAGTGGCGGATGATCGAAGGCTTCGTGATTCGCGACTTTTATCACCGCTACACGGTCGACGAACACACGCTGATCGTTGCGGAGAGTCTGCTGGAACTGCGGAACAACAAAGACGCGGCGCGGCGGCGGTTCTCGGAGCTGCTGACGGAGGTGGAGTCGGTCCCGCTGCTGGTGTTCGCAATTCTGCTGCACGACATCGGCAAGTCCATAGACGGCCCAACGCACGCGCAGGAGTCGGCCCGCCTCGGGGAAACGATCATGCAGCGGATCCAGATGCCGGAGGAGGAGCGCGGCTTCGTGCGTTTCCTGGTGGAGCAGCATCTGGTGCTCTCGTCGATCATGAACGGCCGCGATCT
Organism: Acidobacteriota bacterium; assembly: GCA_016871155.1. Lineage (GTDB taxonomy): Bacteria > Acidobacteriota > Terriglobia > Bryobacterales > Bryobacteraceae. The sequence continues at coordinate 40,846 of VFZO01000001.1, read as the reverse complement.
GGACGAACCGTCGACGGCGAAGGACCTGGCCGCCAAGGCCGGCACGGTCGAGAATCTCCGCTATCTGGCGTTGATGACCTATGCCGATATCAGCGGAGTGAATCCAACGGCGATGACGCCGTGGCGCCTGGATCAGTTGTGGCGGGTCTATTCGATCGGCATGCGTGAACTGACGCGCGAATTGGACACCGACCGCATTCACGCCGCGGACGGCGCGCCTGAGAGCGACTTTCTGGAGGGCTTCCCCAGCCGCTACCTTCGCACGCACGATAAGGACGAAATCGCCGCTCATCTGAAGCTGGAAGAGCAGGCGCGCAATGGCGGAGCCGGAGTCGAACTGGTGCGGCGCGGTGGCGTTTGGAAACTAACGGTGATCACGCTGGACCGGCCTCGCTTGTTCGCGTCGATCGTGGGCGCGTTGAGCGGGTTTGGAATGGACATCGTGAAGGCTGAGGCGTTCTCCAACTCAAAGAACGAAGTGCTCGATTCCTTTACGTTCGCCGATCCAGGCCGGACGTTGGAACTGAACCCGAGCGAGGTGGACCGCCTGCGCTCCACAGTGGAGAAGGCCGCGATGGGCACGCTGGATGTGCGCCAGATGCTGGAACGCCGCATGCGTCCGGCGACACCGAAGGGCGCGGCGGAGCGGTTGCGGCCGTCGATCTACTTCGATGGCGAGGCGTCCCTCCATGCCACTCTTGTCGAGGTGATCGCCGAGGATCGCATTGGCCTGCTGTACGACTTCGCCAGCGTATTCGCGGAGAGCGGCTTCAATGTCGAGGTGGTACTGATCGACACGGAGGCGCACAAAGCGCTGGATGTGTTCTACCTGACGCGGAATGGCCGAAAGCTTACCGAGAACGAGCAGTTCGTGCTGGAGGACAGGCTGCGGGCGGTTTGTATGGCCTGAGGGGCAGGGGCTATTCCACCGGCCACTGCAGGCAAATACCGTACCCATCCGGGTCTTTCAAATAAAGCTGCTTCATTCCATAAGGCGCGATAGCGGGCGGACCGGCCGGCCAGCCCTTCGCAGTGATCTCCTCGAACGCAGCGTCGACATCCGGACAGCCGAGATAGATGCAAGTATCGCCGTGCGCGGCCAGGCGGGCCGGGTCCGCCGGCACGGGCCGTTCGGAATCGAATTCGTACGCGGTGTTCAGCATCAACTCCGCACCGCCCAGGCGCAACAGCGCCCAATGGAACGAACCGTTGTCGAGCGTCGGGGAGTGCTCCACGATCTCAAAGCCGAGCAAGTCCCGGTAGAACCGCACCGATGCGGGCATGTCGTAGACCTGCAGGAGCGGCGTCAAGCCGCGTACGGGTATCGCCACAGTCTGATCCTCCGGAGCGGCGCGCCGGGCGAACCGCTCTGAAGCCATGGTATTTGAGACCGGCGCGCACGTCCACCGTGATGGTGCCCTGATCGCAGCGGGTTGGATTGGCGATATCGCCACCGCGGCGGCCAATTGACAAATCCGGGAGGGGCTGCGTGCGATCCTAAAGATTGGGAATGCATAGACTCGTTCCGCTAGCGTTCGCGGCCGCGGCGTTGTGCCAGCAACCGCAGAAGCGCACGGACCTGAACTTACTGGGCCAAACCGATGCGAACGCCGGCGAAAGCCGCCGAAACGAAAACGTCCAGTTCAATTTGATCGACAACAACGCGTTGAAGGAAATCAATCAGCGCCTGGGCGTGACGCCGACTATCACTACGGAGTTCCAGGCGGAGCGCAACTACTACGGTTCGGAGTTCGGCACCTCGCCGAGCGTGCCCATTCTTCTGGCGCCAAGGACCGGCGCGGCCGATTGGCATGGGCACCTGAATTGGATGCATCTGAACAGCCTGTTCACCGCGCGTGCGTTTTTCCAGGTTGGCGGCGTGCTGCCCGCGCGCGAGAACAACGTGAATGCCGCGGTCACCGGCCGGCTGTGGCGCGGAGCGCGGCTGTCGATCGACGGGTCGCGCCAACAGATCCGCGGCATCGTGAACGGTAATGTGCAAGTGCCGGCGCCGGACGAGCGGACGCCGTTAGCAACGCACCCGCAGGTGCGCGCATTCGTCGAACGGCTGCTGAACGCTTATCCCGCCACACTTCCAAACCGTACGGATATCGACGCGCGCATGCTGAATACGAACGCACCGCAGCGGGTGGATAATGACTCTGCGAATTTGCGGCTGGATCAATCGGTGGCGAGCCGCGATACGGTGATCGCGAACTATAGCCACGTGGCCGCGCGGGTGAAGGCGTTCCAGTTGGTGCAGGGACAGAACCCGGACACTACGACGATGTCGCATCAAGCGGGCTTGCAGTGGCGGCGCGTATGGTCGCCGCGTACAGTAACCGTAGGAGCGCTGCGCTTCGACCGCACGCGGTCGCTGATTGTGCTGGAGAACGAGGCGATCGGCTACCAGATCTTTACCAGCGGGCTGCTGCGCGCGATCAGCGATAATAACGCGGTGCCCATCGACCGGGCGCAAAACCTCTGGAAGCCGGCGTTTCAGATCTCCCGCACGGCGGGCCGCGTGCAATGGAAGGCCGGCTTCGAATTGCTGCGCCGCCAAATGAATGGACGCGAGTCCGACGCGCACGTCAACGCCATGGCCTTCTTCAATAACTACGGCAACAACACGATCACAAACATGCGCCTGGGCCTGCCCTCCACATTCTGGATTGCGCAAGGGGAACTGCACCGCGGCTATCGCAATTGGGACAACTGGTTCTACGGGGCCGTCCGGTGGACAGCCACGCTGCGGCTGACCGTCAATGGGACGCTCGGGTACCGGCCCATCTCGCGCCCAGTGGAGGTGAACAACATCGACCGCGTTCCGTACTATTCCGATTCGAACAACTTGGGGCCGTCGTTGGGCCTGGCCTACAAGATGCCACGCCGCCTGGGCGTGTGGCGGCTGGGATACGGTTTTCACTATGGCGAAGTGTTCCCGGTGACGTTTCAGCAGGTTCGCTTCAATCCGCCGAACAATGCGAAGTCGGTGATTCAGGACCCGGACATGCTCCGCATTCTGAACGGCGGCTACGACGTTCGCTCCAACCCGCCGCGACAGTCCGTCTTTTACGGCTATCAGCCGAACCTGGTCAGCCCGTACTCGCAGCAGTATCACCTCGTGTGGGAGCTGGAACCCGCCCGCAATTGGTTTTGGCAGCTCGCCTACGCCGGCAGCCGTTCGTTGAAGGTCCTGAACCACTGGTATCTGAACCGGGCGCATCCGAAGGCGGACCTTCCGCTGACAACCGCGACGGTGGACGCGCGCCGCACGATGCAGAATGTGGGCGAGATCCGCCGCGTGATGAATTCGTCGCGCGGCTACTTCGACGCGTTTCGCACCACCCTGACCGCGAAATCGTTTCACGGTATCTCGATGGAGACGTCCTACTGGCTAAGCAAGGCGATCGATCTGGGCGGCGACTATACGAACACGGCCCACGACGTCGACTCCTTCCGCTACCGAAGCCAGGGCGAGTTCGACGTTGCCGGCGACTTGCGCAGCGTGAGCCGTTTCGATTCGCCGCACGCGCTGCTGGCCAAGGCGGATTACGAATTGCCGCGCGCGCGGCAGCGCTGGATGGGCCGTTGGCGAATCGATTCGGTCCTGCTGCTGAAGTCCGGAACCCCTTTCAACGTCAACACCGGGTCCGACGCGCCGGGCTTCGGAAACGTCGACGGCGTTAGCGGCGACCGGCCGAATCTCGTGGACCCGGCCGTGCTGGGCCGTACGATTTCGCACCCGGACCAATCCCGGCGGCAGATGCCGCGCGAAGCGTTCGCGTTCATCCGGCCGGGCCAGCCGCGCGGCAACCTGGGCCGCCACGTTTTGCGCCGCGCGTCGATCCGGAACTGGAATGCCGGACTCACCGGGCAGTGGCCCGTAAAACAAGATTGGTCCGTTACGTTTCGGGCTGAGTCCATCAATCTGTCGAACACGCCGCAGTTCGCCGAGCCGGGCGTGTCGCTGACGGATCCCAACTTCGGCGTGATCACCAACACGCTCAACGAGGGCCGGACGTTCCGGTTTTCGCTGCGGATCAGCCGTTAGGCCGCCCGGCGATCGCCGCGCGGAAACGCACCAGGCGGCCCTTTTCGACCTCGGTTACGTAGCAGGTCTTGCCGTCCGGCCCGCCGAAGGTGATGTTGGTTGGAAATTTTCCAAGCACATCGACTTCCCGCAGCACTTTGCCTTTCGGCGAGACGACCGCCACCGTTCCTTTGCCATGGCGCGTGATGTAGAGGTTGCCCTTGCGGTCCACCTTCATACCGTCCATGCCGAAGTCCGGGAATTCGATCAGCAGGGTCTTTTCGCTCAAGGTGCCGTCCTTCGCGATCCGGAATCGCCAAACTTTGCGCTGCACGCTTTCGTTTACGTAGAGGTACCTTCCGTTCGGGCTCACATCGATGCCGTTGGTGGTGCCCATGCCCTCGGCGGCGCGCATGACCTTACCGTCGCGGCCGATGCGCCAAACCTGGCCGGTCCCGAGTTTCCAGGAGGGGTCGGAGGCCCAGAGTGTGCCGTCCGGACCGATGGCCACATCATTCGGCTGATTCATCTTCGGCTCATGGGCGAAGACGCGAATGGCGCGCGTGACGGGGTCAATCTCCAAAATGTTGTGGTTGGTGTGGTCGGCCACGAACATCCGCGAATAGTCGTGGGAGAAGCGGATGCCGTTTCCCAGGCTTCCGTTCGGCATTTCGACGAACACTTCGGCTTTGCCGTCCGGCGACACCCTTCCGATGGTCGGCGTCCGGGCGAAAGAAACGGCGTACACGTTGCCGGCGCGGTCAACCGCCGGCCCTTCAACGGCGGAGGTGAAACTGTGTTCCGGCGTGAAGGGCGTTGCGGTGAAGAGGGCTTGCGCGATCAACAGCGGCGCAAACATGCTACTTGGCGGGCAGGCGGGTGGTTTGGCGCTCCGTCAACTGCCACTGCTTGCCGTTCTTGACCCACACCAGAAGAATGGTGAGCGGAATATCGGCGGTGGCGTTGTGGGCGGTCACCCTGGCGCGGATCGTAGCGGCCTTGCCCATGACCTTGATTTTCTGCTCGTGGACTTCAAAGTTGCTTTTGCCCTTTACCAGAGCGGCGATGGCCTGGGCCTTGTTCTCGAGCGAGGTGTTGGAGTGGCTGTACTGCAGGTCGTCCGCGAACAGCTTGCCCAGCGCGGCGGCATCGCCGGCCTTGGCCGCGTTCACAAACGCTTCGTGAGCGGCTTTCACCGCGGCTTCGTCTCCGCTCTGCGCGAACGCGGCGGCGGACAGTGCGATAACAACAAGAAGAATTCTCATAGCCCCAAATCATATCCAATCTACCTCCCCATGCGAAAATCGAAGAACGGATGCGCCGCTTATTCCCGATCCTGATAGCGCTTTGCGCCTGCGGCTCCAAGCCCGAAACGCCGGCGCCGAAAAAGGCGCCGCCCCCCCCGAAGATCACCCACTTTTACGGCAACGCGGCGACCGTCGCAAGGGGCGAGGTCCTGACGCTTTGCTATGGCACCGAGAATGCCAGCCACGTGACCATGAAGCCAGCCGAAGACACCGATCTGCGCCCGACGCTGAATCGCTGCGTGGGCCACAAACCGGTGGAGAATACGGTCTATACGCTCACCGCAACAGGACCCGGCGGCACCGTGAGTGAGACGTTCCGTGTGACGATCGGAAAATCCAGCGCGCTGCCGGCGCCCGCCGCCCCAGGGCGCGAGCTCATTAAGAATTTCAATGTTGTGGGCCGCTCGGCGGCGCCGGGCGCTCCGGTGCAGCTTTGCTACTCCACCGAAGGAGCCCTTTCGGTTTCAGTCTCGCCGGCGGCCTCCGCCGGACTCACCACAGGCGCGAACCAGTGCTTCGTGGTGCGGCCGGACAAGACAACAACATACATACTGACGGCCACGGCCGGCGACGGCGCGACGGACCGCATGCAGGTGACGGTGGCTGTACAGTAGCGCTGGAATCGGATATAACGTTCGGTATGTCTGAACCGAACGTTTCCCGCCGTGGCGTCCTCACGGGCGCCGCCCTATCGGCCGCGGCGTTAGCCGACGAAGTCCTGGCGCAAACCTCTTCCGCATCGGCGACCGGGCTGCCCACACGCGTTCTGGGCCGCACGGGCCAGCGCGTATCCATCGCCTGCCTGGGCGGCTGGCACATCGGCGCGGTGAAGGACAACAACGAGGCGATCCGCATCATGCACGCGGCCATCGACGAGGGGTTGACCTTTTTCGACAACGCCTGGGACTATCACGACGGGCACTCCGAAGAAGTGATGGGCGAGGCTCTGAAATCGGATGGACGGCGTAAGAAGGTCTTCTTGATGACCAAGAATTGCGAGCGCGACTACGCCGGGTCGATGAAGAACCTCGACGATTCGCTGCGCCGCATGCAGACGGACTATCTCGACCTATGGCAGTTCCACGAAATGGTCTACGACAACGACCCGGACTGGGTCTTCGAAAAGGGCGGCTTGAAGGCGGCTTTGGAGGCCAGGAAGGCGGGCAAGGTCCGTTTCATTGGCTTCACCGGACACAAAGATCCCCGGATTCACTTGAAGATGTTGGGCAAACCGCACGACTGGGATTCCGCGCAGATGCCCATCAACGTTCTGGATCGCTACTACCGCAGTTTTCAGCAGGAAGTCGTGCCCGTTTGCCTGCGCAAAAGTGTGGGCGTGATCGGCATGAAGGGACTGGCCGGCGGACATCCGCAGGGACGGTTGATCGAAAAGTTCGGTCTTTCGGCCACGGACTGCTATCGATACTGCCTAAGCCTTCCGATCGCTTCGCAGGTGATGGGAATCACGACGATGGCGCAGTTGAAGGAGGACATCGCGCTGGCGCGCTCCTTCAAACCGATGACCGCCGCTGAGAAAGAGACGCTGCTTTCGAAAGTCCGGAGCGAGGCGAGCGATGGACGCCATGAGTTGTTCAAGTCGGCCAAGAACTACGACGGTCCCCACCACCGTAAACAGCACGGCTTCGATCTATGAGGCTGCTGCTGCTGGCCGCGATGCCGCTGCTGGCCGAAGACGGGTTCCGCCCAGTGTTCGACGGCAAATCGCTGGACGGCTGGTTCATCGTCAACAAGCAGGGTCCGGGCTTTCTGGTGAAGGACGGCTCGATCGTCTGTCCTTTGGACGGCGGACAGAAGCTGATGACGGAAAAGGAATACGCCAACTTCGCGTTTCGGTTTGAGTTCAAGTTGGAAGCCGATTCCAACAACGGCATCGGCATTCGCGCGCCGCGCGACGGGCATACGTCCACGCTGGGGATGGAGATCCAGATTCTGGACCAGAGCGGCCCGAAGTACAAGACCATGAAGCTGAGGCCGGAGCAGTATCACGGCGCGATTTACGACGTTTGGCCGCCCAGGTCCGGATTTCTAAAGCAGCCGGGCGAATGGAATGAGCAGGAGATCCGCGCCGACGGGCGGCGCGTGACCATTACGTTGAATGGCGTCGTGATCCTCGACGCGGATCTCGATCAGGTGCGCGAGCCCGCCGTTCTGAAGAAGCATCCAGGCCTGGCCAGGAAAGCCGGTCATATCGCGCTGCTCGGCCACCAAGCCTACGCCGAGTTTCGGAACTTGCGAATCAAAGAACTCCCCTAGGGGGAGATGTTCCAGCGCCTCAGAACCGCCTCCCGGTCCTCCTCCGTCCGGTTTTGGCTGGCTTTCCATTTGCCTTCCAGGCGGGAGATGGGGATCTCGATGCCGGCAATCGCGTTCAACAGACCGTCGATGTAGCTTGCGGGCGCGTCGGAGACGCGCCACGGCTCGGAGCGCGGGGCTTCGAAAGTCTCGGTCATCCTTGTAACAATCCCCAGCAGCGCGTCGCGATTTTCCACCACGCGCAGGGGTCCGTACGCATGAACGGCGATGTAGTTCCACGTGGGGACCACGCGCGGGTCGGCAGCCTTCGACGGGTACCACGCCGGAGAAACGTAGATTTGGGCACCATGAAAAATCGCCAGCGCCTCGGCCCCGGCGGAGCGCCAGATTGGATTCGCCCGCGCTACGTGGCCGCGCAGAACGCCATCCTCCAGCAGCAGCGGCACGTGCGTGGCTTCCAGGCCGTCCGGCCCCGGCAGCACCAGCGCCGCCAGCGGATGCGCGCGAATGAACGCCTCCAGGACATCGGGCCGCTCTTCGCGAAAGTGCGACGGCGTGTACATGTCCGATTATTTTGCCATGCGCCGCCGGGCCAGCCACAACAGGCCCCAGGCGGCCATCCCGGCAACCGCCCACTTGAGTAGCAGCGCAGCGGTGGCCGCGTCCATCGTGACTTGGAACTTCCGGAACGTGTCCCATCGCTCCAAGGTCCAGTGCCAACCGGTGTGCGCAACGAATGCCGATAGAACGACGGCCAGCAGGCGCGCGTCGAACGCCCGGCACGCCCATCGCAACAGAGGCACTGCGATCCCCAGCGCGGCGAGTTGGCCCAGTTCGACACCGATGTTGAACGCCAGCAGCGCGGCCGGGAGATGATCGCCGGCGAATTGCAGGGACTCCCGCAGCGCGAAGGAGAATCCGAACCCGTGGACCAGCCCGAAACCGAACGCAAGCCCGGCCCCGTGCGGCGCGGCGTCCAGAACGTTGGCCGCAGCCATGTAGACGATCGAGACGGCGATCGCCAGTTCCACCAGCGGCGGGAACCACAACCCCGCCGGTGTCCACCCGAGCGCGGACGCCAGCAACGTGATGGAATGCGCGAGCGTAAAAGCGCTGACGATCCAGACCAGATCCCGCAATCTCCGGTTCGCGATCACGAGGCAAAGCAGAAACAGCAGGTGGTCGGCGCCGGAGAGGATGTGTTCGAAGCCCATCGCTGCGAAACGCGCCGCCGCCCGCCACCAGGACGGATTCAGGTCCACTACGCCGGGATCGCCTTCCAGCAAAAACGTGCGCGCCGGCGTGTGCAGAACCGTGGTGACCTTCTCGCCTAAGTCCACGAAATTCGGATGAATAGATTCGCCCGCCGCCGGAAACACCAGGTGGATATCGAACCACGCCTGCTTCCAGAAGACGTTCTCGCCGCTGGCCGGCAGCGGAGCGCGCACGTGGCGCAGGGCCTCCTCGAAACTCGCGAATGACCGGTCCGCTTCGATCGCCAGGTTCACCGCCTCCACTCGGGGCGGGCCAACGCCCGGCATTGCGACCTTCTCGGCGGCCCAGAGCTTGGCTAGCGCGGGAAGCTTTGGCTCGACCTTCACCGTGTCCAGGTAACCGCCGGCCGTCTGTGGAAACTCCACATCGCGCACGGCGGCGAGCGGGATGCGCACCAACACGTCCGCCCCGCGCATTTGCAGGTGCACGGTGACATCGGCGGGCGCGTCGTGCGCCAGCGCAACCTGGGAGATCAACAGCAAACGCCAGAGCATAGAGAGTGGGCCGAATCGTGTATGATAGCGAACACCTGTTCAAAGAGAAAACACATGCTTAACTGTACCTATTGCAAAGCCGGCTCCTTCCTTGCAGTCCTCGCCGCCGTTGGCGTTGGCGCGTACCTGCTGGACCGGCAAGCCTCCGTCGAAGCGGCCGGCCCCATGGCGCCCCGCTTTGAGGTCGATCCGATGTGGCCCAAGCCGCTGCCGAACCATTGGGTGATCGGCGCGGCGATCGGACTGGGGATCGACGCGAAGGACAACGTCTGGATCGTGCACCGGCAGGGCTCGCTTGAGGTCAAAGAGCAGTATGCGACGCATACGCCGAAAGCGTCGGAGTGCTGCGCGGCCGCGCCGCCCGTGTTGGCGTTCAACGCCGCGGGCGATCTGATTCAGAGCTGGGGCGGCAAGGGAGAGGGCTTTAGCTGGCCGACATCGAATCATGGCGTAGACATCGACCACAAAGGCAACATTTGGATCGGCGGCAACGGCCGCGCGGCGGGCGCGGGAGCGGCGCTGGCCCATGACGAATCGAAGATGGCGGCGGCGGGTGCCGTGCACGATAGCTTTCTGTTGAAGTTCACGCAATCAGGCAAATTCCTGGCGCAGCTCGGCAAGCCGTTCATGAGCAAGGGAAGCAACGATCTCGATAACCTGCGGCTGCCCGCGAAATCGCTGGTCGATCCGGTGACGAACGAACTCTATGTCGCCGACGGATACGGCAACCGGCGTGTCATCGTCTTCGACGCCGACACACTGAAGTACAAACGCCACTGGGGCGCCTACGGCAACAAGCCCGACGATACCGATCTCGGCCCCTACGATCCGGCCAACCCCGCACCGAAACAGTTCCGCACGCCCGTGCATGGCATCGCTTTATCGAAGGACCGGATCGTTTATGTTTGCGACCGCACCAACAACCGGATTCAGGCCTTTAAGACCGACGGTACTTACTTGAAGGAAGGCTGGGTGGCGAAGGAGACGTTCGGCGACGGCGCGGCCTTCGACATTGCGATCTCGAAAGACCCGGGCGAGAAGTATCTCTATGTTTGCGATGGTTCGAACATGAAGGTGCATATTCTCCTGCGCGACACGCTTGAAGTGTTGACAACGTTCGGCGACGGCGGACGGCAGCCGGGCCAGTTTTACGCCGTTCATAGCATCGCGACGGATTCGAAGGGGAACATCTACACCACGGAAACGTATCGAGGCCAGCGCGTGCAGAAGTTCACGTACAAGGGGCTGGCGCCGGTCACAAAGAAGGATCAGGGCGTAGTTTGGCCGAAGCGGTAGACGGCGTTCCCGCCCCGTCAACGCCTGGAGTCATATAGCTGGACCAGGGCCGCGGACGCGTCGTCGAGGGCGCTCTTCGCCTCATCGCCCCCTCGATTCGTAACCGCGAGCACGGCAAAACCACGCCGGGGCGCCATTCGTACGAGCGCGAAATTCTTCCTGTTCGTTCCATAGTGCTGCAGAGCGATGCCATCGGCCCACGCTTCGCCCGAGACCACGAACCAGCCCAGCGCGCAATCGTCGCCTTGCGACAGGTGAAGCCTGCGATAGGAGTCCCGCTTGAGCAAGGCGGGCTCGCCGCGCAACGCATCCGCAATGAACTTGGCCCAGTCGCCCAGCGAGCAGTGGACGCTGCCGGCCGGCGCCAGGATGCGGGGATTGTCAACCGCCGGGCCGTTTGTTGGCGTCGCCTCGCCGGAGACGGTGTGGGGCCACGGTTGATCGATCTTTCCCAGCGTGCCGGTGCCGCCAAACCCGCAGCCGTTCATGCCAAGGGGCTTGAACACCATGTCGCGCAGGAGATCCTCCCAAGCCCGGCCCGTAAGTCGCTCCGCGACAGCTCCCGCGATCATATAGCCGGCGCTCGAATACTGATATCGCTCGCCAGGCGGAGATCCAACGCCCCGCGCCGCCGTTTTCTTCATGAGTTCCAGCCGCTGCCGAGGGAGAGACTGGAACGTTCGAATTACTTCTTCGTAGTCCGTCCAGTCCGGGGTTCCAGGCAGACCGGCGCGATGAGAGAGAAGGTGGGTGACGGTGATGTTCCGAAAGTCCTGGGGAAAGGCCGGAGCGAGATCCGGAAATATTTTCTCAAGCGTTGTCTCCCAATCGAGCTTTCCCCGCTCGATCAAACGGGCCAGCAACACAGCCGTCATCGCCTTCGTGTTGGAGCCGAGGTGCCCCTTGTCCGCGATCGTGGCCGGGACGTTTGTGCCCGCCTTGCGCACGCCAACCACGCCTTGCGTGATCACGCCACGGCCGGTGACGAGGGCCGCGCCGAGAGCGGGCACGCGATGCCGGGTGCGGATCGGATCCAGCGCCCGGACGACTTCGGAGTCCCGGGCCCGCGCGAGCAGCCCTCCGCCAAATGCAAGCCCCGGCAGCAGCACTCGAATTCGCGCGCGGGCATCCACGGGGGCGCCTACTTCAACGGCGAGTAGCCGGCGGCCTTATAAATCGCCACCTGCATGAAGGCGTTCGATTGCCCATCGGCGGCGATCGATTCGGCGCGCACGCGAATCCACTCCGGGTCGCTTGCGAACGTTGCCCACGCCTGCTCCCGCGCCGCCAGCGTATCGAACGGCGTGAAGTAGATGAGGTTTGGCATCCACTCGCCGTACAGCGCCGAGGTGTAGAGCACCGGATGAATGCCGCAGCGGTGAAAGATGGGAATTTCAGGCCCGGCGAAACGTTCATTCAGCGCCTTGTGCTGTTTCCATGTGGGCGAATGATAGACGCGCAGTTCGTAGAACCGCGGCGCCTGGCTGGCCCAATCGAGCGCCGGCGAGTAGCTGGCCGCCTCCAGCAAGGAGCGGGAGAAATGCTCATACGGCGGCTCGTCGTGATCCTCCAACGCGGTTGCGTCAACCCGAAGCGCCGCGGCTTGCTCCAAGGAGTCCCACTCGGCCACCACCGCGATCTGCGGCATGTGGCCGGCGAAAACGGCGTCCAGGATCAGCGCCGAACGCTTGCCGTAGGCCGGCAGCCAGGCCGATTCCAGCCACTGGTGCAGGCGCGCGCCTTGCGTGGAGTGTTTCAGGAAAAACTGTTCGAAGGTATAGATTTTGCGGGAAGAATTGTTCATGGGGAAAAGGGGGATCGGGCCGGTCATTTCCAGAAAGTCGCGGCGCCGAATCATAATGTACAGAGTATCGTCATGCGCAGAGCCCTCGCTTTGTTTGTGTGCCTTGCGGCTCTGACCGCGGCGGACTACCGGCCCCCGGCCGGCACGCGCTCCGTTGCCAAGAAGCCTGGAGGCGAGTCCATTCTGCCCGGCGGACGCCTGATCGCGCCGCTCGGCCGCCAGTATCAAACCGGACCGGGACCGTGGGGGCTCGCCGTCTCCGCCAACGGGAAGCGCATCGTCTCGGCCGACGGCGGCCCAAGGGGTTTCTCGCTCACGGTGCTCGATCAACGCAGCGACGGCTGGCGCGTGAACCGCCTGGAGGCCACCAGGAAAAAAGCGGACGAGCCCGAGGACGACGAGTTCCGCTCCGTGTTCATGGGCCTGGCCTTCGCGAACAACGACGATGTCTACGCAAGCGAGGGCAACTCCGGCCGCGTGCGCCTGCTGGACGCCGGCAACGGTCATCGCAAACAGCTCTACGATCTCAATACCGGCGGCTTCAAGGATTCCTACACCGGCGATCTCGCCTTCGACGCCAAGCGCAATCTGCTCTATGTGGTCGATCAGGCCAACTTCCGGCTGGCCGTTATCGACACGCGGAAGCATCGCATCGTCTCAAGCGTCCGCACCGGCCGCCTGCCCTTCTCCGTCGCGCTCGCGCCCGACGGCAAGCGCGTCTACGTCACAAACATCGGAATGTTCGAGTACCAGGCCGTTCCCGGCGCCGACGCGAAAAACGCCCGCGAGACCGGCCTTCCGTTCGCCGCTTTCGGCTTCCCTTCGGCCGAGGCCGAGCGGGGCGCGGAGCGTGTGAATGGCCGGGGCGAGCGGGTGCAGGTTCCCGGCCTCGGCAGCCCGAACGTCCGCGAGGCGAACTCACTCACGGTCATCGACGTGACGGCGCCGGAGAGCGCCAAGGTGGTCCAGTTCATTCCCACCGGCCTGCCCTTTGGCAAGGGTTCGCAGGGCGGCTCCAGCCCTACGTCGGTTATCGCCAACGACTCCCACATCTTCGTCGCCAACGGGCACAACGATTCCATCACCGTCATCAACGCGCGGTCGCTGGAAGTGGAGCGCGAGATACCAATCCGGATTCCCGGCCTGGAAGCTCTGCGCGGCGTACTGCCTACCGGCCTGGCCCTGGACGGCAACACGCTCTACGTCGCCGAGGCCGGCATCAATGCGATCGGCGTCGTCGACCTGAAGACGCAGCGCGCCGTGGCGCACCTGCCGGCCGGCTGGTTCCCCACGCGCGTAGTGGTGAAAGACGGCACGATGTATGTCGCCAACGCCAAGGGCCACGGCACGGGGCCCAACGCGTCGATGACCAAGGCGTTCGAGCAAAGCTTCATCACCGATCAGCGGCGCGGCTCCATCTCCGTCTATCCGGTTCCCGATCCCTCCAGCGCCGCCGGACACACGGCGCGCGTGCTGCAACTGAACGGCTTCACCCCGGCGAGCGAGGCCGCTCCCCTGCCCGCCGCCCTTCAGTACGCCGTCATCATCATCAAGGAAAACCGCACGTTCGACGAAGTGTTCGGCGACGTCGTTTCCGCCTCCAACGCGCCGGTCAATGGCGCCTGGGATCTGGCCCGCCTGGGCCAGTATGCAGTGATAGCCAGCCCGCGCGGCGAGGTGCAGCAGCGCTTCGCCATGAAGAACGTTCCCGTCTCGCCCAATCACCACGCGCTGGCCGAGCAGTTCGCCTTCTCCGATAATTTCTACGCCGACTCGGAGGTGAGCGTCGACGGGCACCATTGGATGGTTGGCAGCTATCCGAACGCCTGGACCGAATCCACGCTCATGGCCGCCTATGGCGGACAGAAAAACTTCCGCTTTCCAACGTCCGCGCCGGGCCGCTTATTGTTCACGGGTAGCAATTCGTCGGTGCATCCGGAGGAGCAGTTGGAGGCCGGCGCCCTGTGGCATCACCTGGATAAGCACGGGATTCCGTTCCGGAATTTCGGTGAAGGATTCGAACTCTCCGGCATCGACGAAGGCCCCGGCCTGAAGCCCACCGGCGCGCGCTTTCTTACCAACGTCCCCATGCCGGATCCGCTTTTCCGGAACACTTCGCGCGACTACCCGGGATACAACATGAACATCCCGGATCAGTTCCGCGCCAACGCCTTCATTCAGGAGATGGAGAAGCGCCACATCGTCGGCAACGAACCCTTTCCCCGCCTCCTCTACATTCACCTTCCCAACGACCATATGACGTCGCCGCGGCCCGAGGACGGCTATCCGTTCCGCGAATCGTACATGGCCGACAACGACTACGCGCTGGGCCGCATCATGGAGTTTCTATCCAAGAGTCCGTGGTGGAAACAGATGGCCGTGTTCATCACGGAGGATGATTCCCAGGGCGGCGTCGATCACGTCGACTCCCATCGCACCGTCTTTTTGATGGCCAGCCCCTACGCGAAGAAGAACTACGTTTCAAAGGTCAACGCCAGCTTCCCCGCGCTGTTGAAGACGGTGTTCCGGCTGTTGAAGCTGCCCCCTCTGAACCTCTATGACGCCACGGCCGCCGATCTTTCGGATATGTTCACCGAAACGCCGGACTTCCAGCCCTTTTCTCTCCGCGCCATCCGGCCCGAACTGTTCGATCCGGCCAAGGCCCGCGATCCGCTGGATCCCAAACCGTCGCCGAAGATGGACGACCCGCGTTCGGTGCGGGAGCAGCACACGCAGAAGTAGCTACAGTGCGGCCGTATCTCCGGACGGGCGAAGGATTAGGCGGCGGGCGTCCGGGCCGCGCCTTCCCCGGCAGGCGTCGAGGCGTCCCCGGCATGGCCAGGCGCCGGTTCGTGGAGGATATCGCTCCAACCGTCCGCGAAGATTTCCCGGATACGCGCCACGAAAAGGCCCGGCCACTTGGTGGGCGGTGCAATCCTGGGCCAGGAAAGGCCGGCGGCCAAGGCGCGAAGACTCGGGGCCGGGGCCGCAGGCTGGTCCGGGTCCAGCATCACCTCGTGCAAGTACTCGAGTGCGTTCATGTCGTGCTTCGTGCGGTTCATATGCGTTACTCGCCGCTACTCTTCCCCAAGCAGCAGGTCCAACACTCCGAGATTGTGCTCGCCGGTTTTCACGGCCAGTACGGGCCGCGTGCCGTAGAGGGCCAAATGTTCCGCCACCGAGCCCAGCAAAACAGCCGCCGAAGCGGTTCGCCCCCGGGTTCCCATGACTGTGATCGAGCAGCCTTCCCGCGCCGCCACGCGCGCGATGGTCCAGGCCACGTCGGCGCCTTCGATCGAATGCGCGAAGGACAGGCCCATGGCGCCCAGCGCCTCGGCGGACCGCTCGAGCGGTTCTGAAATGTGCCGGTTCGAGTAGGGGGCAAACTCCCGGAGCGCGGCTAGTTTTCGTTCATGCTCCACCTTTTCGTCGCGTTGCACATGCCACGGGGCGTCCTCGGTTTCAACGAACATGCAGATCGATTCGCGGCCCCACCGGCCGGCCAGCGCCTCGCCGTGGGCAAGCGCTTTGCGGGAATGTTCCGAGAAATCCACGGGAATCAGGACCGGACCCGGTTTCAACTCCGCGCCGGCCGGCATCACCAATACCGGGCACGGAGCGAGCATCATCAGACGCGCCGCCGTTTTGGAACCTCCTCCCGCTACTACGAGCAGGTCCGTACCTTCCTGCCGGGCCACGCCAAGCGCTTCGTCC
Organism: Acidobacteriota bacterium; assembly: GCA_016871155.1. GTDB lineage: Bacteria > Acidobacteriota > Terriglobia > Bryobacterales > Bryobacteraceae. The sequence goes on along the minus strand of VFZO01000001.1, from coordinate 24,649 downwards.
AGGGTCGCGGTTTCCACACCGCGCACCGGCGCCCCGGGCCGGCCACGGCCGCGCCCGCACTTTCCAAACGCGATAGCTCGGAAGCGGCGCCCGCCGCGACGATCCCTCGAAACTGCCTCATGCCTCCACGGTCGCTTTCTCGGACACCTTCTGCTCCTCCGCACCGTCTTCGAAGAACCGCTTGCCGATCGCGAAGATTATGAGTGCCGTGAGAACGCCCGTCAGGAAGTCCGTCATCGGCACCATCACCGCCGTGTAGATCATGAGCGCCGAATGGAATTTCGTCGTCGCCAGAACCTCGCGGATTTCCTTCACCTTGATCATGTTGGAGGAGACCCACAACAGGATGCCGCCAATGCAAGCCATCGGCACCATCTCCAGCAGGTGGGCCATGTAGTAGGCCATCACGAGCTTCAACGCGAACTTGAAGTACCCGGCCAGCGGGGTCACCGCGCCCGCCTTGATGGAGGTGGCGGTTCTCGCCAACGCGCCTGTGCAGGGGAATCCGTTGATCAGAGGAGTGATGACCTGGACCAGGCCCTGTCCCCAGAACTCCTTGTCCGGATTGAACGGCGTCTTACGGTTCCCGGCCATCCGGTCGGCCATGGACGAACACAACACCGATTCGACGCCCGACACAAAGACGACGCCGAATATGAGAAGCCCAAGGTCCATCATCACGGCCGGCGTCAACTCAGGCAGCGAAGGCGGTGTAAAGACGAAGAAATTGTTGGGAATCGAACCGAACTTCGATTGAATCGTCGCCAGTCCCGCGTCCTTCCAGATTGTCGCCGCGGCCAGGGTTCCCAGTCCCAACGCCAGCAGCGGCGCCGGGATAAAAATGGATATGCGCAGCAGTCCCTTGGTCAACACCAGCGTTCCTAATCCGATCGCCAGCGCCGGTCCGCTCAATTCTCCCGCGTGGCTGATAACGCCCTGCAGCTTGGCCAATAGGTTCCCACCGGTTGCCGCCGTGGTGATTCCCATCACGTCGTACAGATTGGTGGCGGCGATCGTCAACGCGATACCCACCGTAAACCCGACGATGATGGAGTTGGGCACCAACTTGGCAATCGCCCCCGTTCCGGTCAGGCCGAGGATCATCAGAATCAAGCCTGCGATGATGGAGCCAGCGATCAGGAATCCGTGATCATACTTTTGCATCACGGCGTAAATAATCGGGATGAACGCAGCGGTCGGCCCATAAACCTGGTATTTGGAACCACCCCAGGTACGGCCTACCAGGCAAGCCATGGCGCCGGCGATGATACCCTGCTCCGGCCGCATTCCCGCCGCCATCGCGAAGCCCATCGCCATGGGAATCGCCGTCATTGCGGTGATCAACCCCGCGGAGAAGTCCCTGTAGATGATGGACTTCCAGTTATCGGCGGTCAAATCTTCGAACCGGTCGTCAAAGATCCGGTTAAAGCTCCGCAAACGCTCCAGAATCATGCAATGCCCTTTCTCGCGCCGAACAGATGCGGATCGCCTAACAGAAAGAGTGGCATTGGGACCCTCCGCCCTCAATAGATTCACTGTCATTGGGGATGCGAGAGCGCTTTTGGCACTGTGGAGTCACGGTTTTCACTACTCGCGAATACTGGTCATTTGGGATTTCGTACGTGCTTTTCGCGGTGAGAACATGGTTACGGCACTACGATTCGATTCCAAATCACTAGAAGATGCCCCTCCGTTCGCACAGTATTCACATCCCCCACCGCACGCTCTGGTATCTGGCCTTTGGGTTCGGCGCCGTGGTCTTGCTCCTGCTGATTTCGGCGGCTTTGCTGCTACAGGCGGTTCAGTCCGCCGGCACCGATTCCCAGCGGTATTCGGCCCAGCAACTGGCCCGCATCGGTCACATCGACAAGCTACAGTTGGAGCAGACGTCCGTGGGTGAACTCCTCTATGCCATGGAAGGTTCGCCGGGCCCGGCGCGTCTGGCCGCCCAAAAGTCCGAGTCGCGTCACCTGCGCGAAGAGATCAACCGTCTGGTCGACGAAGCCGGGCCGGAGAGCCCGGAGGCCTGGCGCAACGTCCGTTCCTCCGCGCTGCTGCTGTTCGATTCCGTCGACGCGAGCCTGGGCGGCTCATCGCCGGCCCGGGCATCCATTGCGTTGAACCACCGCCGGTTTGTCGCGAGCGTCGCCCGCCTGCTGGACTCGTCCTACCAGGAGGCCGTGCAACTCCGCGCCGCCAACCTCAGTTCGTTCGCCCAGTTGTTCAACAACTCCGCCCTCCTTCTGGGCGGTGCGGTCATATTCGCGATCACGGGCACCATCGGCGCGATCTTCTTTTCGTTCCGGCTGTTCGGAAAGCTGGAGACCCAGGCGCACACGCTGCGCCACCTCGCGCTCCACATCCTGGACGAGCAGGAGCAGTCGGCCCGCCGCTTCTCGCAGGAACTGCATGATGAATTTGGGCAGACACTGAACGCCATCGAATCCACGCTCTCCGTTGTGCACGCCAATTCCGCGGACGGGGACGCGCGACTGGAAGATGTGAAGGGCATGGTGAAGGAGGCGATCGCCAATGCGCGGGAAATGGCCCGGCTCCTGCGACCGTCCATTCTCGACGACTTCGGCCTGGACGCGTCGCTCCGGGAACTGGCGCGCGGCTTCTCGCAACGGACCGGCATCGTCGTCGATTACTCGTCGAACCTGCGCGGCCGCCTCCCCGCCGGCGTGGAAACGCACCTGTACCGCCTGGCGCAGGAAGCGCTCACGAACGCTTCCCGGCACTCGTCGGCCAAGCGGGTTTTCATCGAGATCAAGCGCGCCGGGGCGAAACTCGATGTTTGCATCACCGACGATGGCGAAGGCATGCCGGCCCCGAAGGCGGCCACAGGCAGCCTGGGGCTGATCGGCATGGCGGAACGCGCCAACGCGCTCGGCGGCTCGATCTCCATCCGGAACGCTCCGCCCCTGGGTCTGCGTATCGCCGTCTCGGTGCCCATTCCGGAAGAGCCGGCGAAAAAAGGAGTAGAGAGTGAACTCCCGCTCACGAATCCTTCTGGTCGATGATCACGCCCTGGTCCGCAAGGGTTTCCGGCTCATTCTCTCCCACTACGACGAGTTCGAAGTGGTCGGCGAAGCCGGCTCCGGCGCCGAGGCGCTCCGGCTGATCCCGGTACTCTCTCCCCATATCCTAATCCTCGATGTGGGCATGCCCGGCATGAATGGGGTGGAAGTCGCCCAGCAGGTGTCCCGCAACTTCCCGCATCTGCGTGTTCTGATTCTTTCCATGCACCAGGACGCCGTCTACGTGCGGGAAACGCTGCGCGCCGGCGCGCGGGGGTACCTGCTTAAGGACGCGGCCGATAACGAGTTGATCGCCGCCGTCCGGGCCCTGGCCGCGAACAATAGCTACATCAGCCCCGGTGTCTCCAACGCCGTGCTGTCGGACTATCAGCAGTTCGTGGGCAATCCGCTGGACCTTCTGTCCACGCGCGAGCGGCAGGTGTTTCTGCTTCTGGCCGAAGGCCGCACGGCCAAGGATATCGCGACAAGCCTGGATATCTCCGTCTATACCGTCGACGCGCATCGCGGCAAGATCATGAAGAAACTCCAGCTTTCGTCCTCCTCCGAGCTCGTCCGTTTCGCGATCCGTCAGGGATTGGCCAAGTAAGCCCCGATTGCCGGACCGCTATCGCGGCCGGAAGCGGCGCTGTCGATTAGCCGCCGCACGCCAGCGCGCGCAGCATTCCCGGTCCCGCCGCCGCATGCATGGGCTTTCGAATATGAACCGCAATGTCCAGCCCCTGCATCAGCGTCGTCCCCCACCGTCCCGTTCCACCCAATGCGATCTGCATCGCCGCGGCCTGCCGCAGCACCGGTTCGGCGGCCGTCACCAGCAGCACGTTCGGCGTGTTCTCCACCGCGAGGCGGAGCCGGTGCCACGCCGAAACCGGCACGCCGCGCGCATCCCGGACGTCGCAGAGATCCAACACCACCAGCTTGAATCCGCCCGCGTGGAGAATCAGGTCCGCCGCCTTCAGCGCGTCCTGCGTGTCGTGGTGGCAACGCGCCCATAACAGCCGGTCCAGATCGACTCCGTTTTGGGCGGCCGACGAGGGATCGAACGCGTCGCTGGCATCCACCAGCGCGCACAACTCGCCCGCCGCGGTCGCCGCCGCCAGCGCCGCGTGCATCATCGTCGTCCGTCCGGAGGACCGGGCTCCGGTGATCTCCGTGATCCCCCCTTGCGGAAAACCCGGCAGAAGACCACGCAACTCCTCCGGCGTGTAAGGGCGGGTCTCCACCGCCACCGTCTTCCGGGGCGGCGCCAATTCCGCCAGTTTGCGCAATGCGATCGACATATATTCGCCTTTTGTTCGCTACCATTGTCCGGGTTTCCGCCCGTTCCTGTCAACTCCGGAGATTTACTACCTTCTCCTCTTGCTTTCGCTACAATCTAAGGTGATATGTCGTACCGCGCCCTACTGGCGGCCGGCTTCGCCGCCGCCTCGCTCTCCGCTCAGGTTGTCGTCATCGAGCAGATTATCGCCAAGGTCAACGGCGAGATCATCACACGCTCGGAGATCGACCGCTCCCGCAAGGCCATGGCCGAGGATATGAAATCCCGCGGCGCCAGCGAGAGCGACGTCGCCCAGGCGCTCAAGGAGCGCGAGAAGGACTTTCTCCGCGACAAAATCGACTCCATGCTGCTCGTCCAGAAGGGCAAGGAGTTGAGCATCAACCTGGATGGCGAGGTCACCAAATACATCGCCGACATGCAGCGCAAGTCGAAGATCGCGGATCAGGACGCCTTCCAGGCCTACGTGCGCGAAAACACCGGCATGTCGTTTGAGGACTATCGTTCCGAGATCCGCAACAACATGCTCACGCGCCGCGTGATCGGCCAGGAAGTCAGCTCCAAGATCGTGATTCCAAAGGCCGACGTTCGCAAGTACTACGACGAGCATAAGGAAGAATTCCAGCGCGAAGAGCGCCTGTTTCTTCGCGAAATCTTCCTGACAACCGAAGGGAAGAACGACACCGAAAAAGCGGCCATCGAAAAGAAGGCCAAGGATCTCGCCTCACGCGCCCGCCGCGGCGAAAAGTTCAACGAACTCGCCCGCGACAACTCCGATTCCGACTCCGCCCGCAACGAGGGCGAACTGCCGCCGTTCAAAAAGGGCGAACTGCGCAAGGAGATCGAGGAAAAGGTCTGGGCCGCGCAGCGCAACGAAACGCTGGACCCCTTCAGCATGCCCAACGGCTGGCTAATTCTGAAGGTGGAGGAGCATCATCAGGCCGGCCTCGCCGCCTATGAGGAAGTGGAAGGCGAAATCATGAACAAGCTCTATGAGCCCAAGATGCAGCCGGCCATCCGCGAATTCCTCACCAAGCTGCGCAGCGAAGCGTTCCTGGAGCTTCGGGAAGGGTATGTGGATACCTCGGCCGCGCCGGGCAAGTCCACGGCGTGGACGGACCCTGCCGTCCTGAAGCCCGAAACGGTCACCAAGAAAGAAGTAGCCAGCATGACGCGGAAGAAGAAACTCCTCGGATTCCCCGTCCCAGGTACCGCGATCACAGGAAAATCGACCTCCAAGTCGTAAGAGTCCTGATACCCTAGGGGGAACTCTAGGGATGAAAACCTTCGTCAACGAAATCGAACAGAACCAGACGGTGCAGTCTTACTTTCTCGTACTGAGTAAAGAAGTGCGCCAGAAAAAGACCGGTGAGCCCTATCTCTCACTGGTGCTGGGCGACAAAACCGGTGAACTGGACGCCAAGATGTGGGACAACGTCGCCGAGATCATGGATACGTTCGACCGCAACGACTATGTGAAGGTCCGTGGGGCGGCCACGGTCTATCAGAACCGGATGCAACTCCGGGTCGACCGCCTATCGCGCGCCGGCGAGCATGACGTCGACCCCGGCGACTACTTCCCTTGCTCCAAGCGTGACCGCGAAGAGATGATGGCCGAGTTGCTGGGCCACATCGCCGCCATGCGAAACCCCCATTTGAAGGCTCTGATGGAGGCATTCTTCGCCGACCCCGCGATCGCCCTGCGCTTCAAAACCGCCCCGGCCGCTAAGTCCATCCACCATGCCTGGATCGGCGGACTCATAGAACACGTGCTGAGTCTGATGACGCTGGCCAAGTTCACCGCGAAGCACTACCCGGACGTCGACGAGGACCTGCTGGTAACTGGCGTGATCCTCCACGACATAGGCAAGATCCACGAACTCAGCTATGAGCGCGCCTTCGGTTACACCGACGAAGGCCAACTGACCGGCCATATTCTCATCGCGCTTCGAATGCTGGATGAAAAGATCCGAAACGTCTCCGGATTTCCGCCGAAGTTACGCATGCTGGTTGAGCACATGATCGCCAGCCATCACGGTTTGATGGAATACGGCTCTCCCAAGGTCCCGCTCTTCCTGGAGGCCATGCTTCTGCATCACCTGGACAATCTGGATTCCAAGATGGAGACCGTCCGCGTCGCCATCGAACGGGATGTGTTGATGGGCGGAAATTGGACCGGTTGGGCATCCTCCCTGGAGCGTACGCTGCTGAAAAAGGATCGCTTTCTCGCCGAGGACGACCCGGTCGCCACGCCTCCGGCACCCGCGCCGCCAGCCCCAAAAACTACAAAAACCGCCAAATCGGCAGACTATCCCACCACAGGATCTTTGTTTGCCGAGAAACTCAGTGGGGCCCTAGAGGATCTGAAGTAATCGAAATGCCCCGCCGACCCAGTCAATCACCCCTGCCCCCTCCTTTAGAGATGGCCTGCCTTGCCGCACTCTGGGATTTGGGGGAAGGCGACGTCCACCAAGTGGTGGATGTCCTTCATCCGCGCCAGACCCTCGCCTACACAACCGTGCTGACTCTGCTGGACCGGTTGACCAAGCGAGGCCAGGTCTCCCGCCGGAAACAAGGACGCCGATTCCTCTACGCGCCCTGCCGGGATGCCAACCTGTTGCGCAGTGCGGCCATCGACGAGCTCGTCCGCCTCTATTTTGGCGGCTCCAGAGAGGGCTTGCAGAACTGGCTAAACCAGGAAAAACCCATCGCCGCTGCTACCGCGGTGGGCGAAGACGCTGGGTTCGACCCGACCCTGTTGTAAGCGCTCCGCCTCGTGTAGTCGTAAGGCGATTCACTTAGGCCTTATCCGTCGCCACCTTAGTTTCGAATGTACTTTACCGCAAGTACTTGTAGTCGTAAGCAGACCCGCTTAGCCTCGAATGTAGCAGCAATGCATTCGGAGGAATATCTATGAAGAAAATGGCGTTTGCCGCTCTTTTTTGCGGCTTGTCCGCCAATGCGGCCATCATGACATTTACCGACCGCACGACGTTTCTCGGCGCTCTGACCGGCGCCATGTATGAAGAGAATTTTGGAACCTTCCCATTCGGAAGTCTAGCTTCACCGTCGGCTCTGTCCGGCAACGGCTTCGGCTATCAGTTTTCCGCGGCCAACGGACTCTACGTCGCAGAAATCGGCGGCAACATGATGATGAGCACAGAGGGGATGGGAGATTCGCTGCTCCTTTCTGGCTTCACCGGCGGAGTCACGGCCATTGGAGGCAACTTTTTCTTCGAGAACGGCTCTGGCGGCATCGACCCGAACGCCAGCGGGAGTTTGATCGCCTCCAACGGCGTCGACCCGGACAGCGTCGTCAATCTGAACGCCCCAGTCGGACACACAAACTTCGTCGGCTTTATCAGCGATACGCCGCTCTTGAGCCTGACCTTTCAGGTAGCGCAGGGCAATAGCGCCTTCGCCGGCGCCGATAACGTTATCGCCGGAATCGGCGCACTTGGGCAAGGCTCGTCCGGGTCCGTCCCAGAACCGGGGACAATGGCGCTGGCCGCTGCCGGCATCGCCCTTATGGCCGCAGTGCGCAAACGAAAGTAAACCGAAAAAGATTTACAACCCCGAACCGGACGCTCCCAAGGCGCCCGGTTCTTCTTTTTTGGATCAGTATTTCCATTCGGTTACATTTTTTCATAGGGCCAAGCTCCCGATTATGGAATTGCAAGTCCCGTTAAATCAAGAGGTTGCACTTGACGCAGCGTAGGGGGAGATTGTTAGGATAAAAGTGCAGAGGTCTGACTCTAACCATGAGAAATATCCAATCCCTCACCTTAATTCTGGCGCTGGCTTCGCCGTTTGCGGCCGCGCAGACCATTACAGGCGCGTTCACTGGAACGCTCTCCGACCAATCCGGCGCCGTGATTCCGAGCGCCAAGGTAACTGCCACCAACACAGGCACCAACCTCACCTACACCGCGCAGAGCAATGAAGCCGGTGTGTACAATCTTCTCTTTCTGCCCGTCGGCAGCTACAACGTCGCGGCGGAAGCCAAAGGCTTCAAGAAGGGCACCACGGGGCCGTTCGCGCTCCAAGTGAACCAGGTCGCGCGCGTGGACTTCAAACTCGAAGTCGGCGACATCGCCCAGTCGGTGGAGATCACAACGGCCGCGCCCGTGCTCCAGACCGAAACCACCCAAACCGGCGAGTCGCTCGGCACCAAGCAACTGACCGAAATCCCTCTCAAGGGCCGCAACTTCGTTTCGCTGACGCTGCTGGTTCCCGGCGCCGTTTCCCCGAATCCGGAAGCGATGAACAATCGATTCGGGGCACGGCCGTACGTCAACGGAAACCGGGAGCAGACGAATAACTTCATGCTGGACGGCGTGGACGTGAACGATTCGATCGACAATCGAGTCGGCTACTCGCCGAACGTCGATGCACTGGAGGAAGTGAAGGTCCTCACCGGCAACGCCGCGGCCGATTATGGCAACTCCGGCGGCGCGACCGTGATGATGTCGCTGAAGAGCGGCACCAACCAGTTCCACGGCAACCTGTTCGAGTTCCTCCGCAACAGCAAGCTCGACGCCAACGGCTTCTTCCGCAACCGCAACGTCTCCACGGCCACCCGGACCGGCTTCAAGCGCAACATCTTCGGCGGCACGCTGGGCGGACCCATTCAGCGCAACAAGATGTTCTTCTTTGTCGATTACGAAGGCACCTTGCAGCGCAACGACGGCCCGGCCTCGGCCTCCGTGGCGCCGCAGACCTGGCGCAACGGCGATCTGAGCCAGTTCCCCAACCCGCAGATCACCGACCCCACGAACGGCCAGCCCTTCCCGAATAAGCAGATTCCGCAGTCCCGCTTCAGCCCGGTGGCCCGTTTTCTATTTACCAATTCGTCGCTTTACCCGCTGCCGAACCAGGCGGGCGTCGGCCCGCTGGGCGTCTCGGGCAACTTCGCCTCGGCGTCGGCCTCGAAGCTGAACAATCATCAGGCGGACGCGAAGGTCGACTATCGCCCGTCGGACCGCGACACGCTGATGGCGCGTTGGTCGATCGGCCGGTATGAAGCGGTGGGCAGCCAGGCTGCGTTGCCGGTGTTCATGACCAGCGGCCAGGAAGGCCCCACCTACTCTTGGGTTGCCAACTGGAATCGTACGGTTTCGCCATCGATCGTCAATGAAGCGCGTTTCTCGTTCTCGCGCGTCGGAATCAATGACGTTACGCTCGATTGGAGCGGTCAGCTTGGTGCGGACGGGAACCAGAAGTTTGGGATCCCAGGCGGCCAACCGATCGCGGGTTTGAGTGCGATCGGCATCGGCAGCGGATTGTCCGGCATCGGCGCCGCGGCAACGCTGTCCAACACCACCGACACCAAGTACATCATCTACGACAACCTCACCTGGCAGAAGGGCAAGCACCTGATGAAGATGGGCACGCAGTTGATGAAGTACAACCAGGACCGCTACTACGCCGGCAACAACGGCGCGCTCGGCCTCTTCCGTTACACCGGCACCTACACGGGCCTGGATTTCGGCGACTTCCTGATCGACGCGCTGAACAGCAAGGGCCGCGGCGCCGTCGCCGATCCTTGGGGCCACCGCTTCTGGCGCTCCGCCCTGTTCTTCCAGGACGACTTCAAGGCCGCCCGCACCTTTACGTTGAACATCGGCATGCGCTGGGAGTACATGCAGCCGATCTATGAGAAGGACAACCGGCAGGTCAACGTCGACACCTTCGCCGGTACTCTGGTGCAGGCCGGCGGCCCCCTCGGCCGCGCGACCTACAACCCGTACCGCAAGCAGTTCATGCCCCGCATCGGTTTCGCCTGGACACCGGACCAGTTCAAGTCCAAGCTAGTCGTTCGCGGCGGCTACGCCTACCAGAGCTTTATGGAGGGCACCGGCGCCAACCTGCGCCTGCCGCTGAACGCTCCGTTCTTTGTGGAGACGGACTTCTCCTATGACCCGCGAACCCCCGGCTCCATCCGCACCGGTTTCTCCGATGTCGTGACCGCCAACATCACGCTCGACATGCCGCGCCCGGCCTCGGCCGGCGTCACGCCGCAGCTCCAGGGCCGCGCGTGGGATCTGAATCTGCGGCCGCAGACCACCAGCCAGATCAACTTCACGACCGAGTATCAGTTCGATAACTCCACTTCCGTGCAGGCCGGCTACGTCGGGCAGAAGGGTACCCACCTCGTGGCACCTGTGGAAGCCAATCAGCCGCTGCCGGGAACCGGCCCGTTCGCAACGTGGACGAACCTCAATCTGCGCCGGCCTCTCATCACCCGGCTGCCGAACCTGGGCAACATCGCCCGCACCGAATCGTCCGCCACCATGGACTACCACGCGTTGCAGATGACGGCCCGCCGCAAGTTTGCCGCCGGGTTCGATTTCCTGGCCTCCTACACCTACGGCAAGACGCTGACGGACAACCTCGGCTACTACGGCTCCGGCTTCACCGCCGGCGAAGGCGCCTACTGGCAGAACGCCTACGACCGCCGCTCCAACCGCGGCCCGTCGTTCTTCGACATCCGCAGCAACTTCACCATTGCCGGTTCGTGGTTCGTCCCCGTTGGCAAGGGCAAGAAGTTCGGCAGCGGGATGGGCCGGGCGGCGGATCTGCTGATCGGCGGCTGGAACGCCAATTACTCGCTCATGACCCGTTCGGGCCTGCCGATCACGGTTCGCGCCAATGATCGGACGGGCCAGGCGGTTCGCGGCAACGTCCGTGCCAATCGCTATCGTGCCTTCACCGTGAACGAATCGCTCCGGAACGTCGACAACTGGTTCGGCCTGCCGACCGATGCCGCCGCCCGTGGCGCCGTGTTCTGCGCCGGTGGAGTTGACAACGGGACGTGCGCCTACGGCCAACCGGCCGATGGCCAGTTTGGCAGCTCGTCGATCGGCACCGAGCGCGGCCCGGGCTTCTTCAGCACGGATATCTCGATCGGCAAACGCTTCAACATCTCGGAACGGAACTACATCGACTTCCGCGCCGAACTGTTCAACGCCTTTAACAACGTGAGCTGGGCGCCCCCCGGCCTGAACGTCGCCGCCCCGGCTACCGCCGGCGCGATCGGAGCTCAGGTCCAGGCTCCCCGCAACATCCAGTTTGGTCTGAAGTACTTCTTCTAAACCAGGCGCAAACGGAAAAGAAAAAGCGGCCGCCAACTAGCGGCCGCTTTTTCTTTGATTTTGCTAGTCTGAAGAGGCCATGGCTCCCCGGCAACGGCGACGCCGGTCTGCCCCACAAAATGGTCATACCCACCTCCGCGTTGATCGGCCTGCTTTGTGGCGGCCTCGCGTTCGCGGCGCCCACGCTGATCCTCGTTCCCGGAAGCTGGAACGACCGCCAGATCTTCGCCCCCTACATTCGCCACCTCCAACCGGGTGTCGAGGTCCGTGTCATAGAACTGCCGGGCCACGGCGCCGGCCCCATGCCCGCCAATCCCACGATCGAGGGCCTGGCCGATCATGTCCTGAAGTCTGCCCGCGGCCTCGACGATTTCTACGTCGGCGGTCACTCCATTGGCGCCATGATCGCCATCGAAATCGCCGGCCGGAAGCCCAAGGGTCTGCGCGGCATCGTGCCCATTGAAGGCTGGATCCACCACTCCACGCAACTCGCCGCCTTTCCTTCGGACAAAAATCGCATCCTCCCGCCGGACGTTCTCGCGCACCGCCACCGCATCCGCGCGACACTGACCCCGCAAGAGATCCAGGCCTTTGGTTCGGCGTGGCGCAAGTGGGACGGCTCCCGCATCCTCGCCGCCTCCACTCTTCCAATCCTTTCGATCTGGGGAGACCGCGGCCTTCCCCGGCCGGACCGCGAACAACTGAAGATTCCGGATCGTCCCAACATCGAACTGGTGTGGATCGAAGGCGCCGGGCACTCCATGCTGCTCTCGCACGCCGAAGCGTTGGCCCGGGAGACAAGCCGTTTTCTCGCCGCGAACATGTACGCCCCGCTCGAAGAGCCGCGTGCGTTGCCCAGCGAAGCGATCACGGTTTTTCGCGGCGTGGAACACACCAACGGCTTCAACATGCATCCCTACATTGCCTGGCACGCGGGCCGATTCTGGGCCATGTGGAGCACCAACCGTGTCCGCGATCTGCAGTCCGGCCAATACGTTCGCTACGCCACCAGCGCAGACGGTGTGCATTGGTCCGCCCCGCGGGCGTTGACGCCGAGCGAGGAGGGGTTCCGGAGCTTCGCCCGGGGCTTCTGGATTCGCAATGGCGAGTTGATCGCGCTCGCCGCCCGCGACGAAGCCGTCCGGCCGCTGTTCGGCCCCGGCCTGGAACTCCGCGGCTATAAGTGGAACGGCACGCGATTCGGCTCGCCCATCGTGGTGGCGCGCGATGCGATCAACAACTTTCCTCCGCGTCAAATGCCCAGCGGCGAATGGCTCTTCGCGCGCCGGGATCACCGCATGAACCTCACGCTCCTGCGCGGCGGCGTGCGCTCCGAATCGGACTGGACCGTGGTGGATGTTCCCAGGAGCGGCGCGAACCTCGACGAACCCGAATGGTGGTTATCCAAGGACGGAAACGTGCAGTTGGCGTTTCGCGACGGAGACCGCTCGCGCCGTCTCTACCGCTCCGTCGATTTCGGACGCCCCGTCAAAACGAACTTCCCGGACGCCATGGCGAAATTCAACGTGCTGCGCCTGGCCGGCGGGCGATACGCCCTGGCGTCGAACCCGAACACCAGCGGCGTGCGCATTCCGCTCGCGCTATCGTTGAGCCCGGATGGCGTCGTGTTCGACAGGACCTTTCTGCTTCGCGATTCCGACACCACGTACCGCTACGCCGGCAAGGACCCCGGCTACCGCGGCTACCACTACCCGCAGTTGCTGGAGCGCGACGGCTGGCTCTACATCATCCACGCGGAGAACATGGAAGACATCGTTCTACTGCGGCTGCGAACCGCCGCGCTCCGCTAGTTCGTAGAGCCTCTGGCACAACGCGCCGCGGGTCAGGCCCGCGTGCTCGATCATGCGGCCGGAGATTCTCGCCCACGCCTTGGCGACCTCGTCCGAAACCGGATCGTTGGCGCGCGCGAAGTAGTCCGTGAAAAATCCGCGCGCGCCCCAGTATTGCAGCGCCGCGTAGTTCGGATGCGCCCGGTCAATGTCCTTAAAGTACGTGATCACCTGCCCCAGCTTCAATAGCTCCCGCTGCAAGTAGCCGGGTTCGAGCGCCCGCGGAGCGATATCGGCCCGCACGGCTAAGTGGGCCGCCAGTCCGGCGGCCTGGCCCATAGCCATCCAGGTGGGCTCCATCCGGACGGTGGAGAACGCGACGTGCGTGGTGGATGCGGCGACCGGCACCAGCAACCCGTTCACCGCTTCCGGCAGCATGACGCGATACGGAATCTGATACGGCTTGGTCTGCCGGTCCAGCATAAAGATGTAGCCCTCGAGCGCGCCGCGCCCGGCCTCGGCCCGGCGCACTGGAAAACTATCGACCGGAAACTCGCCGGCGGCGATCGAATCGGCGTGTGCCTGTGTCCGCTGGGCGTTCGCCTGCAGGATGGTATCGTTTTCGCTCAACGTGTACAGCCCGGCCAGCCGCCGCGCCTCGCGGATGTAGAGCTGAAACGGGAAGTGGCCGTTATCGGGGAACTCGTCCTTCGCCAGGAGATACTGCCGTGCCAGGGCGCGATGGGCCTCCGGGATTGCGGCGTCGTTCTGTAGAAAATAGAGCAGCCCCAAGGTCACGTTACGAATGTGCGCCTCAATACGGGCGCGATCTTCCCAATCGGCCTCGACATAGTTCTCGTTCAACTCGGCGAACGGAAACCCCAAGGGGCGTGGATTCATGTTCACGTCGAACTTGCGGTTCGGCAGCTCCGCGAACGACAGCGCGCGAACCACGGTATGGAACGTGGGCGCGTAGTAGCCCACTCCGTCGCGCATCTCCTTGGGCGGCGCGAACCGGCCGGCCTTCCAATCGTCGAGATAGCCGGTGTATCTCGCCCGGTCGTACTCGGGCGGCGGCCCGGTCAAAGGAACCGAGTTCTCCGGGTTCGAGGTCAAACAGAGCCGGTAGGTGTACGCCGGCAACCGCCGGTCCCCTTCCCCGGTCGAGCCAGGCAGGATCTCCCGCGTCTCATGATTCTGGTAGATGACGCCGGCGTGCGGTTCGTTGAACTCCTGCCGCGATTCGCGGCCCAGCCGGTACCGCGCCAGTGCGTAGGCCGCCAGGTCGCCTTCATAACTGGCATCGATAAACACGGGCGCGCGCAGATCGTGCAGGCGTTCCGTCTCGCGATCCTTCACCCGCGCCACCGCAAGCCGGCTGCCACTCTTGAAGCCGGCCACAAGCCGGTGGTTGGTCAGCACCGTTATCCGTTTTTCGTTGTCGACCAGACGGCGCATCACGCGCAGCGCCACCGACGGCTCGTAGTAGTAGCCGTCGCGAGAGAGCTTCGCGCCCTCCGGACCCAGGTGCTCCACGTAGTGTTCGCGAATTTGGCTGGTGAACTCGCGAAACAACCCGCCGATCGCTTCGCGCGTTTCGATGTCGCTTTTGCCCAGTCCGCTCACCGTCATGCCGCCCAGGTGCTTGTGCGGCTCCACCAGCGCCACCTGCCGGCCGGCCCGGGCCGCCGTAACCGCCGCCGCCACGCCGCCGGGCGTGCCGCCATACACAACCACTTCGAACGGTTTCGTTTCGGCCCGTTCCTCCAGCCCCATCTTGGCCAGCGGAATTTCGGTTACTTCGATGTCTTCTTTATTCGTCGCGTAGATCACCCACAGCGAGCCGTTGTGTTCCACCGCGTGCGGATACTGCACGGAGCCCGAACCCTTCGCGCGCCCCGCATACCGGCGATCCGGTGGATGCTGGCGCACAGCCATAGGATGAGAGAACGTCCAGCCGTCGCGGCTGAAGCTGATGGTCAAGGGGTCGCGCCGCGCGGCCACCGGATTGCTGATCAGGTAGTGCCACCCGTTGGACAGTTTGCCTGGAAAGTTCTTCGACGTCGCGTCCGGATAGTTCGTCCGCACCGGCGCCGTCCAGGTGCGGCCGTGGTCCCGGCTCACGGCGCGCAGCAGGAAGCCGGAGCGCGTATTGTCGCGGACGATCATGTGGACCTCCGCGCCGCGCGTCGCGTAGAACGCCGGCTCGTCCATCCTGTCGTTCGGCGGCTCCGCCGCCAGCTTCGTATGGGTCCACTTCGCGCCCGTTCGCAACGCCATCGAAACGTCCATGCGGCTATCGCGGCACACCATCGCAAGCGTTCCGTTCAGAGTCTCCGGCGGGAAGTTGTTCATGCAGTTCTCGGCGAACACGCCGCGCGGCGCCCAGGCCGAGCCTGTCCAGACGAAACGCATCAACCGCAGGTTCTTCCACACGTCGCCTTCGCCGCGGTTGCCGTAGTCCGCGCTCTCCATATAGGCGGCCAGCGCCGTCAATTCGCCGTCCGCCACGTAGACGCCGCGCGCGATCCATCGTCCGTCGCCCGGCGGATCGGTCGTCAAATTCGCGGCGCGCGTCCAGGTCTTGCCGTCGGCGCTGGTCGAATACAGCACCACCTGTTCATCCGAATCCTCGTCCACCGGACTGGCCGACCACACAGCCCAGAACTTGCCGCCGAAATGCGTGATGTAGGAGTGAAGATTGAACTGCCTGCCGCCCGCTTCGGCCCGGTGAACGGTGTGCGTGGCCAGGGGCAGCGTGCGCCATTCCATCGGCCCGCGCAGCAGTTCCTCCGGCCGGTGCAACTGTCCGAACACGGAGAGACTCAGCAGTAACGCGAATCGGAGCATCGACTGTCAGGGTACAGCAGTTCCCTTTAACGCACCACGGCCAGCGTCGCCGTGGCGGCGCTCGATGCGTCGCCGATGGTCAGCACCACCGGCTGATCGCCGGCCGGCGTGTCCTCGGCCAATCGAATGTTCAACTGCAGCAGTCCCGACACCAGGCCCGGCGCTCCGCCGGCGTAGAGCACCTGCGCCTCGCGTCCGCCCACGGTCACGCGCACCGGCAGCACCGCGCGCGACGTGTCTGTCCCTTGCAGCGAACCGTCGGCGACGGCTGGCAGTCCGCGGCCTTCGCCCGTGCCGAACAGCACGGCCACGCTCCCGGCCCGCGCCGGATTCGTCCGGCTGTGCACCGAACCGTCCTGGTTCAACGCCGCCGCCATGCCGCGCCCGGATGCGTCGGCGGTGAACAATCCGGGTGCGGTCGCGGCGGCGTTGATGTCGATAGCGGCCGAGCGGCTGCCGTTGTAGTCCACAACGGCGTCGACGCGGCTTCGGCCGGCAATGTCGTAGGGTACGATCAATCCAATCTGGGTATCGCTGACGTACAGCAGCGGCGCGGCGATGCCGCCGATCAGGACGCGCACGCCGGCCAGCGCCGCCGGAATCCGGCGGTCGGAGCCGAGAACGAACGGCGCCAGCGTGGCAGGGCCCAGGCGCGCGCCGAATAGCGTGACGATCTGCCCGGGCGCGATCGCGCCGCCGGCGAACGATGCGCCGTTCACGATGCCGTTCCGCGAGATGGCCGGCCGCGGAGCGTTCACCGTGATGGCAAGCGGGAACTCCACCGTCCGCCCGCCGCCGTCGGTCAACCGGATCGTCGCCGTTGTCTGCCCGGCCGCCGCCGGCGTCCCGCTTAGAACGCCGTCTTCGGAAAGCGCCACGCCCGTCGGCAGCGTGCCCGCGATCACCGTCCAACGATACGGCCCCGTGCCGCCTTCCGGCGTTAACACGGCGCGCCCCGCCTCCTGCGCGAACAGCGTCAGGATGGCCGGCCCCGTATAGCGCAGATTACTGATGGTGATCGTAAACGTCTTCGCCGCCGAGGTTCCGGTCACGTCGGTAATCTGCACCGTGAACGTACGCGACTCCGCCGCCGTGGGCGTACCGCTAATTAACCCCCCAGTGTCGATCGAAAGTCCGGCAGGCAGCGCGCCGAGAATCCGGAATACATACGGGGCGCGGCCGCCGGCCGCGTTGATCTGCTGCCGGTACGGCACGCCGACCGCTCCACCGGGCAGCGGTGCGTTCGTCACCTCCAGTGCGGGCGGCGTGGGTTCGATCACCAGCGTCATCTCCTGATCGTGATAGGCGCCGTCCTTGTCCGCCGCGCGCAGCGAGAACGGATAGGTATTTGCCGCGTTGGTCACGCCGCTCAGCCGGCCATCGTCGCTGAGTGTGAAGCCGGGCGGCAGCGGCCCACGCCGCACGGACCACGTGTGCGGCGGCGCGTCACCAATCAATGTTGGCGTCACCGAATACGGCACGCCGCTGAATCCGTTTGGCAGTTGGACGCTCGCGACCAGCGGCCCCAGCACGCGAATCACGTAGTTACGCGTGACCGTTTCACCATCCGCTTCCCTGGCGCGGACGCGAAACGCCGATGCCCCTCCGGGGGCCTGCGGAATGCCGTACAGCCGGCCCGTCGTCTCCAGAATCAGGCCAACGGGCAGCCGGCCGGACGCCGGATCGTACTCCACCGTTTGAAATTCTCCGGGCCGCGCGATCAGGTTTTGGTATTGCGAGTTGACCCGTGCCGGCACCAGCTCCGTGTACGTCTCGCCCTCATTACGCACCACGATGACCAGGAACGGAACGCAGATGGTGGCGCGCGCCGCGTCGGCGACGCAGATGCCATGCCGGTACTCGCCCGGCTGCACGATCAGCCCCGCCAACTCACCCGTCGACGCGTCGAGCCGGAGCCCCGGCGGCAACTCCGTTCCGGACTGCACGGAGTAGCGGTACGGCGCGGCGCCCCCAGTAGGAGCGAACCGGTAGCTGAAGTTCCGGCCCGCCGTGGCGTAACGGAACATATCGTAGCTGGGCAGTTGCAGCGGCGCGAACTGTGCGAACGCGCTGGCTACCGCGAGGAGCGAAACGGCAAGGCGCATTGGATCAAAATGCCTCCGCCGTTAAGCGTAACAAAATTGGACGAAAATGTTTTATTGCGCCGCGCGGCCGCGCAGCAGCATCGCCTGGGAAGCGCCTTCGGAGGTCTCCGTCCACCCAATGAAAACGCGCCCGGAAAGCCCGAGCGCCACCATCGGATACGTCGGCGTCGACTTGCCTTCGCCGGCGCGGACGAGCGCGCTCATCGTCCCGCCGGCCCGGATCTCCCGGTAATAGACGCCCATCTTGCCCCAGCCGCCCTTGGCCTTCGCATCGCGCGCCTGAAAGACCACCGCCATGCGGCCTTCGTTCACGGCGATCTGCGGATGCGTCGGGTCCGTGGTTCCCGTCGAGAGCTTTGTCCGCGGCCCCCACGTCTTGCCGCCATCGGCTGACGACGCCATGTAGATAGCCGGATCGTTGGCGCCTTCGGTGAACCAGGTGATGTAGAGCTTGCCACCCAGAGACGTCATCGCGGGTCCAACATGCGGGCAGCCTTTGATCTTCCATCCGTCCTTGAAAACGGGTGCGGCGGCGGACCACGTCTCGCCCTGATCGTCGCTGGCGGCCGAGTAGATGTCGCGGATATCGCCCTTTTCCACGTACCGCCATGCCAGCACCACGCGCCCGTTGACGAAGCCCCACGCCAGCCGGCAGCAGGGACAAACGTTCGTCCCCACGCGGACGTTCTTCGACCAGGTTTTGCCGCCATCGGTGGATCGCGTCATGTAGATCGACGTCGTTCCGCCGGTGGCCCCTTCGGTCGCTCCGCGGCCGTCGCGCCCGTCCAGCCATCCCACGTAGATCGTGCCGTCCGGCGCCACGGCGGCCGTCTGAAATCCGTGGCTCACCGGCTTGTTGTCGTCGTTCAGAGTCACCGCCGGGCTCCACACCGTGCGCATGGCACCGGCCCGCGAGAACCGGACGACGGAGCCTTCCGGATTCTTCGGATCGCGCGCGTTCCACACCGCGTACAGGAACGACTCGTCCGGGGACGTCAGCAACTGGGGCGCGTTCTCGCCGTGATCGGAAACTTCGCCCGGAACGTTGTTCACCTTCATCGATTCGCCTTGCGACTCGCCCAGGTCCGGCGACGAATAAAACATAAGGTCGCTGCCCACCGTCTTCAAAAACATCAGCCCGTGCGCGCGCCTGGCGAAGAACTTCGGACTCTTGCCGGCGCCCAACGACTGCGCTTCCGGCTCGAACGTCACAGCGAAAGAGCGCGGCGAAGGTTTTCCCTCCGCCGCCAAAAGCGCCGTGGCGCAGAGGGAGATCGATAGAAATTTCGGGATCATAGTTGGCTCCAGATCAAAACGAAAGGCGCAGGGCCAACTGGTGTTGGCGGGAATCGAACGCGGCCAGCGCCTGGCCGAAGTTAGCCGAACTTAGGACGCCGTCGGGAACGTCGTAGTTCGAGGTGTTGGTGATGTTATAGGACTCGGCCCGGAACTGCAGCTTCCAGCGCTCTGTGATCGGAAACGTCTTGAACACGGAAACGTTGGTGGACAGCAGGCTGTCGGCCCGCTCGGTGTTCCGGCCGATGGTCCCGAATTGCGTCCGCGCCGGCGTCAACTGCGCGCGGGTCGCGCCGGGCGCCAGTTCGATCGCCCGCCGGGACCCTCCGCCATTTCGCAGCAATGTGCCGGCCACGTCGAAAATGCGGTTGTTATTGTTGCCGAGCGGCGAATCGACGCCGGCGTACAGCGTATAGGGCCGGCCCGAGTTCGCGGTCACGATCCCTTGCACGCTCCAGCCGCCCAGCAGCCGGTTCTTCGCCATCCAAGGCAGTTCGTAGGACCACGCCGTATTGAACAGGTGCCGCACGTCGAAATCGGCCGGTCCTCGATTCAAGTTCCAGTTGCGCTCGTCCAGCGCCAGAATGCCGCGGTCGAGATTCTGATTCGTCGACGGAATATCGCTCACCGTATCGATGAACTTCGAGTAGGTGTAGCTGGTGCGGATCAGCAGACCGCGCCGCTGCCAGGTAAACGTGGACTGCAATCCCTGATAGTGCGAATTCTGGCCGGTGGCCAGCACGTTGACCACGCCAACGGACGGATCCGGCCGCGTGGCCTGCGCCAGTCCATCGCCGCCGTTCGGCCGCGCCGTAAAGGGCAGTTTTCGCGAGAGGGTCCCAATGTAGCCCACCGAAATCGTGGTCTGGGGATTGAACAGTTCGCGCTCGTAACTCAACGTGATGTGCTGCGCGTAGGGATTACGTAGATCGCCGCTCGGATACACTAGGCCGCTCGGCAATGAAGACGACGCGCCGTCCAGCAGGTTGGGGAAGCGCGGCGTCGCGTTCGCCAGCGACTGTATCAGCGGCGGGTTAAACCGCGACAGTCCGGCAAAGGCCAGCTCGAGCACGTTGTAGTAGATGCCATAGCCGCCGCGCACGACGGACTTGCCCGCCTTGTCGGCGCGATAGGCGAACCCAAATCGCGGCGCGATGTTGTTCGGGTCGCTGTTGATTCGGTAGCGATCGGCGATCAGCCCGTTCACCTCTCCCGGCACCTGGTTGTACTCGTAGCGAACGCCCAGGTTCAGTTGAAGGCGCGGCGTGATCTGCCAATCGTCCTGAAAGAAGGTGTTGAATTCCGTCGCGCGCAGACCAACGAACGGCTGCCCAACGTTTTTCGTATAGGACGCCGCTCGTCCGGCCAGAAAGTCGTTCACATTATTGAACCGCAGCGATCCGAGAAACTGCGCGTTAATCACGCCGTTGTTCAACTGCATGCGGCGCGCCGCCACGCCCGCCTTCAGAGTATGCCGGCCATGAATCACCGACAGATCGTTCGTGTACTGGTAATTGTTCTGGAACGTCCGGCGTCCCAGGAAACCGGAGAAGCCAAGCGCCGTCAATCCGTTCACCTGCACGAAGCCAACCTGATCCGTCAACAGCACCGGATCCTTGAACGTGTCGAACAGCTTGTAGCGCGTGTAATTGAACCGCGCTTCGTTGACGACGTTCGACCGCGGCGTCCAGATGTGGTGCAGCGAATGCCCCTGGGGCTGCGTCTGCACGTTGGACGCCTGCTGCGCCGCGCCGGCTGTGTTCTCGTTGCTCGAATTCATGTAAGTGGAGCGCGAGAACAGCCGTTGCGAGTCCGTCAGATTCGCGTCGAACCGGATCAGAAACGTCTGCATGAAGCCGCCCTGCCGCGCGTTGGCCCGATGAAGATTCGTGCCCGGTACGTTCGGTTCCGGATACTTATCGACGAACGCGCGCACAGCGGGCACGGCCATCGCACGCTGCGCCGGCAGCAGGGTTTGAATCGTCGTTGCCGAGCTGACGACGCGGTTGAAACCTTCCCAGTTGCCGAAGATAAAGGCCTTGTCCTTCTTCAGTGCGCCACCGATGGTCCCGCCGAAAAAATTGAACTTCAGCGGCGGCTTTTGATTGTCGAACGCGTTGCGCGCCGCCAGCGCGGAGTGGCGGAAATACTCGTACAGGTTGCCGTGCCACTCGTTACCGCCGCGTTTGGAGATCATGCTGACGATGGCGCCGTTCTGGCGGCCGTACTCGGCCTTGAAGTTGTGTGTCAACACCTGCATGCCTTCGATCGACTCGGAGGCGATCAACTGCTCGCTGACGCCGCGGCCCATCACCATGCCGCCTTCAATCTCGTTGTAGTCGTTGGAGTCGATCAAATAGTTGACGTTCCGGTTGCGAGCGCCGGCCACGCTAAATGGCCGGTGCGCCGCCGTGGATGGCGTCACCGCGGGCGTCAGGTACGCCTGATTCCGGAAGTTGCGGCCGGTGCCGCCGGTGGCCATGGGCAGGTCCTGCATCAGCGCCTGCGAGTACGATTTCCCGTCGCCCGCGGCATCGAACGTAACCGCCGAAACCCCTTCGCTCGAAACCGTAATTTCCTGCTTGGTCGATTCCGTCTGCATGGCGGCGCGCAGCGATTGCGTGCGCCCCAGCTCGATGCGGACGCCGTCGAAAACCAGCCGGGCAAACCCGGTGGCCGTCACCTCCACGCGATAGTCGCCCGGTGGCAGCGCGGCCAGCCGGAACGAGCCGGCGCCATCGCTTTCCAATTTCCATTCGGCGTTCGTCGCCCGGTTTGCAACTCGCACGGCGGCGTTCTGGATCGCCAGTCCCTGCGGATCCAGCACGGTCCCGTTCAGGGTACCGCTCACACTCTGTCCCCATGCCGTGGCAAGTGCGAGTGTTGCGTACAAAGCACGCATAGCTCTTCTCCTATTGATTCGTAAGTCTGCGGGAAACTTCGGCCGCGAAATCTAACGAATGAAAATAGGTGGAGGCCGCTGATAGAGACTGGGGTCGACGCCAGCCGAAACGCGCGCCTCGGACGGCGTAACGCGAAGGGCCACCGGCTCGGAAACCGGGGCGTCTTCCAGGTAGGCGGGCTGCGCGGGCACGATCAGCGAGGGCGCGGAATGGGAGGGCACGCCGCAACACGGCAGATGGCAGCCGCTGCCGGCGGCCTGAAGGCCAACGGTCGTGGACACTGCCTTCCGTTTGCAGCAATGCGAATTCTTACCGCCGCGCCGGCAGCACTCCATGCCTTTCGCTCCGTCGGTGATACCGAGGGCGACAAGCGGCACGGCCTGCGCCAGCAGAAACACGAGTAGCATCCACATCGCTGTGAACCGGCGGCGCACGCTACTGGTGATCCCTCGCATTCGCGCCTATAGAGTAACACGGCCGGCGATCCTATTTGAAGGCGTAGAAAACGGTGATCAATCCGATCAGCGAAGCCAGGAAGATGCTGTGCTTCAGCGTAAATCGAAACAGTTTCGATTCGTCGGAAGCCGCCATGCCAGTCGCCGCGGCCGCCACAGCGATGCTCTGCAGGCTGATCATCTTGCCCATCACGCCGCCGCTTGAATTCGCCGACGCCATCAGCACCGGATCCAAACCCAGCTTGTTTGCGGTAATCACCTGCAGATTACCGAACAGCGCGTTGGCCGACGTATCGGAGCCCGTCAGGAAGACACCCAGCCAGCCCAGCATCGCGCTGAAGAACGGGAACGTGGAACCCGTGGAGGCGAAGGCCAATCCCAGGGTGGCCGTCGCGCCGGAGTAGTTCATCAGGAAGGCCAGCGCCAGAACGCTCGCGATCGTGAGCAGCGGCTTGGCCAACTGCTGCAGCGTGGTTCCCAGAATCCCGAGGAACCGGCCTGGGCCCACGCCTAATAATGCTGCCGCGGCGATCGTCGCCAGCACGCAGGATGTACCCGCCGCCGATAACCAACTGACCGCATACATCGCCGGATACGGCCCGGCGTTCACCACGGCCGGCGGCACGCGCTGAATCATGTTGTGGAGGCCGGGCCATTGCACGTTGATGTTGGTGGAAACCAGAAACGCCTTCACGCTTCCATGGCCCCACACCAACACAAACAGCACCAGCATCAGATAGGGCATCCACGCCCAGAACAGCTCCGAGCCCGAATACTTCTTCGTGGCCGGCTTCTGCGGCGTGCACCCTTCCAGCTCGAAGGTGTCCGACGGCTTCCACAGCTTGAACAGCAGTACGAGAGAGCCGATGGCCGCCAGCGAACTTGTAATGTCGACCAGTTCCGGACCCAGGTGATTCGAGACCCAGTATTGAAGGCCGGCGAACGCGCCGCCGCAGACGATGACGGCCGGCAGTACGCCCTTCAGCGCGCGCCATCCGCCCATCACCATGACCAAGTAGGCCGGTACCCAGAACGAGATCGGTGCGCAGATGCGCCCGACGGCGCCGCTCAGCTCGTTCACGTTCAGGCCCGTGGTTCCCGCCAGCGTCGTCACCGGAATACCGATGGAGCCAAACGCGACGGGTGCCGTATTCGCCAGCAGGCAGATGCCTGCCGCGTAGAACGGGGAGAACCCGAGGCCGGTCAACATCGCCGCGGCTACGGCCACGGGACTGCCAAAACCGGCCGCTCCTTCGATGAACGCGCCGAAGGCGAACGCAATCAGCAGCGCCTGGAGCCGGCGGTCCGGCGTCAGGCTGCCTACCGATTCCTTCACGATCTCGAATTTCCCTGTGTCCACGGTCAACCGGTAGAGCAGGATCGCCGAGAAGACGATCCAGCCAATCGGGAGCAATCCGAACGCCGCGCCGTAGGTAGCCGACGAGACGACCATGGAGACCGGCATGCCGTAAGCGAACAGGGCCACTACCGCCGCCGTGGCCAGACCCGCCAAGCCCGCCATCCAGGCCGGTTTCTTCAGGACACCGAGCATCAAGAGCAGAACGAAGATGGGAAGAGCGGCGACCAGCGCCGAGGCGCCGAGATTATCGGCAATCGGGATGTAGTTGTGCTGCCACATATGGGAAACCCTGTTATCTTATCCCCACTTTGGACAAATGCAAGGGCCATGCCGAAAAAACCGTTTCGCCACAATAGGGGACACAACCCGAAGGTTAAGCCGGGATTTCCATTTTGGGTCTCCCGGACCCCCACAGTATACACCAACGCCTCACTCCCGTGCCGGATTTGATCAGAATCCCCTTTCCGAGGGCGGGCCAGTGC